>JBCBYB010000015.1:0-101645 GCA_039816045.1 Pseudomonadota bacterium
CCGAAGAGAAGGAGAGTTCGGACGCCGAGCTAGCAAAGAAAGCAAAGATTCGTAAACACAAAATACCCTTGATAAAGGTGGGTTCATTTAAATTTGCCGATTCCAAAACTGGTAATATTTCCAAATACCCTGGCATGTATGACAACAAGACGTTTGAAGGTTTTTTGAGAAGAGGTATCCCAGAGCATACGCTGAGTCTTCTGCGGAATGGAAAACTGCCGAACGGAAAGAAGATTTTGCTGCGCGGTTATGCGGACTCAACGGGAGTTGATAAGCGATCTGATGAGAACAATGCCCTTGGGAAAAAGCGTGCGGAAGCAGTGAAGAAGAAGTTCATGGATTTCACGGGGGCTTTTTCAGGGGCTTTTGTAGTGATGTCAGGAGGGCAGCTGAAATCGAAAAAGAAACCGACTGGAAAAGATCCTGGCGATCCTTCTTGTAGATACGTAGAACTAGAAATGTGGTTTGAAGAACCAGAAGTCTGAGGGCGCCGGGGGCCCTCGGGCCACCGCGCTTGCGCGCCCCCGGCTCGGTGTACAGACCGCGGATAGCAGCCGCGGCGCCCGGGGTTAGTTGCGCCTGATGGCCTCTATCTCGTCTTTGGTAAGGCCAAGCTGCTGAGCTCGCCGCAAAGCTGCGTCTCGATCATCTCTGCGCTTCTGGGCTTGCTTGTCATCTGAGGTAGGCAGTTCGACCTCGACCGGGCCAAGCCAGTGGCGGCCGCGCTTCTCAAGGATGATCCGATCTACGTCAGCGGGTCCTCCTTGGACGCCTTTACCCTTGGCAAGCCGATAAGCCGTTGCCGGCAACTCGCAAAAGTGCGCGATATACGCACGACCTCTCCCCTCAACATCGTCAGTGTTTCGAACAACAGCCCAGACCTCTTTGGTCTCGCGGTCGCTGGGTTGTTCCATCCTCACCCCTCCCCTTGGGTGGTGGGGGCTTTGTCGCGCCCCTGCCAGCAGATGCACTTCTCTGGTTTTCGCGGGCACCGATCCTCGGGATCGTCAAAGCCCTCGCATTCGTGCATCGTGACGATCAGTGTCGCTTGCCGTTCAGCCTCAGCGTCTATGGCATCAAGAACTTGTCCCTCCTGATCGGCCATCCTCATCTCCTCTTGGTCCATTGGTTTCGGCTGCGCCTGATGGCGGGGCTGGGGTGGGTTAGGCGGGCACGCACAGCGGCTCGGCCGCGTCCTTCTCGCTCACCCCGTTGAACCAGCGGAACTCCGCCGAGTAGGGCTGATAGAGCGGATGCACGGGCGACCCGTCCCTGTTTGTGCCAAGGCAGAACAGCGTGACGCTGCGTCGGTGCGCTTAGGTGGCGAGCCATGCGACGGGTCCATACTTCTGTCCGGGCTTACCCCAGGCGCAGAGGATGTCAGCCTCTCCGGCTTGAGCCATGTCCAGGGCCGCGATTAGCTGCCCGACATTTGCGGATGTGCAGCGCTCTTCCGCGGGCATCTGGTCGAGCTTCCGACTATCGGTCTCAATCACGTCCTGCATGTTGAGCATGATCAGCCCGCCATAGCCGCGCTCCCGGGCTCGCCGATCGGTTCGCTCTACGGTCGGGTCGTTGTCGGTTTCATACGCCTTTGACGGGTTCATGCCGATGCAGATCAGCAGCGGCTTCTTGTGATCCCAGATCCGCCAGAGTTTTTGGCGATGGGTGCGAGCGGGGTTGAAGATGGCGCCGCGAGCTTCGATCAGATCCATGTTCACTCACCCTCTCTGCGGAGGGGCTGAGCGCCCTCCGATGCTCTGCTCAGGTATTGCTCAGCTATCACGGGACATTCCCGGAACTCGTGGGTTTTGGCTGGACGCCGACCCCATATTCTCCAATGATTTAGCCGTGGTGCACTGTCTTCGGGAGGCAGGGGCCGGAGGTTCGAATCCTCTCACTCCGACCAACTCATCTGAAATTGCTGCCCTGCAACATTCGTCTTGCACTGCGACGGTTTGCCTGACACCGTTAAGGATCACGTCAAGCAAGGGGGATTGGCGCGTGCAGGCGGCGAATGCAGCTGTGGAGATCATCGGTGTCGACAAACAGTTCGGCACGGGGTCGAATGCAACACAGGCACTCGACAATGTCAGCTTCGATATCCGCGACAATGAGTTTTTTACCCTGCTCGGGCCGTCGGGTTGCGGGAAGACCACGCTTCTTCGACTGATCGCAGGCTTTGAGCCTGTATCGGCCGGCGATATTTTCCTTTATGGTCAACGCATTGCTGAGCTTCCACCCAATAAGCGGCCGATCAACACCGTCTTCCAGAACTATGCTCTGTTCCCGCATCTGACGGTAGCCGAGAATGTGGGCTTCGGCCTCCACATGCTTGGGCGGCCGAAGGCCGGAGCAGCAAAGCGCGTGTCGGAGATGCTGAATTTGGTTCAGCTAGCCGACAAGGGTCAGCGAAAACCAAATCAGCTCTCTGGCGGCCAACAGCAGCGCGTGGCACTCGCCCGTGCGCTTGCGCCCGCCCCAAAGGTGCTTCTGCTCGACGAGCCCCTATCCGCCCTGGATCTCAAGCTACGACAGCAGATGCGGATCGAATTGAAGCAAATTCAGCAGGAAACCGGGATCACGTTTATCTTCGTCACGCATGACCAGGAAGAAGCGCTGACGATGTCGGATCGAATTGCGGTGATGTCGGCGGGACGCCTTCAGCAAGTTGGCCGAGCTGAAGAAATCTACGAGGCGCCTGCGAACCGTTTCGTAGCCGACTTCATCGGCGAGACCAACTTCATCGCGGGTGAGATTGTTTCGGCCAACGGCACGGCGACGCGCGTACAACTGACCGGCGGAAGCGAGGTTGATGCGGTTGGTACTGGACCATCCAGCGGTCGCGCTCACATCTCTATCCGTCCGGAGCGTCTTTCTTTGTCCGCCGACGGGCCTATCCCGTGCGAGGTTGAGAGATTGATCTATCTCGGAACCGACACGCAGTACGTTGTCCGTCTGCGAGATGGGTCGGAGGTGGTCGTGCGAACGCAGAACGCGCATGATCAAGCCGTTCCCTATCAGCCTGGCGACTCTGCCACTCTAACCATAGACCCGGGCGCGGCCCGATTGCTGTCCGACTGATGGCGGGTATGGCGCAATCGGGAGGAAGCGGGGGCAACACCTTCGCCAATGCCCGTTTCAAATTGATGCTCCCGGCATGGCTCGCCATCGGGTTCTTTCTCGTCCTCCCGGTCGGACTGATGCTGATCTATTCGTTCCTGACAAAGGAATTCAGAGGGGGCGTGATCTGGGAGTTTTCTCTGGCTTCCTATGACCGTTTTTTCATCGATCGAGGTTTGTTCGGCGATGAGCCCCCAAAGATCGAATGGACCTACATCTCAATCTACTGGCGATCGATCTGGCAGGCCGGCTTGGCGACGATCCTTTGCCTGCTGATTGGTTTCCCCACCGCATGGTTCATTGCGACCCGGCCGGAACGAACACGCGGCCTATGGCTCTTCCTCGTTACAGTTCCCTATTGGGTGAATTTGCTTATCCGTACAGTTTCGATGAAGTTTCTGATCCGCGATACCGGACCGGTGAACGAATGGCTGATTGCGATTGGTCTCATCGATAGCCCGATAAGTATGATCAATACCGATTTCGCGGTTCAGCTTGGTTTATTCTACAGCTATCTCCCATTTATGGTCTTACCCATCTACGCCTCGGTCGAGCGCTATAACTTTGCGCTGTCGGAAGCGGCGGCAGACCTCTACGCCTCCCGATGGCGCGCGCTTTGGCTTGTTGTGATCCCGGCAGTCAAACCTGGGATCATTGCGGGATGCATATTGGTCTTTGTTCCTTCGCTGGGGGCCTTCCTCGCACCAGACCTGCTTGGTGGCGCAAAGAATTTCATGATCGGGTCTTTGATCGAAGACCAATTCAAGGGTGCCGCCGGAAACTGGCCCTTCGGAGCAGCCGCGGCGATGATCCTCCTCTCTATGGTCTTGATTGTGTTGATGTTCTATGCGCGCAATCAGGCCAAAGCCGAGGTGCGATAATGAATCTGCGCCGCTATCCGGGCTTCCTCAGCGTCACCATCTTTTGCTTAACGTTGCTCTATGCACCGCTGATCATCGTCATGATCTACTCTTTCAATGAGAGCACATCGATCACCCGTTGGGGCGGTTTCAGTCTTGTCTGGTATCACGAGGTGTTCTTCGGGATCGAAGCGGACAAGTTCAAGCAGGCCGCCTGGAACTCGATTATCATCGCGGTGAGCGCAGCTGTGACTGCAACCGTTATAGCCACCGCCGCGGCTGTTGCAATGATCCGGGGCGGGACCTTCCGCGGTAAATCAGCAAGCTTTGCCCTCATAAACTTGCCGCTAATGGTGCCCGAGATCGTGACCGCCGTGGCCACACTGATCTTCTTTTCGGCTATCGGGTTCGAGCGTGGGGTGCTGACGATCCTCGTCGCGCATATCGTCTTTTGTATCCCGTTCGCCTATTTGCCGATTGCGGCGCGGCTTCAGGGCATCGAGTCGATCTATGAGCAGGCAGCTCTCGACCTCTATGCAAACCGATGGCAAGCGTTCCGACTGGTGCTTATGCCATTGATGATGCCGGGGATCGTTGCCGGTTTCTTGCTCGCTTTCATCATCTCGCTCGACGATTTCATCATCACCAACTTCGTCAAAGGCGCCGGGGTCGAGACACTCCCAACGGCAATTTTTGGCGCTGTGAAACAAGGGATCAAACCGAACATCATGGCGATCAGCACGCTGATGCTCGGGGTTTCGATCCTGTTCGTTACGCTTTCGTACCTCGTGAGCAAACTCGGGGACACTAACAGGGAAAGGAGTTCACAATGAAAAGAACCACCGCGCTGGCAACTATCTTGGCGCTCGGCCTCGGAGGGGTCGCATCGGCCGAGGGCAAGCTCTCGATCTACCATTGGTTCGAGTACATTCCGGCAGAGCTTCTGGTGAAGTTTACCGAAGAGACCGGGATCGAAGTCACCATGGACACTTACGACTCGAACGAGTCGATGCTGGCCTCACTCAAAGGCGGCACACTCGGATCCTACGATGTCGCGGTACCTGGCGACTACATGGTCCAGATCATGCGCGACGAGGGGATGCTCGACACGATTGGCGAGGGAGAACTCAAGAACAAAGCGAACATAGAGGATCAGTGGCTGGATGTCGATTTCGATCCGGGCCGTATGCACTCGATCCCCTACCAGTGGGGCTCCACCAGCTTCATGGTAAACCGCGAGGTCTATGAGGGCGAGATCAACACCACGGATATCATCTTCAACCCACCAGAGGCACTCTCCGGGAAGATCAACGTCTTGGATACGCAGGGTGAACTGCTCGCACTCGCCTCTATCCATCTGGGTATCCCACAGTGTTCGACGGATCGTGAGCAACTAAAACTTCTTAGCCAAACCGTGGAGGCAGCTAAGCCACACTGGGCATCCTTTAACTCAGACGGTGCAAAGGACGTCCTCGTTTCGGGGGATGCGGCCGTTGGCATGATCTGGAATGGGTTTGGTGCGAAGGCCCGTGCCGAGGGAGCACCGGTTGAGTATGCCTATCCTGAGCAGGGTTACATCGTCTGGATGGACAATGTCGTCCTCCTAAAGGATGCGCCGAACCGCGAGAGCGCGATCAAGTTCATGGACTTCCTTCTTGAGCCCGAGAACATCGCCGCGGTTTCAAACTTTGCACAGTACACTGCCGGTGTGAAAGGGGTGACGCCGCTCCTGACCGAGGACCTGAAGACCTCGCCAGAGCAAAACCCCCCGGCCTCCGCACCTCCGGGAACCTTTGTCAAAGTCTGTGCTCCAGAGGTTCAGGCGCTCTATGATAAGATTTGGACGCGCCTCAAGCAGTGACACTGACGCCTTGGTCGCTCGAAAATGCGGCCAGGGCATTCGGGCGCCGGCACCCTCCGGCGCCGATAGGTTTGACCCGCTCGCGTCAGCAAAACACCGGGGCGCGGTTCTGAGAGGAGATCGGGAATGATGGACGGTATGGCTACCCGGGCGGCGTTGCATCCGCTCAACCCGTTGACGGCAGAAGAGATTACCCAAACGGTCGATCTGGTTCGCGCGGGTGTCGAGCGAGGCGCGGAAGCGAAGTTTGAGATGATCGAGTTGGCCGAGCCTGAGAAGGCAGTGGTCAGAGCGTTCAGTCCCGGCACTCCGATAGATCGCAGTGCGTGGGCGAACATCTATTTCATTGATCGTCCTGGGGTTACGCGCTGTCTCGTTTCCCTAACGGAAGAGAAAATCGTCTCAGCCAGTTATCTGCCAGACGCCATTCCGATGATCGCGCCGGTCGAGTTCATGGAAGTCGAGAACGCGGTGAAGGCTGATCCGCGCTTCCAAGACGCCTGCAAGCGTCGGGGGATCGAAGACATGAGCCTCGTCTGCTGCGATCCGTGGTCGGCTGGGAACTTCGGCGTAGCGGAGGAGGCGGGACGGCGGATCTCCCATGTCTTCGTTTGGGTCCGCAATTCTGAGATGGACAACCAATATGCCCACCCAGTCGACGGTTTGAATGCAACGGTCGATATCAACACCGGCGAAGTTCTCGCTGTGATGGATAACGGCGATGTGCCGATCCCGCGCGGCGAGTCGAACTACGATCACGTCTTTCAGACCGCGGTTCGCCAGGATCTCCGACCCATCAACGTCGTGCAGCCGGACGGCGTGAGTTTCCAGCTCGATGGCAACTGCCTCACTTGGCACGATTGGAGCGTTCGGATCGGCTTCAACGCGCGGGAGGGGCTGACGCTGCACGACCTCTCTATTGCCGGGCGGCCCGTGATCTATCGCGCCTCGATTGCCGAGATGATGGTGCCTTACGGATCTCCAGACGGTGCGCATCCCCGCAAGAACGTCTTTGATATCGGCGAGTACGGTGTTGGACGGCTGGTCAATTCCTTGGAGCTCGGATGCGACTGCCTAGGCGCGATCCAGTACCTCGATGCGACGTTGAACGGGCGCGACGGCGAGGTTGAGACCATAAAGAACGCCATCTGCATCCACGAAGAGGACATGGGCGTTGCCTGGAAACATTACGATTTCCGGCTGGATCGTACCGAGACGCGGCGCGCGCGAAAGCTGGTGATCTCCACCATCGCGACGGTCGGCAACTATGAGTACGGGTACTACTGGTATCTGATGATGGACGGGACCATCGAGTTCGAGATGAAGGCGACCGGCATCATCAACACCACGGCCTGTGTGCCTGGGCAGCCGGGGGACTACGGGGTGGAGGTGGCCCCGGGTGTGCTCGGCCAGATCCACCAGCACACGTTCTGTGCGCGCTTGGATATGGCTGTGGATGGCGACGAGAACACTGTCGTTGAGTGCAACACCCATGCTGAGCCTGCAGGGCCACAGAACCCCTATGGCAATGCCTATCGACTGCATGAGACCGTGCTGGAGACAGAGCAAAGTGGTGCGCGAAAAGCCGATACGTCGATGCACCGCTATTGGAAGATCAAGAGCAAGGGGCGCACCAACCATGTCGGGCAGCCCACAGCATACAAGCTGATGCCGATGTCCACGGTGACGCCCTTTATCTCGCCCGATGGACCGTCTGGCCGGCGTGCCGGCTACACTTACAAGGACCTGTGGATAACGGCCTTCGATCCGGAGGAGCGTTATCCGGCCGGTGAGTTTGTGAACGGATCGGATGGGTCGGATGGGTTGGATGCTTTCATCGCGGATGACCGGCCGATTGCAGGCACCGATATCGTCGCCTGGCATACGTTCGGGCTTCACCATATGCCGCGGCCCGAGGATTATCCGGTTCAGCCCTGCATCACCTGCGGGTTCAAGCTCCTCCCGGTTGGGTTCTTCGATGACAGCAACCTGCGCGATCTGCCTTGGTCGAAGAACGCGGCGAGCTGCCATGCGCAGGCGGCCGAGTAGCCTGGTCAGACAGCAGTGACGGAGCGGGTCGACACGCTGGTCGTCGGTGCCGGTCAGGCGGGGCTTGCCATGAGCGAGCACCTGAGCAAGGCCGGCGTGCCGCATATCGTTCTAGAGCGCCACCGGATAGCGGAACGCTGGCGCTCGGAGCGTTGGGACAGCCTGGTGGCCAACGGTCCTGCCTGGCATGACCGGTTTCCCACGATGGCGTTTCCGGGTGATCCGGACGCTTTTGCGCCTAGAGACGACGTGGTTGCCTACTTCACCGCCTTCGCTGACGCGATCTCAGCGCCGATACGGACGGGGGTAGAGGTCACTTCGGTCGAGCGGCTGGACGGTGAAGCAGGGTTTCAGGTCGAGACCTCGGCAGGGTCGTTGGTGGCGCAGCGCGTCGTCGCGGCGACGGGACCCTTTCAGAAACCGCTCGTGCCGCCGCTCGTGCCAGAAAATACCCGCGTCACCCAGCTCCACTCCAGTGCATACCGAAACCCCAAGCAGCTCCCCAATGGAGCTGTCTTGGTGGTTGGTGCCGGGTCTTCGGGAACACAGATAGCCGACGAGCTTCTCCTCGCGGGACGCGAGGTCTATCTCTCCGTCGGACCCCATGATCGCCCGCCTCGGCGCTATCGCGGGCGCGACAATGTCTGGTGGCTTGGCGTTCTCGGAAAATGGGAAGCGGCGGCGCTAGAGCCTGGTCTTGAACACGTGACCATCGCGGTGAGCGGCGCGCGCGGAGGCAACACGGTGGACTTCCGAACGTTGGCTGATCGGGGAATGACGCTTGTCGGGATGACGCGGAGCTATGAGAACGGCGTGATCAGGTTCGCCCCTGATCTTGCGGAGAACCTTGCACGGGGAGACGCCAATTACCTCGCCCTATTGGCTGAGGCGGACAGATACATCGCTGCCAACGGGTTGGACTTTCCTCAGGAGATCCAGGCGCATCACATCGGACCTGATCCCGAATGTGTGGCCAATCCGGTCCTTTCATTGGATTTGGAGCAGGCAGGCATCACCACGATCCTCTGGGCGACCGGCTACGCTCTAGATTTCGGTTGGCTCAAGGTCGACACTTTTGGCCCTGATGGTCGGCCGAAGCACCAGCGGGGCGTCGCGGCCGAACCTGGAATCTACTTTCTCGGCCTGCCTTGGTTGTCGCGGCGCGGGTCTTCCTTCATTTGGGGCGTCTGGCACGATGCCAAATTCATCGCCGACCAAATCGCGATCCAACGGGCCTATCAAGCCTATTGCCCTACTGCCGTACCGCAGGAGGCCTGACAATGGCCCATCATCGGATCCGCCCCTTCAACACCCGAGATACCTATCCCGAGCAAGCCCTCGACAATGATCTTTGCCAGGCAGTGGTTACGCGCGGTGGCCGCACCGTCTGGATGCGTGGTCAGTGCCCCCAAAGCCTTGACGACGCGAAGAGCATCGACAGCCACGACCCTGCCGAGCAGACCCACAAGGTGATGCAAAACATCCAGCAGCTAATCGAGGAGGCAGGCGGCCGGATGGAACACCTCGTGAAAGTGGTCGTCTACATAACCGACGTGCGCCACCGCGAGGCCGTCTATCGGACGATGGGGGAGTACATCCAGGGCGTCCATCCGGTCTCCACCGGCTTGGTTGTGCACGCGCTCGCACGACCCGAATGGCTGGTCGAGATCGATGCCACTGCCGTGATCCCAGACGAGGCCTGAGATGACGTTCTCTATCGTCGCTCGTTGTGCAGAAACGGGAATGTTTGGGGTTGCCGTTGCATCGTCTTCACCAGCCGTCGCTGCTCGGTGCGCCTTTGCCAAGGCCGGGGTGGGTGCGGTCGCAAGCCAAAACATAACCGATCCGACGCTGGGGTCCCGCGCCCTCGATCTCATGGAGCTTGGAGCCAGCGCGCCCGAAACCATCGGCATCCTTCAGTCTACGGCGCGGCATATGGAGTACCGCCAAGTGACGGCAGTGGATGCCGCCGGACGTGCCGCAATTCATTCGGGGCCCAATGCGCTGGGGGTGTGGGCAGAGGCCAATGCGGAGAATGCTGCCTGCGGTGGCAATCTCTTGGCCAACCCGGATGTGCCTCACGCAATGGTAGAGGCGTTTGTTGCCTCTACGGGACCGCTTGGGGATCGCTTGGTTCATGTTATGCGTGCAGCCCTCGCTGCGGGCGGTGAAGCAGGTCCAATCCACTCCGCCGGCATGAAACTTGTTCGAGAGGTGTCTTGGCCGGTTGCCGATCTCCGGGTCGACTGGACGGATGATTGTCCCGTGGACGGGTTGGCGTCGCTTTGGGAACTCTATCAGCCGCAACTCGAGGCCTATGTTACGCGGGCTCTGAACCCCTCCGATGCGCCAAGTTATGGCGTGCCGGGAGACGCCTGAGCCTTGACGCAGGCCCGCCTTGCCATCCATTCCAGGCTTGATGTGTGCGAGTGAGCCTAGGGGAGGCGGAGCCGATGACCGAACCGTTACCGATAGCCGTCACCGGCGTCAGTGGCCGCATGGGACAGATGCTGGTCGCCGGGGTCCAGGAGTCACCAGACGCCACTCTCGTGGGAGTGACCGAACGGACTGGGCATCCTTGGGTTGGCCAAGATCTCGGTGAGGCGATGGGACAGGGGCGGATTGGCCTCGCGGTGTCTGACGATCCGCTTGAGGTCTTCACGCGGGCCCGCGCGGTGCTCGACTTTACCGCACCGATTGCGACCGTGGCCCATGCAGAGCTTGCCGCGCAGGGCCGTCTCGTCCATGTGATCGGCACAACGGGCCTGAGCGAAACGGATCTCGCCCGGATCGACGCCGCTGCCCGGCACGCGGTGGTGGTGCGCGCTGGGAACATGTCCCTCGGTGTTAACCTGCTCACGGCGCTCACGCGCCAAGTCGCGGCGGCTTTGGACATGGACTTCGACATCGAGGTTGTCGAAATGCACCACCGCCATAAGGTCGATGCGCCCTCGGGCACCGCATTGATGTTGGCCGATGCTGCCGCCGAGGGACGTGGCGTGTCGCTCGAAGATGTGGCGGATCGGGCGCGAGATGGGCAGACCGGAGCACGAGAACGGGGTGCCATAGGCCTTGCTGCCTTGCGTGGTGGAGACGTCGTAGGCGAGCACGATGTGGTGTTTGCAGGCCAAGGCGAACGCATTATCTTGCGTCATATCGCGACGGACCGCATGCTGTTCGCGCGGGGTGCGGTCAAGGCGGCGCTCTGGGGCCGGGATCGCAAGCCCGGCGCCTACACGATGATGGATGTGCTTGGGATCACCTGAGCTTGGCAGAAGGCGGAGGTGGAAATGGCAGATGGGGGTGGATCGGTTGGTGCGCGTCTGAATCTGCTGAAGCTTTGCGTCGGCGCCGAAACCATTTCTGATCTTGAGGTTTGGCAGACAAGCCGCGCCGCCGAACGTCGATCCCGAGGTGAGTTGGCTTGCCCGGTTCACACGACACGGATGTGGCCTCGTCGGCAGGACGAGCTTTTGGCCGGCGGCTCCCTCTATTGGGTCATCAAAGGGGTGATCCGGGTCCGTCAAAGGATCGTGGCGTTAGAGGAAGTCTTCTCCAGTGAGGGCGTTCGTCATTGCTCGATCATCCTTGATCCCAATCTGATTCGAGTGGAGGGGCGAGCCTGCCGGCCGTTTCAAGGCTGGCGCTATCTCACAGTGGGGGACGCACCGATCGATATTCCCCAGGGACCGACCGGAGCGGACGCCCTGCCTGATGACTTGGAAGCGGCGCTCTCCGCACTTGGGGTGCGCCCGGCCGGTGTGGTGTCGCGGGCGGCACAGCCGTGACGGATCTCGAGGAGCGGCTCAGGGATATCCTCGACCCGATCCGCAGCAGTGGGGTCGAAGCGCTGCTTTCTGCTCTGGCCGCCGCAATTGAGGCTGGCGGCGATGTGGAGGCCGAACCCGTTCGCCAAGAGCCTGGCGGCAGTACAGTGCGAAGTGGACCTCTGTCGCTTCCCCTGCGCGGCGATCTCGCGGTAACGCGGGACGGTCGGCGCCTTGTCCGCCGGATCGAGGAAAGCGAAGTCGCGTCATTCGATCCCGTTACCTTCATCTTTGATGGTGGTTTCACCAGCGTGATCGGACCCTTTCAATGGGGTGCCGCGGAGCTGTTGGTCGAGGCTGCTCAGGAAAAGCCGGATTGGGGACCACTCCGCCTCTGGTACCTTGAGTGGTTTCAAGCAAGGCGAACGGATGTGGCACCGGACCTCGCCGGTGTTTTGCATGGGCTCGAGGGGCCATATGAGGGAGCGGAGGGGTGGCGCTTCCGCCTCGATTTCGGCTCCGCGCCGGTAACAGCCGCTTCGGATCTCGTTGCGGCGGTCATGCATAGCGGCGCACGTCGGATGCGGCTGTCTTACGCGGAGTGAACTCGCGAGAGGCGGGCGAGGTCCTCGCCCGTGTCCACATCGGAGAGCCGGTCGGCGAAACCGACCGAATGCGGCGCGAGGCGTGCAGTTGTGTCGCTGAGGGCATGCGGGCTGGACCACCGGATGCCGGAAAGTACCCGCCCTGACAGGGCAGCGGTGCTGCGTCGGAGGCCGATCAACCAGTAGCCACCATCGTCGGAGGGGCCAAGGACGGTTTCGAATTGTCCTAACAGTGAGAATGCACGCGCGATGTGCTCGCGGCTAACGCCTGGGATATCCGCTCCGATCAACACCGCGGGTCCGGGAGGTTGTGCGGTCAGCGCGCGAATCATTCGAATGCCGAGATCCCCGTCGCCTTGGGGGATGAGATCGAGGCCTCGCGGCCAGGCGCGGGATGCCAAGCTTGTATCGGGACTTACGGCAATGACGGTTCTCCAGCGCGGATCGGGAGACAGCCTCCGGGCCAAGCGAGCCAACTGGTTGCGATACCAACCAGCTGCTGCAATCGTGCCAATGTCTCGGGCAAGGCGTGTCTTGACCCTGCCTGGTCGCGGCTCCTTGGCGAGGATCACCAGGCTTCGGACCCCCGCTCCAGCTCTCATGGGCGGACCGATGTCCAGACCCGATCAAGCGCTTCGAGGCATTTGGCCATGCTCGCATTGCACTCGAACCGCAGCTTGGTGTCGCCGCGTTCTGTCGAGATCCTCAAGGTGGGACCCGCCCGGTCGGCCGGGTGGGTGCCCGGTGGATGGTGGCGGCGGTGTTTGTTCTTTGCACCGAAGCCTGTGTGGTGCTCGGGTTCAGAGCTCGATGTTTCGGTGCGATCCGGCAAACCAACCGCTTGGCCATTGGCGGGATCCGAGATGACGAGCGCAAGCACAAAGAAGATGAACGCAGCTGGCATGGCAAATCTCCTTCATCGCCCGACCATGCGCAGAATCTACTCGCTGACCGGTGCCATCAACAACCAGTCATCTGCGATACCGTTTCGCGAGCGTTTCGGGACGCCAGCCCAGATAGTAGAGCGCCAATGTCGAGAGGTTGCGCGCGCCACGCCGGGTCCAGCCGTCTCGCTCATAGCGGGTCGCAGCGGTCGTGGCCGTCACGGCCAGCCGCGTCAACCGGTTGCGTCCGAGGCGTCGGACAAGGGCGACGTCCTCCATAAGCGGGATAGCGTCGTATCCCCCAACAGCGCGATAAAGATCCCGGTGGATCAGCAAGCCTTGGTCGCCGTATGGAAGCGCGAACAGACGAGAACGCAAATTCGCCCAGCGTTCCGTGACCCTGGCCATACGGTCCGTGCTGTCGAAGGCAAGGCCGGCGTAGCCTGCACGGCTAGCACCACGCTCGATATGGGCGCGGAACACCGATGGCCAGCCAGGCGGCAGAACCGTATCGGCGTGGATGAACAACATCCACGTGCTGCGTGCGGCGTCGGCGCCTGCGGAAAGCTGGGACCCGCGGCCTTGGGGCGCCTTGATCAATCGAGCGCCCACACCCTCGGCCAGTTCCGCGATAGAATCGGAGGAGCCTCCGTCAACCAGGATTAGCTCTGCAACCAGACCATCGAAGGCTCCCTCTGCGAGGGCGCTTAAGCATGGGCCTATCGTATCGGCTGCATTGAGCGTCGGAATAATCACGGAGACCGGCGCGCTCATGGCTGCGGCCTCGCGATGGGGCTTTCGGCCAGACGAAAGCACCCGAGACCGACGGCGGCCATCAGCGCAAACCCGCCGAACATCGGCAACAACGACCCATTGTAGCTTTGAGCGATGAGAAGACCGACGGGCATTGCACCGAGGCTCGAAAGGGACATCACAACGGCGGAGGCTGTACCCGCGACGTGGCCGAGCGGTTCGAGCGCCAGGGCATTGAAGTTCGCGAACAGGATGGCGATGCAGGTGAAGACGAGCGCCATCAGCGTCATAAACACCCAGAGCGGCGGCTGCCCCCCCGTGACCAACGCCATAAGCAAAGCGCCGCCCAGGCTAACCAAGAACAGAGAGACGAGGCCAATGAGGGCGAGACGGCGCATGCCGAGCGCCATCACAAGCCGGCTGTTTGCAAAGCTCGCCCCTGCGAAGGCGATCGCGAGGAGCCCGAACGCTGCCGGGAACAGTGTCCCGAGGTTGTAGAGCTCTTCGAGGACCTGCTGAGCAGTCGCGAGATACGTCAGAAACGGGCCGAAAACGCACGCCGCAGACGCCGTGTAGGCCATAGCCTTCCGGTTTGACAGGACTTCGGCAAAACCCTGAGCGACGGGGCGAAGTGTGAGCGGTCTCTTTGCCTCTGGTGCTAGGGTTTCGGGCACGCCGATCCCGTACCAAAGCGCAGCGACTGCAGCCATGGCTCCATAAAACACGAATATCATGCGCCATCCGCCCCAGAGCTCGATCCATTGTCCGACGAGGGGAGCGAGCATCGGCACCAACATGAATATCGTAAGCACGATCGATAGAATTCGTGCCATAGGGCGGCCCGTATAGAGGTCGCGAACGACAGCAACTGCAATGATGCGGGGACCACCGGCGCCAAAGCCCTGGAGAAAACGCCCGGCAAGCATGGCTTCGGGGTTTGATGCCACGCCACATAAGGCAGAGCCGACCAGGAAGATCCCCCAGCCGACGAGAGACGCGCGCTTGCGTCCGATGCTGTCAGCGAGTGGGCCGAACAACGGTTGCGAGAGACCCATTCCAAGAAAGACGATCATCACGATCAACTGACGGTCGTTCGGGTCTCGGAAGGCGAGATCGTCGGAAATTGCGTCGAGGGCGGGCAGAACCGCATCGATGGTGAAAGCCACCACCGATGTCATAAGCGCAAGAAAGAGCAGGAAGGCGAGCGGGGCTCGGCCTGCCGCGCGATCCTCGGGGTTGGGAAGCGTCATGGTCGAACCCTCTTGCAGGCTGTATAGCGTTCGCTCGCGGGGATGGCGATGCCTATATGCCGTGGGTGCATCAAAGGAGGGCGCGATGGTGAGTTTGATGGGCCTGGTGGCGGACTGGCGAGCGTGTCTGGCGATGGAAGGTGCAGATGTTCGGACCGTTCTTCAAGGGGTTGTCACCAACGATGTGGATCGAGTGAGGCCGGGCCAAGCGGTCTATGCAGCGCTGCTGACGCCGCAAGGCAAATACCTTCACGACTTCTTCCTGTCGGAACGGGAGGATGGGGCTATCCGCATCGACTGTGCCGCGGCTCGATCGCCAGATCTTTTGCGCCGTTTGATGATGTACTGTCTCCGCCGAGATGCTCGGGTTGCGGTCGAACCTGACGTCAATGTGGCGCTTGCATGGATGTCGGGCGCGGGGGAAGAGACGTTGAGCCCGCCCAGTTCCGCCGAGACTGGTGCCGCGATTGTGGTCAAAGATCCGAGGGCTGCTGCTCTCGGGATCCGTGTTTACGCTCATGATCCAGCCGCCGTTCTTCAAGAATTGAACGCTGCGGCCGCCACTCAGGCGGATTACTCCGCGCTCAGGATCGCGGCGGGCGTGCCCGAGAGTGACATCGAGTTGGTGGCAGATGACACCTATGTTCTGGAGGCCGGGTTCGAGCGACTGAACGGCGTGGACTTCCGTAAGGGGTGTTATGTGGGTCAGGAGGTCACGGCCCGCATGAAGCACAAGACAACGCTGAGAAAGGGTCTCGTGCGCGTTTCCGTCGACGGTGAGGCTTCAATCGGATCGGCGCTCCAGACGGCGGAGGGCAAGCCCGTGGGCGTACTCTTCAGCCAAGCGGGTGGCCAAGGATTGGCGCATGTGCGCTTCGATCGGGCGGAAGGCGTCTTGCAGGCGGGCGAAGCAGAGGTGCGTCTGCTTGACTAACCTTCGGCAGCGAGCAGGGCAGCCAACCCTTCGCGGTACGTCGGATAGCGTAGGGTTACGCCCAGTGCTTCTCGGATCCGGGCGTTCGAGACACGCTTCGACTCGGCATAGAAGCTTCGGGCCATGGGGCTGAGATCTGCCTTCTCATGGTCGACGGCTTGGGGCACTGGCAAGCTGAGCAGCTCTGCCGCATAGGCGATCACATCCTGCGGCGGAGCGGCGAGGTCGTCGCAGACATTATAGATCTGACCAGGACGCGGCGACTGGATCGATGCCGCCAGCACCGATGCGATGTCCTCGACATGGATCCGACTGAAGACCTGGCCGGGTTTGATGATCCGGCGGGCGGTGCCGTTTCGAACCTTGGCGAAAGGGCCGCGGCCAGGCCCGTAGATGCCTGCGAGACGGAAAATATGCAGAGGCAAGCCGCAGTCTTTGGCGAGCGATTGCCAAGCCGTTTCTGCTGCCAACCGCCATTGTCCCCTCCGGGTGGTCGGGGTGCAGGGGCTGTCTTCGTCCACCCAACCGCCCTCACGGTCTCCATAAACGCCGGTGGTCGAGAGATAGCCCGCCCAGCGGATCTTAGGCGCTGCCTTGGTGATTTCGTCCGAATGTTCTCCGAGAACGGGGTCGCCTTCTTCGTTGGGAGAGACGGACGTCAACAAATGCGTGGCCTCTTCAAAGACCTTGGCCAAATCACCGCCCGGCCAGATCGTGGCTTCGGTGCCGGTGGCACGGATCTCGGCGGCGCGCTCTTCGCGGCGGGTCGTTCCGATCACGCGCCAGCCCTTTGCCATCAGTCGGGACGCCAGGGCGTGGGCCGTATATCCGTGCCCAAAGGAAAGCAGTGTGGGTGTGTCGGTCATTGGGCCTCTGCGCATGCGTGTCGCCATTCCTGCGCCACGAAGGGATCAGGGTCTTCGTACTGGTACCGTTGTCTGGTGCGATCCGGGTCGAGGCGCGCGAGCGCCCAGACACCATGTCCACGAACGAGGGGATCGGAATCGGAGGCGAGCTGGTCTGCGGTGCTTGAGAGCGCCGCATCCCCCGAGTTGCCGACCGCCACGGCGACATTGCGCAGGAATCGCCCGCGGCCGATCCGCTTAATCGGCGATCCAGCGAAGCGCGACCGAAACATTGCATCATCGAGTCCGGCGAGTTCTGCCAACCGAGGTGCCGGCTCGCCTCGTGGAACGTAGCGAGGGTCACTTTCTCGGGCGAACTTGTTCCACGGGCACACCGCTAGGCAATCATCGCAACCATAGATGCGGTTGCCGATCAAAGGACGGAACTGGCGGGGTATCGGTCCCTTCAACTCTATCGTTAGATAGGAAATGCAACGCCGCGCATCGAGCTGGTAGGGCGCGGGAAAGGCCGCGGTCGGGCAGATGTCGAGGCACCGCCGGCAGCCGCCACAGCGGTCTGCGTGGCGATCGCCTTTCGGCAACTCGAGTGTGGTGAAGATCGCCCCCAAGAAAAACCATGAGCCAAGCTCCCGTGACACGAGATTGGTGTGCTTGCCTTGCCAGCCGAGCCCCGCCGCTTCGGCCAGGGGCTTCTCCATCACCGGGGCTGTATCGACAAAGACCTTTATCTCGCCTCCAGCCCGATCGATCAGCCACCGCCCCAAGCGCTTCAGGGCCTTCTTGACGACGTCGTGGTAGTCGCGACCCTGGGCATAAACGCTGATGCCCGCGCGGTCCCGTTGTGTCAAAACCGCCAGGGGATCGTGCTGAGGAGTGTACGGGTGTGCCAGCATGATAACGGATCGGGCTTCCGCCCAAAGCGCGCTGGGGTCTGATCTCCAGGCGAGGCGGTCTGCCATCCACCCCATCTCGCCGTGACGACCCTGGTCGATCCACTGCCCCAAGCGTTCTCCGGCGTTGGAAACGCTCTCAGGCGACGCGATCGCGAGATCGGAGAAGCCGCAAGCCATAGCCTCGTCGCGGAGTGCAGCGGTGAGCGGCGTACCGATCACCTTGTTTCGCTCGCGCGGCTTGTGCGCGGCTGGCTTACACGAGCCGGTCTTGCCAGGCGGACCCTGTGCTGATTGCCGACATGAGGGCGGGAACGACGAGGAAAACCCGCCCATGCGGTAACATCAGGCTCGCCTGGCAGCGCTTCTATTGGGCTGGAGATACCCTCCCAACCCTCCGAGGCAGGTCCAATGGCGCTTTGCCGAGCGGCGGCGCACGTGTTGGCGGCAATCACCTTCCAGCGACACGACCTGCATGAAGGCCCGCACCGAAAGGCTGCTTGCGACCGTCGTAGCCCTCCACCTGAACAGTGGCCGAGCAGGCGGCGGTGAGCAGTCCCATAGCAATCCGAAGCGCGGTGCGGACGCTGAGGGTCTGGCGTGGTGGAGTGCGGGTCATTAGAGCCTCCCTGAAAGTACATAATGCACTTAGGGCAGTATCTGCGGCCAGACGAGTCACTCCTGCACACCATCGTGCGAGGCCTCAGAAATCCGGATCGGCGTAGTGGGCGGGCGGACGCGGGAACCCCGGCAGATGATCAGCCAGAGGGCCACGGAACGACGGTCGCGATTTCATCACGGCATACCAGTCACGAACGAGCGGGTAGTCCTCCCACGGGACATCGCCTGTGTAGTCGGCGCAGGAGATATGCGCTGCTGCGGTCAGATCGGCGGCCGTCATGCGCGGACCGGAGAGCCAGCTATGTCCCTCAAGCAGAAAGGTCAGGTAGTCGAGGTGGACCCGGATGTTCTGGCTTCCCGCCTTGAGGCTCGCGCCATCTGGATAGCCTGCCCGAGAGAGGCGTTTTGTGATGCGCTCGTGGACGAGGTTCTCGATCACTTCGCGATTGAACTTGTCATCGAACCAGTCGATGAGGCGCCGCGTCTCCGCACGCTCGAAGGGATCGGTGGGAAAGAGCGGCGGCTCAGGCACCGTTTCTTCGAGATATTCGAGGATGGGCCCAGACCCGGCCAAGGTGCGGGCGGTGTCGGTTATCAGCACCGGAACTTTGCCCGCAGGATTAAGGCGCAGAAAATCCAGCCGCCGCTCCCAGGGTCGCTCCTCGATAAGCTCCACCTCGATCTTCTTCTCGCCCAAAGCCAGGCGGATCTTTCGGCAAAAGGGCGAAAGTGGCAAATGATAAAGACGGTGCATCGGGTTGGTCCTCGGTTCCCCCCTCTCTGCGCAAGGGAGGGGCGTCATGCAAGCGCCGGTCTCTCGGCGTTTTACTCGCGCCCGCCTTCGTAGATCAGGCGCTCATCCATCGGGGCAACCCGCAGAATGTTGGTGGTCCCCGGAGTGTTGAAGGGAACACCCGCGGTCACAATGATGTTGTCTTCGGAGCCGGCGAAATCATCGTCGCGCGCGGCCCTGATCGCGTTGACGACGGCGAGCTTGAACCGGTCAACCGGTGGGCTGATCACGCAGTGCAGCCCCCAAACGACAGAGAGCCGACGCGCGGTGGCCTCGACCGGTGTGAGCGCAACGATCGGGACCGATGGGCGCTCGCGCGCGGCCAGCAGCGCAGTGGTGCCGGAATGGGTAAAGCAACAGATTGCCTGTACGTCAGTTGCCTCGGCCACCTCTCTTGCCGCCGCGGTGATGGCGTCGGCCACGGTGTTGCGATCAATCTCACGCGCCGCGGTGATGATCTGGCGATAGAGGGTCTCGCTTTCGACGTTCCGAGCGATGCTGTCCATCATCGACACGGCTTCGACCGGGTAATCGCCCGCGGCGCTCTCGGCCGACAGCATGACCGCATCCGCGCCTTCATAGATGGCCGTTGCAACGTCGGAGACCTCGGCACGCGTGGGCATTGGCGAAGAGATCATGCTCTCCAGCATCTGGGTCGCGACGATCACAGGTTTTGCAGCCCGGCGACACTCCCGGATCAGGCGCTTTTGAATGGGTGGGAGCTCCGAGATTGGCATCTCGACACCTAAATCCCCCCGCGCCACCATTACGCCGTCGACCGTGTCGAGGATCTCCGAGAAGCGCTTTACAGCCGAGGGTTTCTCCACCTTGACCATCACCGATGCCCGCTTCCCGATAATCTCTCGTGCTTCGAGCACATCCTCGGGCCGCTGAACGAAGGAAAGCGCGATCCAGTCGACGCCGATATCGAGACAGAAGTCGAGGTCGCGCCGGTCCTTCTCGGTCAGTGCGGCGAGGGGCAATACGACGTCCGGGACGTTCACACCCTTGTTGTTGGAGATCTCGCCCCCGGCCTCCACGACGCAATTGGCGAAGTCGGCCCCGCACTCACGCACGCTCACGCGGATCTTGCCGTCGTTCACCAAGAGGCGTGCGCCCGGCTCGAGACCGGCGAAGATCTCCGGGTGGGGCAGCATCACGCGGGAGGCGTCTCCGGGCGTGTCGTCGAGGTCGAACCGGAACTCCTGCCCGGTCTCTAGCTGCAGCGGACCTTCCGCGAACTTGCCGACACGGAGCTTTGGCCCCTGAAGGTCGCCAAGGATGCCGATTGGGCGCTCCATCTCGTGCTCGATCTCGCGAATGAAGGTGTGGCGCTCGCGGATCTCGTCGTGCGAGCCGTGGGACATGTTCAGCCGGAACATATCGACGCCCGCTTCGAACAGCTTTCGCAGCGAATCCCTCGTGCTGCATGCAGGCCCTACGGTCGCAACAATCTTAACGGCTCTCTGACGGCGGGACATGGGCACGGTCCTTTCAAGGCGACTGCGGGGCTGCTGCCTTATCGTCGTCCTCCGCGACAGTTTCAACAATCGAACGATGCGCGCCTGCAGAAAGCCATGGGATCGGTCGAGGCGACAGGCTATTTCCGGACGCTGGAATGACGGCATAGGGAGGCGCATTGTGAAGGCGGCAGGTGATCATGCGGTGGAGATCGTGCAGGGCGGAAAGGGCCCGCTTCGAGACTTGCTCCTCGTTTGTGATCATGCACGGAACAGCGTGCCGCCGGAGGTTGAGCCTTTGGGTTTGTCCGAGGAGGATATGGCTCGGCACATTGCATATGATGTTGGCGCACGTGGGGTGACGCTCGCGCTTTCCTCGCGACTGGGGGTTGGCGCGGTGCTGTCCACCTTTTCTCGTCTGGTGATTGACCCGAACCGGGGGGAGGACGATCCGACCCTGGTCATGCGCCTGGCTGACGGGTCGATCATACCGGGAAACCGCAATATCACGCGGGTCGAGGTGGAGCGGCGGGTCGAGGCCTATCATCGTCCCTATCACCAGACCATCGACGCGCAGCTCGACGCAATCATTGCGCGAGGTGGCGCGCCGGCGCTTGTCTCGGTCCATTCCTTTACGCCGCAGTTTCGCGGGCGCCCGTGGCGGCCATGGCATATCGGGTTGCTGTGGGATCGGGACGACCGGCTGCTCCGCCCCCTCGCAGAAAGCCTCGCTGGCGAGGCCGATCTCGTGGTCGGCGACAACGAACCCTACAGCGGGCAGCTCCAGGGCGATTGCATGTGGCAGCACGGGACGAATCGCGGGCTTCCCCATATCCTGATCGAGATCCGCAACGATCTGATCGCCGATGCCGCCGGTGAAGCGCTTTGGGCAGATCGGCTCGCGCCCCATATCCGGAGAGCCGTCGAGGCGTTGGACCGATAGAGAGGAGACCCCATGACCGAAATCGATCCTGAGATGGAAACAGCGCTAGAGGCGGCGGTCTTTCGGCGGATCCGCGACCATCTACGCAACCGAACCGATGTTCAGAACATCGATCTGATGAACCTCAGCGGGTTCTGCCGCAACTGCCTCAGCCGTTGGTATCAGGAGGAGGCCGAAGCCCGAGGCATCGGGATGGAAAAGGCGACCTCGCGTGAGATCGTCTATGGTATGCCCTACGACGAGTGGCGTGATCGCTATCAAGCCGAAGCGACGCCTGAGCAGCAGGCTGCCTTTGCGGCGCGCAAGTCGGATCATTGAGATGACTGCCTCGGAGATCCTGGTTCCTGGACGTCGGGCGTTGGTGACGGGAGCGGCAGGCGGCATCGGATCCGCTGCAGTCCGTCTCCTTGCGGCTGCGGAAATGGAGGTCGTTGCGGTCGATCTGCCGTCGGAGGCGTTGGCAGCCCAAGCGTCGATGCCAAGGGTGACCACGCGCTCGGTCGACGTTTCTGACGCAGGGGCGATGTCCTCGCTGGCAAAGGAGGTCGGTCCCGTCGATCTCCTCATGAACAATGCAGCGACACGGGCAGGAAAGGGCTTCGATGCGCCTCGCGATGAGTGGCAGATGGCGTTCGATGTGAACTTCTGGGGTGTGGTGAACGGAGTCGATGCGTTTTTGCCGGGCATGCAGGCGGCCGGTCGCGGCATGATCGTTAATGTCGGCTCGAAGCAGGGGATCACAAACCCGCCCGGGCACCCGGTCTACAACGCAACCAAGGCGGCGCTGAAGAGCTACACGGAGTCCCTTGAACACATGCTGCGAGAGGCTGGTGGAGCGATCTCTGCGCACCTGCTGATACCGGGCTTCACGCTCGAGAACGCTGCCACGCGAAATGCCGGTGCCTGGGAACCAGAGCAGGTGGTCGAGAGGATGATCGAAGGGCTAAAGGCCCGGAGCTTCTACATCCTCTGCCCCGACAATGAGGTGACCCCGGATATGGATGCACGGCGGATCGCATGGGCGGCCGGCGATATCACGGAAGATCGCCCGCCCTTGTCGCGATGGCACTCGGCGTGGCGCGAGACGGCCGCCAAGGCCTGCAACTGATGCGGATTGCCCGCCGGCACAGACGGGTCTATACCGCCCGCCCGGCAGCTGAGGAGGAATGATATGGCAGACACGGCAAGCTCTGAGGCGACATCCTTTTCGGCGGGTCAGCTCAAGGCCCTCATCGAACGCATTGAGCGGCTGGAGGAAGAGAAGGCCGAGATCGCCGATCAGGTGAAAGAGGTCTATGCTGAGGCGAAGGCCCATGGCTTTGACACCAAGACGCTGCGCAAGATCATCACGCTGCGCAAGAAGGATGCCGACGAGCGGGCAGAGGAGGAGGCCATCCTCCAAATCTATCTCGACGCGCTCGGCATGGCGGGTCGGTCGGACGGCTAGCGTTCAGGGCGCGTGGCCGTTCGTTTCGGTTTTGGCGTTGTCTGACGTATCAATCTGCAGCTCATCGATCTTTCTGTAGAGGGTCGAGCGCCCGATCCCGAGACGCCTTGCGGTTTCCGACATTCGCCCTCGATAGCGTTTGACTGCCATCGCAATTGCGTCCTTCTCGATCTCTCCAAGCCTACGGATATGACCGTCACCGCTAAAGAAACCGGGGCCCAGCTCACCCTCGGCCTTTGCTGGTGTTGCAGGGGCTAGCGTTGACGAGGTTTGGGTTTGCGCGGGAGCGCTCGGCTCAACTCCCCGCAGATCTTTTGGTTGGATCTGAGGCCCGTCGGAGAGAATCACGGCACGGTGGATCGTGTTCTCCAGTTGGCGGACGTTCCCGGGCCAAGGCGCAGTTCGAATGGTCTCCATTGCCGCGTCGCTGAAGCCCTCGATCGGGAGCTGCTCGCTCGCCACAAAACGCGAAAGGAACATGCGGGCTAAGGCTGGTAAATCCTCCCGTCGGTTTCTGACCGGAGGAAGGGTCAGCGGGAAGACGCCAATTCTGTAGTACAGGTCCTCGCGAAAGCCACCATCTGCAATCATTGTTTCTAGATCGCGGTTGGTGGCGGAGACGAGGCGAATATTCACCCGGACGGGTTCTGACGCCCCGACGGGATCAATCTCTCCGGTTTGAATGGCTCTCAGCAGTTTAACTTGGGCTTCCGCTGGGAGTTCGCCGACCTCGTCAAGGAACAATGTGCCGCCGCTTGCTTCCTGGAACTTGCCAGCGCGCCGGGACGTTGCTCCGGTGAAAGACCCCTTCTCATGTCCAAACAGGATCGACTCGATCAGTTGTGCTGGGAGCGCTCCGCAGTTGACGGCGATGAAGGGACCGCCCTCACGTTCACTCGATCCGTGGATTGCGCGGGCGAACACCTCCTTGCCCGTTCCCGATTCGCCAAGGATCAGCACCGGGATGTCCGAGCGCGCGGCGCGGCGGGCCAGGGCAATGGCATCGCGCGTGGCGGGCGACTGTGCGACGAGCTCGTCAAAGGACAGCCGGTTCTCGCTTTGCTTCGAGAGCCGCCGCACCTCGGCACCGAGCGCTGACATGGCCAGCGCGTTCTTAAGCGAGACCTCAAGCCGTTCGGGCCCGACAGGCTTCACGAGAAAATCCGTGGCACCGGCTTGCATCGCCTGCACGGCACTCGAGATCGAACCATCCGACGTGAGCACGATAACGGGCAACGATATCCCAGCCGCACGCAGGCGTTTGAGCACGGAGATCCCGTCAAGATCCGGCATGTAAACGTCGAGGAGCAGCAAGTCAGGCGAAATTGCTTTGGGTCCCATCAGAGCGTCGAGTGCTCGTTGTCCCCCCGAGGCCTCGGCGATCCGATAGCCCGACGCCTTCAAGAGGGTCGCGATGTACCGGCGCTGTGCGTCGTCGTCATCTGCGATGAGGATCGTCGTGCTCATGGCCGCTCCAATGGTTGGGGATCGGCAGGCAAACAGGGGGATGTTGATTTTCTGTCACTGTCTTAGGGGTATGGCGGCATCTTCTCAGCCGCATGACGGCGACTGTTGTTAAAACGCGACGCCCTGCGTAAAGTGCCGGGGATCGCATCGTGCGGCTGTCGTTCGCATTGAGCTTTCGTCCCGATCGTGCGATAGCGCGAGAAGGTCGGCTTGTCAGGGGGCCGGTAAAGATATTGAGGGCGGGTGAAGAGCTTTGCCCCACAGCGGAACGGAGAGAGGGATGAAGACTGTTATTCGTCTGATGCTGGGTGCCTCGGCGCTCGCGGTTGCGGGATGCTCGTCGTTGCCGGGCGCCTCGCTGGGCAAGACTTTTTCGGCTGCGCCGTACTTGGCGGGCGATCATGGTGGAGCCGGCTTTTCGGGCGCGCTTGCCAGCGAGTACACGCAGCTTGGCCGGAACCAGGCCTCGATGGTCCGCTGGATGAACGCGACCGCCTTCATCTCCAAGGCAGAGCAGGCTGAGGCTGGCGGTGAGCCCGCACCCTGGACGCCCGACCAGCTTGGTGTGAATGGCGAGGCTGC
This sequence comes from Pseudomonadota bacterium, assembly GCA_039816045.1. Taxonomy (GTDB): domain Bacteria; phylum Pseudomonadota; class Alphaproteobacteria; order Rhodobacterales; family Rhodobacteraceae; genus Thermohalobaculum. Next base: position 25,156 of record JBCBYB010000015.1, read on the forward strand.
CGCTCTCTACCAGGACGTGGTTGCAAGCATCTCGGCAAACAAAGCTGAGCGTCCGGCCGCCTGTGCTCGCGCCCAAGCCATGTGGGACCAGTACCTGACCACCCTGCGCGCGGAAGCCGCTGGTGCTAAGTGCCCGCTCGGTTCCGCCGACGCGAAGGCGATGCTGGACGAGGCGTTGGCTGCTTGTGATCCGACGGTGTCCGCTCCGGCCGACTTCATCGTTTACTTCGGCTTCAACCAGACCAACCTGACCGATCGTGCGCGCGAGGTTGTCGGTGAGGTCGTCTCGGCCTACAACGCCCTCGGCGCAAGCGCCGTGTCGATTGTGGGCCACACCGACACTGTCGGCAGCTTCAGCTACAACCAGAGCCTGTCCGAGCGTCGCGCAAATCGCGTCGCCAACGCGTTGGTTGAGCGCGGTATCCCGGGTGGTGTGATTGCGACTGCCGGCCGTTCGGAAGCCGAACCGGCACGGGTCACCGGCGACAACGTTCGTGAGCCGCTGAACCGCCGTGCGGAGATCAGCCTCTCGCAGTAAGCCTGCGCAGACGGTCGATCTGGAGTTCGCCCCGCGCCGCACATCCGGCGCGGGGTTTTTCGTTACGCGATACCGTGTGACGCCCTTCCATAGCGCTCGGCATGGCTTAGCTCTCAGAAGCGAACCACGAAGGAGACATCCATGTTCGAACCGAGCACGCGGCCGCTGCGAGATCAGATTCAGGAGGCCGGGGGCGATGCCTTTGGCGATCTCCCGGAATGGGCGCTGACCGATCTTTATCCGGCCATGGACAGCCCAGAATTCACGGCAGACCTCGACGCCGCCGAGAGCGAGGCCAAGGCTTTTGCGGAGAAATATGAGGGCAAGCTCGCTGACCTCGATGGTGATGGTCTCGCAGGCGCCGTGTCTGCCTATGAGTCCATCGAACTCCGCCTGGGCAGGGTCATGTCTTACGCCGGGTTGCTCTATGCTCAGCTCACCACCGATCCCAGTCGTGCGAAATTCATGGGCGACAGCCAAGCGCGCGCCATTGCCATCACGACACCGCTGGTCTTCTTCTCCCTCGAGCTGAACCGGCTGGAAGAAGAGCATCTGTCTGCCCGGCTTGCCGAGAGTCCAGCCTTGGCGCGCTACCGCCCATGGCTCGACCGGTTGCGCAGCATGCGCCCCTATCAGCTCTCCGATGAGCTTGAGCGGTTTCTGCACGATCAGTCCGTTGTGGGCGCGTCCGCCTGGAACCGGCTCTTTGATGAGACTATGTCCGCGCTGACGTTCGATGTGGCTGGTGAGGACGAACCGCTTGGCCTCGAGGCCACCCTGAACCTGCTCTCTGACAGCGACCGAAGCCGGAGAGAGGCTGGTGGCCGGGCGCTTGCTGCCAAACTTGCCGAGAACATCCGTCTCTTCACGCTCATCACCAACACGCTCGCCAAGGAGAAGGAGATTGAGGACCGCTGGCGTAAGCTCCCAGCGCCCGATTTTTCACGACATCTCTCCAATCAGGTCGAGTCGGAGGTTGTTGATGCGCTTCGTGAGGCGGTGATGGCGGCCTGCCCGCGGCTGTCTCACCGCTACTATGCCATGAAAGCGAAATGGCTCGGGCTTGAACGGCTGGAGTATTGGGACCGCAATGCGCCGTTGCCAGAGGCAGACGACCGTGTGATTGCCTGGGACGAGGCTCGCGAGACCGTGCTTGCCTCTTTCGGCGGTTTCTCACCGCGAATGGCGGATCTCGCCCAGCCGTTCTTTGACCGAGGATGGATCGACGCTGCAGTGAAGCCGGGCAAATCCCCCGGCGCTTTCGCGCACCCGACCGTGTCCGACGCCCACCCCTTCGTTCTGCTCAACTACATGGGCAAGACCCGCGACGTGATGACACTCGCCCATGAACTCGGGCACGGTGTCCACCAGTGTCTTGCCGCGAAGCAGGGCGAGTTGCTCTCACGCACCCCATTGACGCTAGCCGAAACGGCGAGTGTGTTCGGGGAGATGCTGACCTTCCGCCGGCTGCTTGCCGCGGAGACGGACCCTGCACGGCGGAAATCGCTTCTTGCTGGTAAAGTCGAGGACATGCTGAACACGGTTGTCCGTCAGATTGCCTTCTATGAGTTCGAGCGGCGGGTCCATGCGGAGCGGCCCCAAGGCGAGCTCACGGCTGATCGGCTGGGTGAGATCTGGATGGCCGTTCAGACCGAGACGCTGGGGCCGTCGGTGACCCTGTCCGAAGGCTATGAGACCTTCTGGGCCTATATCCCGCACTTCATTCATTCGCCCTTCTATGTCTATGCCTATGCGTTTGGGGACGGTCTCGTGAATGCCCTCTATGCGGTCTATGAGCAGGGCCAGCCAGGCTTCGAGGACAAGTACTTCGATATGCTCGGGGCCGGAGGGACGCTGCATCACAAGGAGCTTCTGGCTCCGTTCGGGCTCGATGCCTCGGACCCTGCGTTCTGGGACAAGGGACTGTCGCTTATCGCCGGGTTCATCGACGATCTTGAGGCGATGGAATGAGCGTCACGCGGCGGGGCTTTACGCTCGGTCTCGCCGCGGGCGCACTGCCAGCCAGAGCGCAACCCATCCGCCGGGTCCTTTTCATCGGCAACTCGTTCCTCCGCGACCATGATGTTCCGCAGCAAATCGCGCGGCGCGCGACAGCCGAGGGAAAGCCGCTCGACATACATGTCATCGTGCGTCCTGGGGCACGCTTGGCTGGCCATTGGGGCGGCAAGATTGCCATGGAAACCGTGCGCTGGGGATGGGAGGTGGTTGTCCTTCAAGACCACAGTTTGGATGGATTGATCCCAGAGCGCGCGCAGCAATCAGCCTCGGCGATCCGCCAGTTCGCCGGCGTGCTCGCGGGCACGGCCGTTGTCTTGGTTGTGCCGTGGTCGCGCAAGGCGGGACATCAGCTCTTTACCCGCCCCGGCATGCCCGAGGATCCGGCCGAGATGACCGAGCGCAACACGCGGCACTATGCGAGCATCGCGGCGGAGACTGGGGCTTACATAGCGCCTGTGGCGACCGCTTGGGCGGGGGCGATTGCCTCGGGGGCGACGCTCCACGGCCCAGATGGCTACCATGCCAATCCGGAGGGGGCTGCCCTCACCGCGGATGTGATCTGGCGAACGTTAGATCCTCTGCTCTAGGCACGGATTATGGCGTGAAGGGCGTCTAGCCCATCGGTCAGAGCGGCGGGGCCCGGCGAGAGGATCAACGGGCTCTTGATCTCGTGGAGCCGGCCGTTTGCCACTGCTGGTACCGAGGCCCATCCCTCCCGTTCCGCAACCCGGCGTGGAGAGAACTTCTTCCCACACCAGGACCCGACGATGATCTCGGGCATCGCCTCGCGCGCTTGGTCGAGCGTGATGATCCGGTCCCGCGCGCCCTGATGCCCGCACAAGTGGGCAAAGCAGTCCTCGCCGCCTGCGATCTCGATCAGCTCCGAAACCCAGCCGATCCCGGTGATCATCGGGTCGTCCCACTCTTCGAACAGCACGCGGGGCCGATACTTGGGAGCCGCCCGAGCCAGCGTCTGGATGCGCGCGGCATAACCGGCCGCCAGTGCTTCTGCCCGGTCGTGCGCTCCGACCATCGCCCCCACCATCCGGATCATCGTGAGGATGCCGGCGATTGTGCGTTGGTTGAAGGCATGCACCGTCACGCCCTCGCGGATGAGGCCTGCAGCGATATCCGCCTGCAGATCCGAGAAGGTGAGGACGAGATCCGGCTCCAGCGCCAAGATCTTGGGAATATCGGCGGAGGTGAACGCGCCGACTCGAGGCTTCTCGCGCCGCACACGCGCAGGGCGGACGGCATAGCCGGTGACCCCGACGATCCGCGCTTCCTCACCCAACAGATACAGGGTCTCCACCGTCTCCTCGGTCAGGCAAACGATCCGGTCAGGCGGAAAACGGGCCATCGGCTCCCCTTTGCAACGGCTGGGCAGAGTGATACGCCGTGCGCGCGGGCGAAGACAAGGACACGAGCGATGCAGGACCTTGATCCGATTCGGGCGAAATACCTCGCGCAGGTGGCAGACGCCGGCGACGAGACAGCCATCGAGACGGTGCGCGTAACGGCACTCGGCAAAAAGGGCGAGATCAGCCTGATGATGCGCGAGCTCGGTCGGATGACGCCGGAGGAGCGCAAGACAGCCGGGCCTGCGCTCAATGCGCTGAAGGATGAGATCATGTCCGCCGTCAGCGCCCGGCGAGCAACACTTGCCGATGCGGCTCTTGAAGCGCGGCTTGCAACCGAGTGGCTGGATGTGTCGCTGCCGCCGCGGCCCGTCGCGCAGGGAAGCATCCACCCGATCAGCCAGGTGAGTGAAGAGGTTGCTGCGATCTTCGCCGATCTTGGCTTCGAGGTTGCCGAGGGTCCTCAGATCGAGACGGATTGGTACAACTTCGACGCGCTGAACATTGCCCCGGAGCATCCCGCGCGGACCGAGATGGACACGTTCTATATGCACCGGGCGGAGGGGGATGATCGCCCGCCTCACGTGCTGCGGACGCACACTTCACCCGTGCAGATCCGGGGGATGGAAGCGCGCGGTGCTCCTTGTCGCTTCATCTGTCCGGGACGGGTCTACCGCGCCGACTATGACCAGACCCACACGCCGATGTTCCACCAGGTCGAAGGGCTCGCGATCGACACGGAGATCTCCATGGCCAACCTCAAATGGGTTTTAGAAGAGTTTTGCCGTGCGTTCTTCGAGCTTGACGGGGTCGAGTTGAGGTTCCGCGCATCGCACTTTCCGTTCACCGAGCCGTCGGCAGAGGTCGACATCCGGTGTTCTTGGGAGGGGGGGCAGCTGAAGCTTGGCGAGGGCGACGACTGGCTCGAGATTCTGGGCAGCGGGATGATCCACCCCAAAGTGCTTTCGAACGCTGGGATCGATCCAGAGGTCTATCAGGGTTTTGCCTTTGGAATGGGCATCGATCGGATCGCTATGCTGAAATACGGGATCCCGGATCTCCGTGCCTTTTTCGACAGCGATCTGCGTTGGCTGCGCCATTACGGCTTTGCCGCTCTTGATCGTCCGAGCCTGCATGGCGGTCTTTCTCGCTGATCTACAATTCGGCTTAACGCGGGCACTGACTGCAGCTACCGTCCTGAGTCACATCAGCGGAGGGGGCAATGTCTGAGCGCGGAGCACGGGTTCTAGTTCTTGAAGGGAATCCGCCGGAGCTTCTGGCGGCGCGCTATTCCGCTGGTCTACCGGGTATTGCAGAGGCATATGGGGCGGCGCTGCGGTGCCATATGCCTGAGCTGGAAGTCGAAATCCTCCGACCGTACTTTCCGGACTATGCTGTCGATCCTTCAGCGCTCGAGGATGTTGACGGTGTGGTTTGCACGGGCTCCGGCGTCCAATGGTCAGCCGACGATGCCCGCGCCCGGCCATTTTGGGCGTTGTTCGAGTCGGCCTTTCTCGCTGGTGTGCCCGTGCTCGGGTCGTGCTGGGGTCTTCAGGTCGGGGCCGTCGTCTTGGGCGGCGCGGTTGAGGCTTCACCTAATGGGTCGGAGCTCGGCATCGCCCGGTGTGTTCGTCTGACGGACGCGGGTGAAGACCACAGCCTTCACGCAGGGCGCTCGATGGAGTTCCAAGCGCTCTGCATCCATCGAGATGAGATCTCTGCTGTCCCGGAAGGAGCGATCGTGACCGCCACGAACGCGCACAGTGCGGTACAAGCGATGGTGTCCGAAACCGGTGACCACCAGTTCTGGGGCGTCCAATATCACCCGGAGATGAACCTTATGGACATGGGCCTTGCGCTTAATCGCGTTGCCTCGAATGCTTGGGACGACAAGGCATCAGAGATCAACGCCATGGGGGCGGACTTCCGCACGTTGGCAACAGAGGCTGGACGCAGCGACCTTGCTTCACGGCACAGTATTGGGCCTGAGATCTTGGACCGATCGATCCATACCACCGAACTCCAGAACTGGGTCACGACCAAGCTGATGCCGGTGCCCGCTTAGCGGCCCATCTTGTCCCAGCCGAGCGCTTTGCGAACGGTCCAGATGTACCACCGGTTGGGCAGCAGCCCTATCAGCCTCAGGAACGCAGCAAACTGCCATGGAAACCGGATCTCGAAGCCAGGACGTTTCAGGCCGGCAACAATCCGTGCAGCGGCATCCTCGGGCTGGAGCAGCATCGGCATCTCGAAATCGTTCACGCTGGTCGCCTCGGTTTCAACGAAACCGGGGTTGATCACCGAGATGCGGACGCCGAGGTCTACGAGATCCATCGCCAGCGCTTCGGCCATGGCAATGAGCCCCGCTTTCGTCGCGGAATAGGCCGCAGCGTTCGGCAAACCTCGGTATCCCGCAACCGATGCCGTCAGCGCGATGTGCCCGGCTCCGCGATCGATCATGTGGCGCATGGCCGGCGCAAGCCCATTTGCGACGCCCGTCAGATTGACGTCGAAGGTTTTCGCGGCAAGCGCAGCGTCAAAGTTCTGTGCTCGCATCGGTTGGTAGATCCCTGCATTCAGGATCAACAGGGCGAGGGGGCCTTCTGCAATGATGGTTGCAGCGGCGCGCTCCATCCCTTCTCGGTCGGTCACATCGCAGGGCAAGGGACGGATGGAGCCTGGGCCTTTTGCCTCGGCGGCCAGGACGTCGAGCTTATCTGCCCCGCGCGCGGTCGCCCAGACTGTCCATCCGTCTGCCACGAGTGCGAGGGCGAGCGCCCGTCCGATGCCTCCTGACGCACCGGTCACCCAGGCCGCCCCATTCGCTGGCCGGACGACTTGGTCGAACACGCTCATGCGGATTGCCAAAGCGCCGCGACTTGTCCGGATTGCTCTATCACTTCGTAGCGGGCAAGCTCTCCGCCCGCGTCGAATTCCGACGACACCCATTCGCCACGGGAATCGTAGACAATCGTCTTTTCAAGATCGCCGGTCACGGCAACGCGCTTGAGCGATCCACCGTTCTTGACCGCAGTCGAGACCTTCAGCAGCTGTCCAGATTGGGTCGAGATCCAGGGCCGCCGCTCAATGAAGTCTTGCGCGTAGTAGCTCGTTGTCACTGCAGAGAGTGGCGCGATGCCGGTGTAGCCCGAGCCGTCAACTTCCAACTGTCCGCCTACCTGACGGATCGAGACCCGTTCATTTTCGCCATCATCATCGGTCTGGCTGTCCAGGCTGACCAGAGCGCCCTTCTGCCAAATCTCGCGGTTTCTAAGTGTGTAGCGGTAGGCGGTGAAGCCCAAGACTTTGACAGCGATGTCGATGTCGATGAGCACTTCCAGACCATCAACTCGTGGGGTCAAGGTCAGACTGTGACGGCCGATATCGTCGCCGTCCCGCAAGATTCGAAAAAGGCGCTTGGCCGTTGTTTCCGCATGAGTTGCCGAGAAGGGTGCCAGTGACACCGACGCTACGGCGCCGGCGAGCACGGATCGTCTGTTCATCTTGGCCTCCAGCCTGAGTGGGAAAATTTCACTCGGCCAGATAGTTCAGTGCTCGGGAAAAGAAACCCGTGTAGCGAAGCGAACCGGAGACGACCGCCAGGCAATGACACACCTCGTCGCCCACGATCTCCGGGCGATGGTCATCCCTCTCGTCAGTCAGCGAGATATCACCCCGATGGTAGACGATATCGCCATCCCGCAAGGCTCCGGTAAGGATCAGCGTTGCCTCGCGTCCCTCATGGGTATGCTGGGGGATGCGAGTGCCCGGTTTCGCTCGGATCAGGCTAACCGTTTCCCCGTCAAAATCGTCGAACTCGTACTCCGCCAAACCGGGGAGCCGCCATTTCCACGGAATGTCCTGGAAGTCGACGCCGATTGCGTCGGCAATTGCCTGCGGCAGCGGGCCCGGGTCACGCGCGACGCGTTGGGCAGGAGCCGTTTCGAGTTGATCGAGCTTTCCCAGGACCGAAGACAACGCTGTCTCGGACATGGCCTCTGCCGGGGTGCTGGACAAAAGAGCGCCGCCAAAAGCCTGTAGTTCTGATAAATCTGCACGGCTGTCCGGAACCTGCTCGGCGTGCGCCTTGACCAGCAAGGCAATGCCGGGGCTCACGGAGCCAGACACATAGCTCATCAACATTTCAGCAGAGGGTCGGTAGGCCGTCATCTCTCACACCCAGTTGGATCTTAGTGCCGATACGGTGGCTCCGCGGCGCTGGATCACCCAAAATCGACATGACCATACAATTTTTTTTCGCCAAACGTAAATTGCCTTTAACAAAATGCATTCCGCTGGCCGGAATGTGCGGAGCCGGATATATGGGCCGCGCGGAGGAGATGGCCATGGCGCGCCTGTTCTTTTACGGGTCTTTGAGGGATCCAGAAATGGTGAGCATCGTGCTTGGGCGCCGGCTGGGCGAAAGGTCCCTGCTGGCTGCCCGAGCTGTCGGATTTGCCACGCGTCGGTTGGGGGGCGAGGCCTATCCACTGCTCGTACCTGTCGCGGGAGCGGAAGCCGAGGGCGTGGTTCTGACGGATGCCAGTCCGGAGGATTTGCGGAGGCTCGAGTTCTTCGAGGAAGCTGAGTACGGCCTTGCGCCCATCTCCGTCGTTACCGCAGAGGGTTCGGTTGAGGCTCAGTTCTTCCGCGCGACCGAGAAAACCCCCGCAACATCGCTACCTTGGGACTACGCCTATTGGTGCGCACACGACCGCAAAGTTGCGATCGAAGCGGCCATTGAGTTGATGGAGTTCTACGGGCGCCTCCCCGTGGCCGACATCGACACCGTCTGGCCGGCAATCATGGTCCGCGCACATCAACGGGCGCGAGCGCAAGATGGCCAGCGTGGGGCGTTGCACACCGGTTTTGATCGAGGGGATGTCGCGCTCAGTCATCGGCGGACCGTCAACGCAGGGTTTCTGTCGCACGAGGCACTGACGCTGCAACACAGGCGGTTCGACGGTGCTTGGTCTGAGCCGCTCCACCGGTCGCTCCTGCGTTGGGGCGATGCCGTAACGCTTTTGCCGTACGACCCGGTGCGGGATCGCGTGCTGCTTATCGAGCAGTTCCGCCCTGGCGCCTATGGCCGCGGCGATCCGACCCCATGGTGTATTGAGGTCGTGGCCGGCCGGGTCGAGACCGCTGAGGCATCCGAAGCCGCGGCCCGGCGTGAGGCGATGGAGGAGGCGGGGCTCGCCATCGGCCGTATCGCCGAGATCGGCAGCTACTATTCGTCCCCAGGTCTGTGTGCGGAGCATATGACAGCCTTTGTCGGTGAGGCGGATTTGGCGGGCGATGGCGGTATCCACGGCTCGTCCGAAGAAGGGGAAGACATCCGCACGATGGTCATGTCGCGCGAAGATGCGATGCGCGCCGTTGCGCAGAATGCGGTCAACACTGGGCCTGCGCTGATATTTCTGCTCTGGCTTGAAGCCAACATCGAACGGTTGCGCGCCGAATGGACCGGCGCATCCTAGGTATGCAAGGGGCCGGGGTTGAGGCTTCCGCGCGGACGGCCTAGGGTCGCGCGTCTTTCCCCAGCGAGAGAGCGTGGTTCATGACCATTCACCAGGACGTCCCCGCCGCTGTCGGCAACACACCGCTGATCCGACTGAAAAAGGCATCCGAGCTCACCGGGTGCGAGATCCTGGGCAAGGCTGAGTTCATGAATCCGGGCCAGTCGGTTAAGGACCGGGCGGCCCTGTGGATCATCCGCGATGCGGTTGCGCGTGGGGCGTTGCGGCCAGGGGGAACCATCGTTGAGGGGACCGCGGGCAACACCGGCATCGGCCTCGCTGTCATGGGTGCTGCGATGGGATACCGGACGGTGATCGTTATCCCCGAGACCCAGACCCAAGAAAAGAAGGACATGCTCAGGCTTGCTGGGGCGACGCTCGTCGAAGTCCCCGCAAAACCCTACAAGGATCCGAACAACTTCGTGCGCTATTCCGGCCGGCTGGCTGAGTTTTTGGCCCAGGAAGACCCGAATGGTGCCGTATGGGCCAACCAGTTCGACAATGTGGCCAATCGCCAGTCGCACATCGACAGCACCGGGCCTGAGATCTGGGAGCAAACGCAAGGCGGGGTGGACGGCTTTGTTTGTGCCTGTGGGTCGGGTGGGACGCTTTCCGGGGTCGCGGCGGCTCTGCGGGCGAAAAAGCCGGACGTGAAGATCGGCATCGCAGATCCGATGGGGGCTGCTCTCTTTAACTTCTTCGCCCATGGAGAACTGAAGGCCGAAGGCTCCTCGATCTCAGAGGGCATCGGACAGGGACGCATTACGGCGAACCTCGAGGGTCTGGACGTCGATTTCGCCTATCAGATCCCGGATTCAGAAGGCTTGCCGATCACGTTCGATTTGATGCGAGAGGAGGGGCTCTGCATGGGTCTCTCGACCGGGATCAATGTCGCCGGCGCGATACGCTTGGCCCGAGATCTCGGACCCGGGCATACGATCGTGACGATCCTGTGCGATTATGGCACCCGGTATCAGAGCCGCGTCTTCAACCCGGCCTTCCTGCGAGAGAAGGGTCTTCCAACGCCGGATTGGCTCGAGCCTTCGGGCCGGCGTTCCGTGCCAAGCGTTTTTGCGGATGCCTGACGCACACCTTGCACGGTTCATGATCGACCGCGTCACCGCGGGTGCGCATTACGCGCTTGTCGTTCTCATCCTAGCGCTGATGGTTGCCTCTTGGGTACCCGTTGGATCTGGATCGCTGCAGGCGATTGCACAGGAGGTCGAAGAGAGCCTCCCCGACGTGCTCGACCGCTGGGATCGGGAAGCGCGCCTCATCGAACGGCGCATGGAGTTCGATCCTCCGCAATCAGACGAGATTTCGGAACAACTCGATATCGTCGGTGATCAGCTCGAAGCCATTCCGGCGATGAAGGCAGAGATCAAGGCGGATCTCACGCCGCTCGCCGAGCAGCTCGATGCCTTGGGAGAACCGCCCGAAGACGCATCCAACGAGGCGCCTCAGATCGCGCTCGAGCGCAAGCGGCTTCAGGGAGAAATCTCGGCGCTTGAGGGCTTCGAGAAGCGCGCCGACCAGGCCGAGGCCCGTGCGCGCGGCCTCGAGGACCAGCTCGCCAAACTGCGCCGGAGCCGGTTCACCGAGCAACTGGTCTCGCGTGGCCCTTCGGTGATGGACCCGCGTGTGATCGAGATTGGCCTCGAAGACATCGCCCGCAAAGCCGGTTCGATCTGGACCGAAATCGAGCTGCGCGTCAGCCAATTCAAGGTGAATGCCGTCAGCATAACGCGGCTCGTCTTGCCGCTTCTGCTGATTGCCGGTGCGATGGCCCTGCTGTTCCAACTCAAGCGGGGCGTGTTGCGATGGATGCTCACGCTGGTCGGCCCGAACGAGCGACACTCGCGTCGCGTGGCGGTTGGAACTGGTATCATGCTGGCGCGGCTGCTGCTGCCCGTGAGTGCGCTCTTCATGGTGTCGACCGCGCTCCAGGTCAGCGGGTTGTTCGGACCGCAGGGTTTGCTGTTCATCGACGGGCTCAAGCGGGCGGCGGCTGTCGTCATCGGCGCCTATGCGCTTGGCGGGGCGTTCTTTGCCCCGCATGCCGAATCGCTCCGTCTTTCGCGGCTTGACGAAACGGGTGCACGGAGGGCGCATCGCGGTCTGATCCTGCTCGCCGGCGTTGTCGGGTTCGACCGCGCCCTGGTTGTACAGGGCGACATCATGGGCCTCGCGCTGGAGGCTCTGGCGCTCCTGAACGTGGCGGTCATTGTGCTCGGCTCACTGGCCTTGTGGCGGTTCATCGGCTGCATAAGGGTCTCAAACGCGCCGGATACGCCCAAGGAAGAGACAGAGCCCGACACTGACCCGGCCGATGCGGAGGCGGAGGCCGAGGCGCGTTCGGAGCGCCGCGCCGTCGGTCTCTCGGTTCGCCTTGCCCAGCTCGCTGGACGCATCGTCGCCCTGCTTGCCCCGGCTCTGGCGCTGCTGGGGTACTATGCCGCCGCGCGCTACGCGTTCTATCCGCTGGTGTTTTCAGGCGCGATCATTGGGCTCTGCGTCCTGCTGTTCCATGTGGTGCAGTCGGTTGTGGCCAATATGATCGGCACGGCGGAGGGGCGCGACCCCACCCTATCCCGGCTGCAGCTTATCCCCATCATGGTCGGGTTCTTGCTGGCCTGTGCGGCGTCGCCCCTACTGGCCCTGGTTTGGGGCGTCGCCCCTTCGGATCTTGCGGTCGCTTGGCGACGATTGCTGAAGGGCTTTGCAATCGGCGATGTTGTCATCTCGCCGATCGATTTCTTTGTGTTCCTGATCGTGGTGGTCGTCGGCTATTTGCTGACAGGCCGGTTCAAACGCTTGCTTCGCCACCGGGTTCTGCCGCTCACGGGGCTGGACACCGGCGGACGCGATGCGGTTGCCGCCGGAGCCGGTTATCTCGGGCTTGTCGTGACGGTGCTGGTCGCCATATCGGCCACGGGTGTCGATCTCTCGAACCTCGCCATCGTCGCCGGTGCTCTCTCGGTCGGCATCGGCTTCGGTCTGCAGAACATCGTCAACAACTTCGTCTCAGGGATTATCCTTTTGATCGAGCGGCCGATCAAAGCGGGGGATTGGATCGAGCTGCCCTCAGGCATGGGCTATGTGAAGACCATCAACGTTCGTTCGACCGAGGTGGAGACCTTCGACCGATCGTCGCTCTTTGTGCCGAACTCGCAGCTGATCTCGGAGAACGTGATCAACTGGACGCACTCGAACCTGAACGGGCGGATCATCGTGAAGGTGGGGGTCGACTACAGCTCCGATCCGCGTCAGGTCGAGCGCATCCTGCAGGAGATTGCCCGCGGCCATCCGCTGATGCTGCGGCGCCCGGCACCCTATGTTCTGTTCCGTGGGTTTGGGGCCGACAGCCTCGACTTCGAGATCCGCGGCGTTCTGCGCGACGTGAACTGGATCCTGAACGTGCAGTCAGACATCAACTTCGAGATCGCGCGGCGGTTCAAGGAGGAGGGGATATCCATTCCGTTCCGCCAGGCCGATATCGAGCTAAAGAACACAGACGATATCGCACAGGCCATCCGGACCGCGCTCGGAGGCCATACGCTGCCGCCGGTCGCACCCGAGGCAGACCCCGAGCAACCTGCGCCTGGGCGCGGGCGCACCGCAGCCGGGCGAGACACCGATACCGATGCGGATTAGGGCCGACGAACCGAGGACCAGAGATGACGACACCGATCTTTCGCGAGGATGCCTATCAGAGGGAGTGCGCGGCGCAGGTGACGGGCGTTGCGGGCGACAGCGGCGTGGTGCTCGATCAGACCGTCTTCTATCCCACGGGCGGTGGGCAACCGGGTGACGTGGGTGTGCTGATCTGGGACGGGGTCGAGCACGAGGTTGTGGGGACGGTGAAAGCCGAAGACGGCCAGATCTCGCATCTCCTGGCCGAGGGGGTCGCCCCTCCAGCGCTCGGGACCGATGTCGTCGCGCGGCTCGATTGGGATCTGCGCCATCGCCATATGCGCTGTCACACGGCGCTGCATCTCCTTTCGGTCGTGATCCCTTTGCCTGTGACCGGCGGGTCGATCGGCCCGGAGAAGGGACGGCTCGACTTCGACATGCCTGAGGCACCCGGCGACAAGGAGGTCCTGGAGCAGCGCCTGAACGCGCTCATCGCACAGGACGACCCCGTGACGACCGAATGGATCTCGGATGCCGAGCTTGAGGCCAATCCGGGGCTCGTGAAGACCATGGCCGTCAAGCCGCCGAGCGGTCAGGGCCGGGTGCGCCTCGTCAGGATCGGCGCCGGCGAGACGGCGGTCGATCTGCAGCCCTGTGGCGGAACCCATGTCCGCTCGACCGGCGAGATCGGTTCCGTGCGGATCGGCAAGGTCGAGAAGAAGGGCAAGCAGAACCGGCGTGTCTCGATTTTGCTTGGCTGAGTGCTGCCATTGCGGCCTCGGCTCTGCTAAAGTCTCTGATCAGGATTAAAGGAGGAGCAAAGGATGTTGACCGACGATTGGGGCAACCCGCTCAGCACAGGCTCCACCACCGCGGCGGCGGCTATACAAGACGCCACAACCTCCTTCATCGGCTGGCGCACCGACACCATGGAGCACATCTCCGCGGCCATCGCCGCCGATCCGGACTTTGCCCTGCCCTATGCCCTGCGCGGGTTGATGATGACGGGCCTGCGCAAGCCTGAGCTCCATGGCAAAGCGCGGGAGTGCCTCGTGAAGGCGCAGAGCGTGCGCCCGGCCGAGAGCCCCCGCGAGCGCGCCTATATTGCAGCCCTTGCAGCGACGCTCGATGGGCGGATCACCGAGGCTGCCGCAGCCTATGAGTCGGCGGCGCGCGACCATCCGCTCGACCTCTTTGCACTGCGGCTCGCGCAGTTCGAGCTGTTCTGGATCGGTGAGGTTGCCTGGATGCGGGACATTTCCGAACGGGCGGCTCCACATTGGTCACGCGCCGTTCCGGGCTTTGGGGGGTTCCAGGCGATCCGGGCCTTTGGGCTGGAAGAGACCGGGGACTACGGCCTCGCCGAGGCCTGCGGGCGAGAGGCGGTTCAGCTTGATCCCACCGATTGTTGGGGCACCCATGCGGTCGCCCATGTCCTGGTTATGCAGGGGCGGTTGGCCGAGGGTGCGGCCTTCGTGTCGGGTCAAAAGGGCAATTGGGGGGCGGCCAACCACATCCGACACCATCTCTGGTGGCACCTCGCCCTCTTCGAGGTGGAGCGCGGAGAATACGATGCGGCGCTCGAGATCTATGACGAGCGCCTGAGAGATCTCACCTCGCCGCTGATGCAGGCGGTCCCGGACTTCTACGTCGATCTGCAGAACGATGTGGCGCTGCTGCAGCGCCTGGAACTGCGCGGGATCGATGTGGGCGACCGCTGGGAGCCGGTCGCCGACCTCGCCGAGGATCGTATCGGCAACCACGCCAGCCCCTTTACGTCGCCCCATGCGGCTTTGGCGCTCGCGGCGGCCGGGCGTATGGAGAAAGCCGAGGCTGCTCTCGGCGCCATGCGGGCCTTTGTGGCGGAGGACGGCGGCGTGATGGCGGCGCGCTATGCGCTCGCCGCTCTTCCGGCGGCCGAGGCGGCGGTGGCCTATCGCCGGGGAGACTATGCGGGCGTTCTGGCCTGTCTCCTTCCGGCGCGGCGCAACCTCTGGCAGATGGGCGGCAGCCATGCGCAACGCGATCTGTTCTTCCAGATCCTCGCCCATGCGGCTCTGCGGCTCGAGCGCCGGGATGTGCTGCACATCCTGTTCGAAGAACTGCAAGGCATCGGGCTTGAACATCTCGAGGAGCGCACGAGCTATGCCGATGCGCTCGCGGCCATTCACTGAGGTCTCATGACAACCTTGCTTTCGGAGGAGCCCGACTGGCGCTACCTCCTGAACGAACTCCACGAGCTCTATCGGAACTCGGGGGCGGGCGGGTCTGCGAAGATACGCTCTCATCAGCGCGGCGTCCGGGCGGCGATCACGCGGGTGCTCGACGCGGCACCTGAGATCTCGTTCCCGGAACCGGCGCAGAAGCCGGTGACCGCGCATCTGAAACGCGCGCTCGACCGCGGCAGGCTCGACCGGACGGCTCCCGTGATCCGCGCGATCGAGAGCGTGGTCGACCGGCTGGCCTGGCTCTATGGCTATGACAAGGTCCCGAAGGGGCTGGCCGCACGCTATGGCTTTGCCGAACTCTGCGGGCCCAACGGACCGGTGCTCACCCATGAGGTGATCCTGGGGCTTGTGCTGTTCGCACCTGGCTGCACCTATCCCGCGCACGCCCATGAAGGCATCACCGAGAGCTATTATGTGCTCTCGGGCTCGGTCTCGGAGAACGACGACGGCGTCTATGCCCCAGGCTCGATGATCTTCAACCCGCCGGGCCGCATGCACCGGATCACGGTCGGGGAGCGCAACCCCGCCCTCCTCGCCTATGCGTGGTCGGGCGCCGCGGACAAGCTGGCCGGCCAGAAGATGGTCTTCACGCGGCGCAAGCGCACGGGAGGATCACCGGTCCGTGGGAGTTGATTCCCCGTCGTCATCCGCCTACGAACGGGCAGGCGGGTAAAGCGAGGTTGTCGATGCCGACGAGTGATCCGAAACTCCTGGTCTCTACAGATTGGCTTGGCGAGCGGCTGAACAGCCCGGACATCCGGATTCTCGATGGCAGCTGGCATCTGCCGGACACCGGGCGCAACGGCCGGGCCGAATACGAAGCTGGCCATATCCCGGGCGCGCGGTTCTTCGACATCGACATGCTCTCGGATCAGCGGTCCTCTCTGCCGCATATGCTGCCCCCGGTGGAGCAGTTCGTCTCGGCCGTCCGCAAGATGGGGATCGGCGACGGCCACCGAGTGATCGTCTATGACCAAGCGGGATTGTTCTCTGCCGCACGGGTTTGGTGGATGTTCCGCCATTTCGGGCATGAGGATGTCGCGGTTCTGGACGGCGGCCTGCCCAAGTGGATGGCCGAGGGCCGCCCGACTGAGGATCTCGCCCCCGAGCCGCGGGACCGGCACTTCACGGCCCGGCGCGATGCCTCTCTGGTGCGCGACGTGACGCAGCTCGCTGGCGCCGTGAAGCTCGGGAATGAGCAGATCGTCGATGCGCGCAGCCCGGGCCGCTTTGCCGGCGAAGAGCCCGAACCGCGCAAGGGGCTCCGCCAAGGCCACATCCCGGGTGCGCGCAACGTCCACTATCGCAGCCTGCTGAACGACGACATGACGATGAAGGAGCCCGACGCGCTCCGCGCCGTGTTCGAGGCGGCGGGCGTCGACCTCGCCAATCCCGTCATCACCACCTGCGGATCGGGCGTGACCGCCTGCATCCTCTCCCTGGCGCTCCGGCGCATCGGGCACAGCCGCAACGCTGTCTATGACGGATCATGGGCTGAGTGGGGCGCCTATCCGGATCTCGCGCTGGAGACCGGAGAGGCGAAGACGTGATCCGTCCCAGCGGGCGCGCTGGCGAGACGGTCACTGTCACACGCACCTATCTCGCGATGACCGAACGCCCGGAGACACCTGCCACGCCGCTCCCCCACGGGACACGCGCCTCGGTCCTCGCGGCCACCGAGGCGCCGGTGCACTGGTTTCTCTATCTCTATGGGACCGTCGGAGCGGACTGGGAATGGGTCGACTGGTTCCGCGCCTCCGAGGCCGAGCAGGCGACCTTTGTCGAGAGCCCGGAGACGTCAATCCACACCCTGATGCTCGACGGCGCACCGGGCGGCTTCTTCATGCTCGACACGCGTAAGGTCGGCGTGTGCGATCTCGCCTATTTCGGGCTGATGCCCCACGCCGTTGGGCGAGGCCTTGGGCGCTGGTTTCTCGACACCGCGATCCGCACGGGCTGGGATCGGCCGGGCGTTGTGAAGATGACCGTCAACACCTGCACCCTCGACCATCCCGCAGCGCTTGGCCTGTACCAGCGCATGGGGTTTCGACCCGTCGACCAGGAAACCGAAGACCGGGTTTTGAGTCGCGACTACAACCTTTGAAACCATCGAAACGCAGCTCTCAGAACACGCCTGTGGTAGATTAAGACCAGCGCAAGATTCCCCTTCAGCGCTGATCCTTTGATTTGCGGAGACTGTTATGGATGACGTTCAACTGACTGAGCAGACCGAGTTCGTACGCTTTTGGAACGAGGTGCTCGTCCCGAAGTTCGTGAAATACAAGCACGTGTTGGTTGGCGGTCTCGGCCAGCACTCCGATGCGATCTTTCCCAAGCTCGTGGTCCCCGCGGGCGGACACGTGATGGATGCCGGCTGCGGCTTTGGCGACACCGCCTGCATGCTGGCCGAGCGCGTCGGGCCCGAGGGCGCTGTGGTCGGCATCGATTGCTGCGAGGCCTTCCTCGACTATGGCCGCAAGGAAGCGGCCGAACGTGGCCTCTCCAATGTCTCCTTCGCGGTCGCGGATATCGAGAGCCAGCAGTTCGACGGCGATTTCGACATGATCTTCTCGCGCTTCGGCACGATGTTCTTCACCAACCCGGTGCGCGCACTGCGGAACATGCGCACCGCGCTGAAGCCGGGCGGCACGATGACCATCATCGTCTGGCGCGCGCGGGTGGACAACCACTGGGGCGACAAGCCGAAGGAAGTGGTTCTGCGCCATCTTCCGCCCCCGGGCGAGGGTGCAGCGACATGCGGGCCCGGCCCCTTCTCCATGGCAGATCAGGAGATGGTGACAGGTCAGCTGAAGGCGGCAGGCTTTGCCGACATCGCCTTCGAGCGGGTGGATGCCCCTTTCCGCACCGGCGATTCGGTTGAGGATGCGATCGGCTTCCAGCTGGCGCTTGGCCCGGCGGGCGAGGTTTACCGCGAAGCCGGTGATCTGGCCGTTGAGAAGCACGACGTGATCATGGCCGATATGCGCGAGATGCTGAGCGCCTATGAGACCGATGACGGTGTGTTCCTGCCGTCCTCTTCCTGGGTGATCACGGCAAAGAACCCCGGCTGAGCTATTCTGTGATTGGCGCGCGGGCGGCTCAGTGCATAGATACCGGCTGAGCCATCCGGAGCTTTCATGTTCGATCCCGCGCGCCCGTACAGTTTCCACATCGAGCTGACCGACAAATGCAATGCCGGGTGTCCCATGTGCCCGCGCACGCTGCACCTCGACCGCTGCCGGACGGATCGTTCGGTGGTGGCCAATGTCGAGCTCGGCCTTACGGATTTTCAGACCCATTTCACCGACGCTTTCTGCGCGCAGACGGAGGAGGTGATCTTCGGCGGTGCCTATGGCGACCCGCTGGCCGCGACGGAGCTCTTGGAGGTTGTCGAGCATCTCACCGACCGCGGCGTGCGGGTCGCGATCGCCACCAATGGCAGCCTGAGGAAACCCGATTGGTGGGCGCGGATGGGCCGCGCGATGGTCCGCACGGGCAGCCGGCTGGAGCTCCACATCGATGGGCTCGAGGACACCAACCCGCTCTACCGGGTTGGCACGTTCTACGACAAGATCGCTGAGAACGCGGCGGCCTATATCGAGACGGGCGCACGGGCGGAGTGGCACTTCATCATCTTCCGCCACAACGAACATCAGATCGAGGAGGCGTTCCGGCGCTCCCGGGCTCTCGGGTTTCAGGAGTTCACGCTGATCGATACGGTCCGGTTCGGGCCCGAGGGCGTGTTCCCCTATCAGATGCCCGATGGCGCGATGCGGAGCCTCGAAGCGCCCCAGCGCAAGGCGGCAGATTTTGCGCTCGAGGATGGGGAGATCATGCTGGCGAGCCGCCAGGACGCCGAGGAGGCTGCGCGCGAGATCTCACCGTTTGCAATCAACGGGATCGACTGCAAATCAGCGGCACGGAACAGTCCCTACATCTCGGCGCATGGACAGGTCTCGGCCTGTTGCTGGGTGACCGGCGCGGTTGAGGAGCGGGACTTTTTCGGCCGCCATGGCTTGGCGCCGGACCGGTTCAATCTGCGGACCCGCCCGCTCGCCGAGATCATGCACGACGAGCCCTTCGCCAGCTTCTACGCCCAGGCTTGGGAGGAGGACAGCCTGCCCACCTGCCGGCACAAATGCGGGAAGATGCGGAGGAACCGGCGCAACGCCCTCTGAACGAGCGCCGGTGCGTTGCTCAGCGGCGCATCACCGTCTCAAGCACGTCGTCGAGGACCGAGCCGTCGCCATCGGCGTCGAGCATGCGCATCAGTGGATCGAGACCGCCCCCCTGCTGGGCGCCGACGCTGCGGCCCCGACCGCCGCCGATCATACCCATAACCATGCCGAGCAGACCGCCCCCGCCGCCGCTCTGCGAGCCACCGCCAAGGGCGCCGGCGAGCATTCCCTGGAGATCATTGTCGGGCATGCGGCGCTGCATCCCGCCCTGTACCATTGCTGCGATCGCCGGAAGGAACTGCTCGACGATCCCGCTGTCGACACCGGAACGGCGGCTAGCCTCCCCGGCAAACTGCTGCGTCGCCTCGCGTGAGCCGAAGAGTTGCTCGAGAAACTGCTCTCCTTCGGCGCGGGCTTCGGGCTCGGCTGCGCGCGCGGGCTCGTCGATATAGCCCGCTTGGCGCTCGCCCATGAACTGCCCAAGGATCTGTTCCAGACCCCCCTGCTCGGCGCGGCGCTTTGCGGCGCGGCCGATCGTCGGCGCAAGCATGCCCGTCAGCTCTTCGGCCTGGGACTGATCGATCCCGATCCGCTCCGCCAGTTGGCCAAGGCCCTGACCGCCCTGGGCCTCCTTCAGCATTGCAAGCAGTGACATGTGTTTTCTCCCCCTGTGTCGAGCGCTGTGCCCAATCGGATTATCGCACAGTTTGTACGCTGCTTCGACGGATTTCCGGCTCAACGCCCGCTGAGCGCATCGATGATCCGACGCGGCAGGTCGAGATCGCTGAGCGCGTTGTGGAGATCGGCCTCGATCTCGGACGTCGGCCGGAAGAGGCTGCCGAGCGAGAGGAAGTCCCTGCGCCGGGGAAGAGCCAGCCTGAACCAGTCTCCCTCGAACGCCGCGGCCACATATCCACCACCTCGCGCGTATTTCGAGATCAGCAACAGGCCTTCGAGCACGTTCGGATCGACATACTCCCGCGCAGCAGCCGGGTCATCGGTATAGACTTCGTAGATCTTCTCGAACTCGGGATCGCTGGCTTCGATCTTCTCCAGCCCGCGCCTAGCCCCCGACATGGTCTCGGACAGCCAGTTGATGACACCGCCGCGATCCCGCGCGAAGTAAATGCGCGGCGCCGGACGGTCGACCGCGATCTGGAACAGCAATCCGCGAAACACCGTCTTGTTGCGGCGCCGGCCCTTGGAATCGCGAGAGCGGCTCGTCAGTTTTGCCTCGGTCAGGGCCCATGCAATGCCGTTGTGCTCGCCCTGGACCGGATCCTCCGTATGACTGCTGTGGTGGGTGGGGACGACCCCGAGCCGTGCGAACTCCGACGCCGAGACCATATGACCGCCCGGGCGCATCCCACCGAGAAAGTCACAGAGGATCGGCACAATCTCCGCGCCGAGGCCTGCTTTCCAGCGGCTCTCGTAGAGGGAGCGGACGCCGAAGACACCCATGCCACCGACGACACCGGCGACACCCCCGGCCACCTCGTATTCGTTGGTGAACCCGATCCCCGCGCCGCTCGCTCCCCCGAGACCAGATATCGACATCCCTCGGATGGCCTTGCTGCGCAGCTCTTGGCGCTCGGCCTCATGGCGCTCGAGAATGGGGACGATGCGCTCATGGAAGATCGCGGCGAAACCGGCCTCCAGCGGGCCCTGCTCGGTGAAGCTATAGGTGGTCATGGCAAGCTCCTTTTCCTCAAATATGGTGAGTATAGGCATTCCGGCGCGATGGCGCAGCACCTAGCCCCCTGTGTGCGCATGCCGGGATTGCATGAACTGGGCTGGCCGAGGCGCACACCGTCCTGTAGGCCCCGAGGGCTCTAGCCTATGCCGAGGGATGACATGGATGTTCGCGCCGTTCTGATGGGCCTTGCGTTTGCGTTCATGTGGTCCTCTGCGTTCAGCTCGGCACGGATCATCGTGGCCGATGCGCCGCCGATGACAGCGCTGGCGCTGCGATTTCTGATTTCCGGCGCGCTTGGCGTTCTGATCGCGCGCGCTCTCGGTCAAAGCTGGCACCTGACGCCTGCGCAGTGGCGGGCGACGGTGATTTTCGGGATCTGCCAGAACGCGCTCTACCTCGGCTTGTTCTTCGTGGCCATGCAGACGGTGGAGGCATCCCTTGCGGCGATCATCGCGGCCACGATGCCGCTTTTGGTGGCGTTGGCAAACTGGCTGATCTTTGGCGAGCGGATCCGAGCGCTGGGGATCGCGGGGCTCTTGGCCGGGTTTGTCGGGGTCGGGATCATCATGGGCGCGCGTCTCGGCGGTGTCGGGGCCGATCCCTTTGGTATCGCTCTGTGCGTGATCGGGGTGATCGCGCTCAGCTCAGCCACATTGGCGGTGCGGGGGGCGTCCTCCGGGGGCAATGTGCTGATGATCGTCGGTCTGCAGATGTTGGTGGGGTCGGCCGTCCTGGCGGTGGTCGGCCTCGCAATCGAGCCGCTTGAGGTGCGCTGGAGCTGGCAACTGGGCGCGGCCTTCGCCTATACGGTGCTGGTGCCGGGGCTGCTCGCGACGGTCGTGTGGTTCCTGCTGGTCAACCGCATCGGAGCGATCCGCGCGTCGACCTTCCACTTCCTCAACCCGTTCCTCGGGGTGGCCATCGCCGCGGTGTTGCTGGGCGAACGGATCGGCCCGCTGGATCTGCTGGGGGTCGCGATCATCACCGGCGGTATCCTCGCGGTGCAGCTCTCGAAGCAGATCGCAGCGCCCGCGGTTCGCGAGGCGCGCTAGGGGGAGCGGCGCGGGTTGCCCCACGCCGCGCCTGGACGTTAGTCGGCCGCCTGGGCCTCTTCCTTGGTGATCTCGGCGCCGGTTGCCTGGTCGACGACCTTCATCGAGAGCTTGGTCTTGCCGCGGTCATCGAAGCCGAGCAGCTTGACCTTCACCTCTTGGCCCTCTTTGACGAGGTCCTTGGCCTGGGCGCCGCGCTCCCACGACATCTGGGAGATGTGCACGAGGCCGTCGCGCTTGCCGAAGAAGTTCACGAAGGCGCCGAAGTCCATGATCTTGACGACCTTGCCGGTGTAGATCCGACCGATCTCCGGCTCGGCGACGATGGAGTTGATCAGATCGCGGGCCTTCTCGATGCATTTGCCATCCGGCGAGGCGATCTTGATGATCCCCTCGTCGTTGATGTCGATCTTGGCGCCCGACTCCTCGACGATGCCACGGATCACCTTGCCGCCCGAGCCGATCACTTCGCGGATCTTGTCGGGGTTGATCTGCATGGTCTCGATGCGCGGGGCGTGGACCGAGAACTCACCCGTGGTCGAGAGCGCCTTGGCCATCTCACCGAGGATGTGCATCCGGCCGTCTTTCGCCTGTGCCAGCGCCTGCTCCATGATCTCGGGCGTGATGCCGGCGACCTTGATGTCCATCTGGAGCGAGGTGATGCCCGCATCGGTGCCGGCGACCTTGAAATCCATGTCGCCGAGATGGTCCTCGTCGCCGAGGATATCCGTCAGCACCGCGAACTTGCCGTCCTTCTCCAGGATCAGACCCATCGCGACACCGGCCACCGGCGATTTCAGCGGCACGCCCGCGTTCATCATCGAGAGGCTGGCACCGCAGACCGTGGCCATCGAGGACGAGCCGTTCGACTCCGTGATCTCGGAGACCAGACGAACGGTGTAGGGAAAGTCCGTCGGCGCCGGCAGCACGGCCTGGAGCGCCCGCCAGGCGAGCTTGCCGTGGCCGATCTCACGCCGTCCCGGAGGCCCCATGCGGCCCGCTTCACCGACCGAATATGGCGGGAAGTTATAGTGCAGCATGAAGTTCGAGCGGCTCTCGCCCTCGAGCGCGTCGATGATCTGCTCATCGTCGCCGGTGCCGAGGGTGGTGACGATCAGGCCCTGCGTCTCCCCGCGGGTGAACAGTGCCGAGCCGTGGGTGCGCGGCAGGATGCCGACCTCGCACGCGATGGGCCGGACGGTCGAGAGGTCGCGTCCGTCGATGCGCTTGCCGGTGTTGACCACATCGCCGCGCAGGATCTCAGCCTCGAGCGCCTTGAAGCTCGCGCCGACGCCCTTGTCCTCGCGCTCCTCCTCGGTCAGCGCCTCCATCAGCGCGTCCTTGGCAGCAGAGATCTTGCCCTGGCGCTCCTGCTTGTCGAGCGTCGAGAAGGCATCCCTCAGCGGTGCCTCGGCAATGCTGCGCACCCGCTCCATGATCGCGGAGTGGTCGGGCGGTGAGAAATCGAAGGGCTCCTTCGCCGCCTGCTCCGCCAGTTTTATGATCATGTCGATCACCGGCTTCATGGCGTCATGGCCGAAGGTCACGGCGCCCAGCATCTCCTCCTCGGAGAGCTCGTAGGCCTCCGACTCGACCATCATCACCGCATTGCGGGTGCCCGCGACGATCAGGTCGAGGCGCAGGTCGTCGATGGTGTCGATCTTCGGGTTCAGGATGTACTTGCCCTCGTGGTCGAAGCCAACGCGGCAGCCGGCGATCGGGCCCATGAACGGGGCACCGGAGAGCGTCAGTGCCGCCGAGGCCGCGATCATGCCAACGATGTCCGGATCATTCTCGAGATCGTGGCTGAGCACGGTGCAGATCACCTGCGTCTCGTTCTTGAAGCCGGGCACGAAGAGCGGGCGCACGGGCCGGTCGATCAGACGGGAGGTCAGAACCTCCTTCTCGGTCGGTTTTGCCTCGCGCTTGAAGAAGCCGCCCGGGATCTTGCCGGCGGCATAATACTTCTCTTGGTAGTGGACGGTGAGGGGGAAGAAATCGAGCCCCTCCTTCGGTTTCTTCTCGAAGACGACGGTGGCGAGCACCGTGGTCTCGCCATAGGTCGCGAGCACCGAGCCGTCAGCCTGACGGGCCATCTTGCCGGTCTCGAGGGTGAGCGTCTCTCCCCCCCACTCGATGCTTTGTTTTGCGATGTCGAACATGTGCGTTTCCCTTGTCGGGGCGCGTGGTGCCCCTTGCGTCGTCCCAAGGCTCGGGACGGCCCCGCTCGATTTGCCAGGATCCGCAGCCGGGGCTCGCGGCGGATCGACGGACGGATGTGGCCCGCATGCCGGCATGGGCCGGCGGGGGCGGGCAGGCCCCGAAACGAGACCGCCCCCGGGTCCAGAAGACCGAGGGGCGGTCGGGTGCGTCAGCGGCGGATGCCGAGGCGCTGGATGAGGTCGCGATACCGCGGCTCGTCGCGGTCTTTGACATAGTCGAGCAGCTTGCGGCGCTGGCTGACCATTTTCAGGAGCCCCCGGCGCGAGTGGTTGTCCTTTTTGTGGGACTTGAAGTGCTCGGTGAGGTTCGTGATCCGCTCGGTGAGGATCGCCACCTGCACTTCGGGCGAGCCGGTGTCGCCCTCTTTGGTCGCATAGTCTTTAATGAGCGCTTCCTTGCGCTCTGGCGTAATCGACATCGTGTGCTCCTTTTTGTCGTCCCGCCCGCCGGGGCCAGAGCCGGGATGTCGTCCAGCACGATCGCGGAGGCGGATATCTGCCCCATGTGGCAGCCCGGCGGTGTATGCCTGAAACTGCGGGGGAATGCCAGAGGGATTGTCAGAGCGCCGGATGCCCATGCAGCAGAACGCGGCTGGGGCTCAGAAGGCCGGCTCGTGCATCGCAGATCGCGACGGCTGTTCCGTTATGGCTGGCCCAGACCGTCCCGTTTTCCTGGGTGACGGTGCGGGTGGTTCGGCCATGGCGGAGATCTTCGGCCATCGTCTCGGTCACGGCGATTTCCGGGACCGCCGCGAGCCCCGCTTCAACCGGCAGGAGCGGCGCCTCGCGTTCCCCGGCGCGGACCGCGTCCAGCTCCGCCATGGGGAAGGCGTTCGCCACATCGAACCCGCCGCTCGCCGTGCGCCGGAGCATAGAGACATGGGCATGGCAGCCGAGATCCCGCCCGATATCCCGCCCGATAGAGCGGACGTAGCCGCCCTTGCCGCAGACCATCTCAAACTCCGCATGGTCGGCATCGGGGCGTGCCACCAGCGCAAGCCGTGCCACATGCAGCGGACGCGGCGCGAGTTCCGGGATCTCACCGGCCCGCGCGAGGTCGTATGCCCGGGCGCCGTCCGATTTCACGGCGGAGTAGACCGGCGGGATCTGGAGGATATCGCCGCGATAGGCCACGAGCGCCGCCTCGATCTCCGCATCGGTCGGGCGCGCCGCGCTCTCGGCGATCAAAGCGCCCTCGGCATCGTCCGTCTCGGTCGCCTGGCCGAGCCGGATCGCAAAGCGGTAGGTCTTCGCGCCATCCTGGACCAGAGGCACCGTCTTGGTCGCTTCCCCGAACGCCACCGCCAACACGCCCGTCGCCAAGGGGTCAAGCGTGCCCGCATGGCCGGCCTTTTGCGCCGACAGCGCCCATCGGGCCTTGGCCACGACCTGGGCGGAGGTCACGCCGAGCGGCTTGTCCACCACCAGCCAGCCATGCACCGGGTTGCCGCGTCTCTTGCGTGCCATCGTATCCTCGCCTGCTGCGGCGCTCTCTAGCGGGCGCCGCGGGCTTGCGCCAGTTCTGCGGCCAAGGCTGTGCCCGCTGCGGCGCGGGGGCGGGAGAAGCCGGCGATCAGCACATAGGCCGCGGGCGTGAGGAACAGGGTGAACACCGCTGCGAGCCCAAGGCCGCCGAACACGACCCAGCCGATGGCGGCCCGCGCCTCTGCCCCCGGCCCGTCGCCGAGGATCAGCGGCAGCCCCGCCAAAACGGTCGAGATCAGCGTCATCGCAATGGCCCGCAGCCGCATGCGCGCGGCCAGCGCCGCCGCCTCCCAAACCGCCAAGCCTCGGTCGCGCAACTGGTCGGCGAACTCGACCATCAGGATGCCGTTCTTGGCCATGATCCCCACCAGCATGAGCACCCCGATCTGGCTGTAGATGTTCACCGTGGTGCCGGTTAACCAGAGCGCGACAATGGCCGCGCAGATGCCGAAAGGCACGGTCACCATCACAACTGCGGCGCTGGTCAGGCTCTCGAACTGCGCGACCAGCACCAGGAAGACCACGATGAAGGCGATCACGAAGGTTGCGGTCAGTTCTTCGGAGGTCTCCTCGAGATTGCCCGCTTCGCCGAGGAAGATGAGCCCGATGCCGTTCGGGAGCGTCTCTTGCCCGAGCGCGCGCACCGCATCGACCGCGTCTGCGAGGACCATCTCCGGGGCCACCGAGGCGTCGATTTCGATGGCGCGGCGCTGGCCGTGGCGGTCCAGCTCCGCGGCCACCCCCTGTTCGCGGAAGCTCACCAGTTGCAGGAGCGGCACCAGAGTCCCCCGCTCCGACCGCACCGAGAGGTTTAGGAGATCCACCGGGTCCCGCACCGCTCCCGCGGCGGATTGCAGCATCACCGGGACTGCCTCGTCGCCGATGGTCAGCTCCGCCACCTCGTCCTCGTCGATCAGCGCCCGCAGGGTGGCCGACAGCGTCGCCATGGGCACAACGAGATCCGAGGCGCGCTGCCGGTCGATCTCGATCGAGAGCTGAGGCTGCGTTGCCTGATACTGGACGCGGATGCCGGAGAGCCCGTCGATCTCTGCCAAGCGGTCGGCGAAAGCGTCGGCGGCGGTCGCGATGTCGGGGTAATGCGCGCCGGTGAGCGCCATGGACAGCCCGCCCCCCCGCCAGATCCCGAGGCTGTTCGAGGAGGACACCCGCGCCCGCGCTCCGGCGAGCGTCGCCAGCTGTGGGCGGATATCGGCCTCAATGGCGCGCTGGCCGGTGATCCGTTCTTCCCAGGGCACGAGGCGCGCGTTGATCTCGCCCCGGTTGAGATCCCAGCGCCCGGTGATCGAGGCCAGGCCGGTGACGAGGCCGCGCTCCACCCAGGGAAGCAGCATGGCCTCCACGGCCTCGACCTGGCGGTCGGTGTAGTCGAGGCCCGTGCCATCCGGGCCTTGCAGACGGACGGTGACCTGGCCACGGTCCTCCGGCGGCACCAGCTCCTCGCCGAGCTCGCCATAGATCAGCGCCGCGGAACCGGCGAGCAGGGCGAACAGCGTGAGGGCGGCCAGTGGGGCCGCGATGACGGGCCGGAGCAGCCAGCCGTAGAGCGCTCCGAGCAGGCGCCCGAGCCAGCCGAGCGGGCCCTGTCCGTCGCCAAGGCTCGGCAGCAGGCTCGCGATCATCGGGCAGGCCGTGAGCGCGACAAAGGACGAGAGGCCGACGGTGACCGCCAGGACAAAGCCGAACTCGGAGAACAGCCGCCCCGCCTCGCTCGGCAGGAAGGAGATCGGCACGAACACGGCGACCAGGGTCAGCGTCGTTGCGATGACGGCGAAGAACACCTCGCGTGTGCCGGTGACCGCTGCCGCGCGGCGCCCAAGCCCGCGGGCCCGTTGGCGCTGGACGTTCTCGGTCACCACGATGGCGTCGTCGACCACGAGGCCGGTGGCCAGAACAAGCGCGAGCAGCGTGACGAGGTTGATGGAGAACCCCATCGCCCAAATCGCCGCCAGGGACCCGGTCAGCGCGATGGGGATGGCAACCGCGGGCACAAGCGTTGCCCCCACGCGGCCCAGGAACAGCCAGATCACCCCGACGACGATGGCAAGGGCGAGGGCCAGCGTGGTCAGCACCTCGCCGATCGCACCGCGGATAAAGACGGCCTCATCCGAGATCACCCGCATCCCGAGGTTCGGATAGCGCGTCTTCAGCCGCTCGACGGCCCGGGCGATATCGGCCGAGATGCGCACGGTGTTTGCCTCGGATTGCCGCACGATCCCGAGGCTCACCACCATGCGTCCGTCGAGCCGCGCGACACTTTCGGGGGTCGTGAGCCCGAAATAGACCTCCGCCACATCGCCGAGACGGAGGTTCTCGCGCACCATGAGGCGCTCGATCCGCTCGGGGTCGGTGACGGTCGCGTCGGCCCGGACCAGAACCTCGAGCTGGCCGGCCTCGAAGCTGCCCACGGGGACGTCGAACTGCGCGGCCCGCATCGCCTCGGCCACCTCGCCGACCGACAGGCCGTAAGCCGCCAGCCGTTCGGGCGAAAGGGCGACCCGGATCACCCGTGTCCGCCCGCCGAAGAGCAGCACCTCGGAGACGCCATCGACAGCGGTCAACTCGGGGATGATCTCATCCTCGACCCGGCGTGTGAGGACATCGAGCGGGTCGGTATCGCTCCAAACGGCGATGCGGATGACGGGCCAGGCATCGCGATCGGATTTCACCACGCGCAGGTCTTCGACGCCGGCGGGCAGCCGGGGTCCGACGCGGGCGACGGCCTCGCGGACATCATTGGCGGCCGCATCGAGCGCGCGGCCCGGGCGGAACTCTGCCCGCATGCGGAAATTGCCCTCCTCGGAGGACGCCGTGAGCGCGACAACCCCCGAGACCCGGGCGACCGCGCTCTCGACCACCGATGTCAGCTCCGCGTCGACGGTGGTGGGCGAGGCGCCGGGATAGTTTGCACGCACGGAGACCACGGGCCGGTCGATATCCGGCAGCTCCCGCACTTCGAGCCCGAAGATCGCCGCGATCCCCGCAATCACGATCAGCAGGTTGGCGACCGCTGCCAGCCAGGGCCGCCGCACCGAGAGGCCGGGGAGACCGCCCCCGAGACCGCCCACCTCGCTCATGGGTCAGGTCCGCTGCGCACGCCGGTGACGGTGACCGCGCTGCCCGGCCGCAAGCGTTGTGTGCCTTCGACGACGACCCGGTCGCCCGGCGCCAGCGGCCCATCCACCAGCGCGCTGCCAGAGCGCCGGCGCACCAGGCGCACCGGGACCTGCTCGGCGACGTCGTCGCGCACGCGCCAGACATGCAGTCCCCCGCGGGCGAACTGCACCGCAAGCTCGGGCACCGCGGGGTGCGGAGAGCCGGGCAACGCAAGGGATACGGTGAACGATCCGCCGGGCCGCAACAGATCCTGTGCATTCGGGATCTCCACCTGGATACGGGCTGTCCGGCTGTCGGCGGCGAGGCGGCTGTCGATGGTGCTGAGGCTGCCGGCGAAGAGGCGCCCCGGAAAGCCCGCGGTTCGGGCCTCGACGGCCATCCCGGGGCGGATCCGGTTCAACGCCGCCTCGGGCAGGTCGAGCTCCACCAACAGCACCGAGCGGTCGTCATAGCTCGCGATCTCCACATCGCTGTCGACCCAGGCGCCCGGCTCGATCCGGCTGAGGCCCGAGACCCCGTCGAAGGGCGCACGCAGCACCCGGTCGTCCAGCGCATCTCGGGCGCGGACAACCTCCAGCCGGGCGATCTCGGCCTCGGTGACGGCGGTATCGAGACGGGCTGTGGCCGCGGTGCCTGCGCCCTCCAGCCGTTCGAGCCTGGCGCGGATGCGCTCCGCCTCGACAAGCCGGGTCTCCGCCAACTGCAGCGCCAGCCGCTGCCGGTCATCTTCGAGACGCAGCATCACATCGCCGGTGGAGAAACGCCGATTGGGTGCGAGGGCAATCTCGGTCACCTTCCCGGATGCCTCGCTCCGCAGCATCACCGAGTGGCGCGCCCGGCCGGTGCCAACCACCTCCAGCACCACATCGTCGCGGGCCATGGCGACCGGTGCCACGATCACCGGAACCCCCGCTGGGGCGGCTTTGCCTGCCGAGGGCGGATCGGTCTTGGGCGGTGCGATCAGGGCGCGTGCGGTGTCGGCGTGCTGCCAAAGCCAGAACGCCCCGCCGAGCAGGAGCGCGCTCAGGACCAGTTGTTTCCAAAGGGCCATGGGTCTCGACACAGGTGGTTTCGGCAAGGACGGTTTCGGCACCGGGGGCTCACGCAAGCGGTTGGGATTGCACTCCGGCACCTTAGCCCGACATTGTGGCATCGCCTATCGTGGCGTGGCCGAAGAGGGCTCAAGAACCGGTGAGAGCGGGCGCAAAGCCTCGGCGATCAGGGTCTCAGTCCCCCAAGGAGCACCGAGAAGGGCGAGGCCCGATCCATGCATCCCCCGCTCTGGCGGCGTGACGAGGTGCGCCTCACTGACCAGCGGTTTTCCGGCCGAGAGCGCGCCGAGGAGATCCAGGTGACGCCCGGCGGGCAACAGCGGGTACCACAGCATCACCACTCCCTCCGACCACCTGCGGTTTACGGCGAGCGCGGTCTCCGCGGCCGTCGCGTACTCGTCCTTCACCTCATAGCTCGGATCGATCAGCGCGAGGCCCCGGCGCGGTGTCGGGGGTGTCAGCGCGCGCAGGCCCTCGTGCCCGTCGCGTCGGTGGATCGCCGCTTCGCCCGAGAGCGCCCGGCTGAGAGCCGCATGCTCGGCGGGATGCAGCTCACAGAGCACCAGCCGATCCTGCGCGCGGAGGAGCGTTTGAGCAATCAGCGGCGATCCGGGATAGGTAGTCTCGCCATAACGCTCCCGAACGGCCTGAAGCGCGTCGGCATAGGCACCCTCCGGCACAATCCGGGCGATCCCTTCGGCCGCCTCTCCGGTCTTCTCGGCCTCCGGTGCCGAGAGGTCATAGAGACCGCGGCCCGCATGGCTCTCCAGATAGGTGATGGGCCGGGCCTTTTGGGTCAGCCGCACCAGCAGCGCTGCGAGGACCGCGTGTTTGTGCAGATCGGCGAAGTTCCCTGCGTGATAGGCGTGCTGGTAGGAGAGCATCAGAGGCTGCGGAGCCAGACCTGGAGCGGCTTCTCCGTCTCCCCCGCCTCGCCGACATCGCGCCAGGAGAAATGCGCGACCGCCCCCGCCAGCGGCGCGTAGCCGCGCTTGCGCCAGAACGGATCGAGCGGCGCGTAGTCCCCTGGCCGGGCCGGGTGGTCCGAGGGGCGGACAACGCTGCAAAAGCTCGCATAGCGCAAGCCGAGGGCGCGGGCATGCGCTTCGCGATGGTCGAAGAAGGCGTGTCCGGCGCCTTGCCCGCGATAGGCAGGCAGCAGGACCGACTCCGCGCAATAGAACACCTCCTCCAGCGGGATGCCGGCGCTCGCAAACGGTTCGGCGAACCCCTCGGCATGGTCGGCGAGCGGTGTGCCCGTGGCCGCTCCGACCAAACGCTCCCCATCCCAGGCGCCGACGACGATGGCGCCCTCGCTTTCGGAATAGGTGGCGAGATAGCGGGTCTCGTAGTCGGCATCGCCGTCGTAAAGGTACGGCCAGGCGCGGAATACCGCGATCCGGAGCTCTGCCAGAGCCTGGAGGTGTTCGCTGAGCTCAGTAGGTGCGATCGGGGCAATCTGGAGCGTCATGGGGTTACCTCTTCGACAGGGCGCGCGAGCCGAGGACGGCCGGTCGCGGTGACGGTGATCACGGCTTCGACCAGCACCGTGCGGCCTTCGATCGTCGCCTCGCGGCGGTCCGTCTGGCGCGCGATCTCCGGGGCATCCGCGCCCGCGGTCACGGCAGCGGCGCGCACCTCGGCCTCCAGCGCAGCGGCGAGCGCGGCCTCCGCCGCGTCCGCATCGGGATAGTCCACGGGTCCCGCTGGCAAATGAGCCCGGAACCGCCCCTCCGACGGGACGGATACGCTGCTTCGGCGGCTGATCTGGACACCGCCCACCACGGCCCCGAGGGCATTGGCCACATCGGCATGCTCCGGCACGGCCGTCTCAACCCGGAGCATCTTGCCGACCCTGGGGTAGTAGACCCGGGCTCCGGCGCCGAGGCCGATGAGCGGGACCGTGAGCGGCAGGGCCGGGGCGACGATGCCCTGGCGGCCCTCGAGCGCGGCCGCCGCCAGCGATGCATTGGCGACACCGTCGAGGCTCAGCCCGTCCTCGGCCAGCGCCGCCTCCAGCACATGCTCTGCGGACCGCCGGACAAGCCGCGCGAGCACAGCCTCGGCCAGCGCTTCGGGCGAGGCAGCCATGGGGCGCCCATCGGCCCCGCGCCGCCGAGCAAACAGCGCGGCCCCCTTTCGCGCCGCTGTCGTGTCTGCGCTCTCCGCCAGGCCGAGCACATGGGCGGCATCGGTGGGGGTGAACGCCGCCATCCGGATCCGCGCCTGGGTTGCCAGCCGCCGGGCCGCCGCGGCCCGTTTGCGATTGCCCTCCACGGCAGCGGCGGGCAGGGGCCCGTCCGAGAGCTGCTGGAGCAATTCCTCCTCGATCTCGTCTGCCCCCGACGCAGCCCCGGCGCCGACATAGAACCGGCCCGCCGCCGCCTCGACCCGCGTCGCCGCCAGCGCCTCGTCGAGCGCTTGGTGCACCGCTTTGGGGGCCTGTTGCGCAAGCACCGAAAGCGGCACTGCCCGGCGTGGCCCAAGGCTGAGCAGGCTCGGCATACTGCCATCCACGACGTCGACGATGCTGTCGCCTCCGAGGCCGTGGGTCCGCATCGCCACCGCTTCGACCAGGGTCTGGTGCCCGCCCACCCGCGCGCCTTGGGGATCGAGCCGTGGCCGCCCGCTCCGCAGAACCGCGATGTCGGTCGTGGTGCCGCCGATGTCGGACACCACCGCATCCGGCGAGCCGGTGAGCCAGCCCGCTCCCACAAGGCTCGCCGCGGGCCCGGACAGAATGGTCTCGATCGGCCGCTCACGGGCATACGCGGCTGCAACAAGTGCGCCGTCTCCGCGAACGACCATCAAGGGGGCCTGGATCGCGCTGGCCTCGGTCAGTGCAAGGCTCGCCTCGATGAGGTCGTCGATCAATGCGGTTAGCCGGGCGTTCAGGAGCGCCGTGAGGGCCCGCCGCGGGCCGCCGATCTCGGCCGTCAGCTCATGCGAGCAGGTCACGGGGATGGCGCGGCGCTCTCGGATCAGCTGCCGGGCGCGGCGTTCGTGCTCGGGGTTGCGCACGGCGAACTGACCACAGACGGCAATCGCCTCGACGGAGGCGGGCAAGGTGTCGAGCGCCCGCAGCAGACTTGCCTCGTCCAGCGGGGCCAGCGGAGAGCCGAGCGCGTCATGCCCGCCGGCGACACAGACCAAGGGGTCGCGCCCCAGGCCATCCGAGAGCCCCTGGCGCGCGGCATCCGCCTCCGAGAACCCGATCATCACGAGAGCGGCGGGTCGGCCCTGCCCTTCGACGAGCGCGTTCGTGGCGAGCGTTGTCGAGAGCGAGACGAGGCCGATCCGCGCGGGATCGATGGCGCTCGCAGCAATTGCGCCGGCCATTGCGTCGCCGATCCCGACCGACAGATCGCCTGGGGTCGTGAGGCTTTTTGATTTTCCGAGGACCGCCGCATCCGGTGTGTCGAGGACGGTTCCGTCGACCACAACTGCGTCGGTATAGGTGCCCCCGGTATCAATCCCGAGCAGCAACGTGCCTTTGCTGTTTGCCATGGCCTCTCTCCGACCCGCTTGGCCGGACATCGACCACAGCCGCTCTTATCGGAAGAATTGGGCCGCGCAAGAGGGGTGGCTATGCGGCTCCGACCGCCACAGCCGGAGAATTGGGGTGTTGCGTCCCAGCGTTCTCGAGGCGCCGGGTCGAAACAGCCACACGCGCCACGCAGTCGCGCACACCGGCCAGCAGGATCCGCGTTTCGACATCGAGCCGGCAGCCGTTATCCATGAGATACTGCTCCAGCGTGTACTCCAGATTTTCGAGAGGCAGCCGGATTGATGAGATCGGATCATCAATCGCCCAAGCGGCATTCTGCGCTGGTCTTTGCTCCATTTGGACTGCCCTCTTTGGTCTCTCGCGTTATGGGGGCACCATGCATTTCGCCGGTTAACAATGCGTAAACCCTAGATATAGACTCAGGGGCGATGCATAAAAATCTTTTTAAAACCGTTGCTTAACCGAGATCTATGGCCGTCACCGGGCCGGGCGCTCTCCGGTGAGCATGTGACGCTTCGATCCAAAGCCGGGCCGCTTCGCCACGTCAAAGCCTGACGCCAGCAATCTCCGGCGCACGACCCCTGCTGCCGTGTAGGTGGCGAAACCACCCCCAGGAACGGTTTGCGCGAAGACCGATTGCAGCAAGGCAGGCTCCCACATCTCCGGGTTCCGTGCAGGCGCAAATCCGTCCAGAAACCAACAGCTTACCGATAGGTTCCAGCGCGGCACGGTTTCCCGGGCATCGCCGATCCAGAGGGTCAGATGCAGGGAGCCAAGGTCGACCACCACACGCCGGACCAGCGGCTCAGACCCTTTGGATTGGCCCATCCACATCCCGCTCCGGTCCAGCCCTTCGATGAGCCGCTTGGCCCGGTCGGCGAGACCCGGACGGGTGCGATAGACCCGTGCGATATCCCGCTGCGATATTGGTGCGATATCTGCGGTATTCACATTTAGGCAACCGCCCGGCGCCGCGACCCGGTCCCAGAGCTCCCAAGCGGCCAGAACGTTCAGCCCAGTGCCGAAGCCGAGCTCCCCGATTGAGAAGGCCGAGGCCCCCGCCATCCGCTCGGGCAACCGGTTGCCGTCGAGAAACACATGGCGGGTCTCGGCCAGCCCGTCCTCGGCGGAGAAATAGACATCGCCCCACCGCTCCGAGACCGGCACATCGCCCTCCCGCCAGTCGAGTGTGGCGGGCGATGGGGTTTCGGGGCTTGCATCCGGGGAGTCGGCCATCGCATCCCCGTGCCGGGATCAGAGACGAAAGGCAAGGCATGGCAGCGCCGGATGTGCTGGTGATCGGTGGCGGGGTCTTCGGGCTGTGGTGCGCGCGGGCCTGTCTCGGGCGTGGGCTCTCCGTGGTGGTGGCGGACCCGGCAGCGGGGGCAGGGGCGAGTGGAACGCCGGTCGGGGCCCTGGCACCGATGAGCCCGGTCGGGTGGTCACCGCTGAAGGCCTTGCAGTTGGAGGGGCTTCTGACGTTGCCCGCTGCGGTGGCAGCAGTGGAGGCGGAGACGGGGCTCTCGGCCGGCTATGCACAGCCCGGCCGACTGGTGGCACTTGCGGATGCGGCAGCGCGGGGTCGGGCCGAGGCGCAGGTGGCAGCGTGTGGCAATTGGGGCAAAGCGGGGCGAATGGAGATCCTGGAGACGCCGCCGGACCCGCGGGTGCTTTCGCCCGCGGTTGCCGAGGCTGGGGTGCAGCACGACACGTTGACGGGGCGGATCGACACCGAGGCGTATCTGGCGGCGCTCCGAACCGCGGTGGGCAAGGGGGCCGAGATCCGGGCGGCCCGCTGCGACGGGCTGGTGCCTGGCGGGGCGGTCTTGGACGGCGAGGCGGTGGCTGCCGGCTCGGTGGTGCTGGCGGCTGGGGCCGCGACGCTGGCTTTGGCTGGCTTCGGCGCGCCGCCGGGTGAGAAGGGTCAGGCGGCGGTTCTGGCCGGCACGCTGCCCGAGGGCGCGCCCGTCCTGACTGGGCGCGGTCAGTATGTGGTGGCGCACGGTCCGGGGCGGGTGGGGGTCGGTTCGACGGCGGAGAAGCGGTGGGAGACGCCGGGACCGGATGCGCAGCTCAATGCGGTCATCGCACGGGTGCGAACGGCGTGTCCCGCGCTGGCGGAGGCACCGGTGGTGCGGCGCTGGGCCGGCGTGCGGCCGCGTGCGCCGCGACCGGGGCCGATGGTCGGAGCCTTGCCCGAACGCCCGAACGTTTGGGTTGCGACCGGTGGTCACAGGATCGGATTTGCCCTGGCGCATCTGGTGGGTGAGGCGGTTGCCGCGGGGCTGGCAGAGGCTGAGGACGGCCCGAAACTGCCATTCTGCACAATGCCGGCCCAGCATCTCACGCCGTTGTGCGCCGAGGATGCCGGAAAAGCGGGCAGTGGTACCGAAAACGGCCCGAAAAGAGCCAGATAACGCCATTGGCAAGCGCCAAACCCGTCTATATGGTCTGCGGCCAGCCGCGGACAGCGGCAAGAGGTACCAACCAACGTCGGGGAGGACGTAAATGGATCGTCGTTCGTTTATCACCACTGCGGGCGTGGCTGCTGGCGCGACCGCCGCAACCACGCTGGCGGCACCGGCCGTCGCGCAGGGCCGCATCGAGATGGTCATCGTTTCGACCTGGCCGCGCGACTTCCCGGGTCTCGGCGTGAGCGCGCAGCGCCTGGCCGCTCGCATCGGCGAGGTCACCGATGGCCGCATCAACGTGCAGTATTTCGCTGCCGGTGAGCGCGTCGGTGCGTTCGACAGCTTCGACGAGGTGGCCTCCGGCAACGCGCAGGCTTACATCGCCGCCGACTACTACTGGAAGGGCAAGCACCCGGGCTGGGCGCCGTTCACCGCCATTCCGTTCGGCCTGACCTACACCGAGATCGACGCCTGGATTAAGTTCGGCGGCGGTCAGGCGCTGTGGGACGAGATCGCTGGCGAGTTCGGCCTGAAGAACTTTGCCTGCGGCAACACCGGCGTGCAGATGGGCGGCTGGTTCAACAAAGAGATCGAGAGCCCGGACGACCTCAAGGGCCTCAAGATGCGTATCCCGGGCCTCGGCGGCGACGTTCTCGCCAAGCTCGGCGCGTCGCCGGTCTCGCTGCCGGGCAGCCAGATTTACGAGAACCTCGTCTCGGGCGCGGTCGACGCCACCGAGTGGGTCGGCCCGTACAACGACTTCTTCATGAAGTTCTACGAGGCGGCCAAGTACTACTACTGGCCGGGCATGCACGAGCCGGGCTCGCAGCTCGCTCTCGGCATGAACGCCTCCTGGTGGGGCGGCCTGTCGAAAACCGACCAGGCGATCATCGAGGCCTGCGCGAACGAAGAGAACGCGCGTCAGATGGCCGAGACCAACGCCAACAACGGTACCTATCTCGCCCGCCTCGTCTCCGAGCACGGCGTGGAACTGCGTGAGTTCAACGACGATGTGTACGAGGCCTTCGGCGAAGCGGCTGAGGAAGTGACCGAAGAGGCGCGCGATCACTCCGATCTTGCCAAGCGCATCTTCGACAGCTGCCTCAGCGCGCGTCAGGACATCGGCGGCTGGATGGCCAAAGCCGACGTTGCCTACAGCGTCAAGCGCAACGACGTGGTCGGGATCGACTGATCCCGGTCTAGGCCGGTTCTGGGCGGGGGCTGCGGCTCCCGCCTTTCCCATTCTGACGCCGGGCCGCGCCGCCCGCTGACCCGGGTGCGGCCGCCGATTTGGGGGCTCCTCTCGTGTCCGATGCCGTATTGGCCGCCTCGCGGCCTCCCATGCTCTTGCGAGCATTCGCCTGGTCCATGGTGGCCCTCACCGCCGTCTTCGTCCTCAATGCTTTCGTCACCTTCTGGCTCGGTTGGCCAGGGGCTGCGGCGTTGTTCTCGGGTGAGGCAGAGGGCGGATCGACCGCGCTCGCCGGGGTCCAACTTGTGAGTTACATCGCCGGCATCGTGTTGCCGCTGATCTTTGCGCAGCGCACACCGGACCGGACCTTGCGCGAGGATGCCGCCGTCATGGCGCGGATCGTGCGGGTGATCATCCGGTTCGCCTTCTGGGCGGTGTTGCTGGTTGGGCTTGCGGACATCATCGTCTCGTTCCTGCGGGTCGAGGAGATGCTGGCGGATTTCGTCGGCGAGGAGCGCGCGGCCTCCTGGGGCTTCAACGCGAACCGGGCGCCGGAGCTGCACCTGCCGCTGATCGGCGTGGCGCTGATCCTGGCCTTCATCACGCCCACGCTCGGGTTCCACTGGCTGGCGCTGTTCGTGGTGCTGGCGGAGCTGCTGATCGTCTTCACCCGCTTCGTCTTCAGCTACGAGCAAGCCTTCCAGGCGGATCTCGTGCGGTTCTGGTACGGCGCGCTGTTCCTCTTCGCCTCGGCCCATACGCTGGTCGAGGACGGCCATGTGCGCGTCGACGTCTTCTATGCCGCGATGCGCCGGAAGACCCAAGGCGCGGTCAACGCCCTCGGCTGCGTGGTCATGGGCATCCTGTTCTGCTGGGTGATCCTCTATTTCGGGCTCGCGACGTCCTCGAGCGTGATCTCGGCGCCGCTGCTCAGCCTCGAGGTCACCCAGGCGGGTTTCGGCATGTATGTGAAGTACCTGATGGCCGGGTTCCTCGGCGTCTTCGGAGTGACCATGATGATCCAGTTCTCGGCCTATCTGCTGGAGAGCTGGGCGGATTGGCGCGGCGATCCGGGCGGGGCGGAGCACCATGTCCACGGCCATGACGGCGAACACGTGACGGAGGTCTGAGGCCATGGAACTCGTATTTCTCGCCATCCTCGTCCTGCTGATGGCATTCGCGCTGGCCTCTGGGTTCCCCGTCGCCTTCGCCTTGCCGGGCTCCGCCATCGTCACCATCCTGCTCGCCGAGGGCGCGGGGCTGCTCTTCGCGGGCGAAGGCGGCGCCTATTTCGCCCAAGGCTCCGCGGCGGAGTGGCTTTCGGCCGGTGTCACCAACTTCCGCGGGATCTATTGGGAGGCGGAACGCGATACGCTGATCGCCATTCCGCTCTTCGTGTTCATGGGGATCATGCTCCAGCGCTCGAAGATTGCGGAGGATCTGCTGGTCACCATGGCGCAGCTCTTTGGCCCGATCCCGGGCGGCCTGGGCATCTCGGTGGTCTTCGTCGGCGCGCTCTTGGCGGCCACCACGGGCATCCTCGGCGCGACGGTTGTGGCGATGGGCCTGATCTCGCTCCCGGCGATGATGCGCAACGGCTATTCGATGCCGCTCTCCACAGGGACCATCGCGGCGTCGGGCACGCTCGGGCAGATCATCCCGCCTTCGATCGTGCTGATCATCCTGGCGGACCAGCTGGCCTCTGCCGTGGACCAGGCTGGCACCGCGCGCACCAATCTTTTCAAGGACGCAACCGGCGAGCTCTCGCTGCCGTCGGAGTTCGCGGTGACCTCGACCTCTGCCGGCGACATGTTCATGGGGGCGCTGGTGCCGGGGCTCGTCCTCGTGGGCCTCTTCATGCTCTACATCCTGACGATCGCGCTGATCCGGCCGAGCATGGCTCCGGCGGTGCCGTTCGAGGGCAAGTTCGACCGCAAGCTCCTGTTCAAGGTGATCATCATCCTGGTCCCGCCGCTCGCGCTGATCTTTGCGGTGCTGGGCTCGATCATCGCGGGCATCGCAACGGTGAACCAGGCGGGTGCCATCGGCGCCATCGGTGCGACCATCATGGCGGGCTACCGCCTGCGTGCGGGGCATTGGGACGCCTTCATCCCCGCCGGCATCGCGGTTGCGTCGCTGCTTGCGCTGGCGTTCATCACCCAGAACTACGACGTGAACATCAAGAACATCCAGACCCCGGAACAGGAGCAGGGGCTCATGCTCGCCGTGATCGCCGTTGCGGCGTTCATGGTGGCGGTGCTCTGGTCGCTCTGGCGGACCTTCCGCATCGAGGACACGCTGAACGGCGTGATGATGGACACGGCAAAGACCACCTCGCTCGTCTTCATCATCCTGCTCGGGGCTGCGATGCTGACCTCGGCCTTCCGGGCCTTTGGCGGCGAGCATCTGGTGCGCGAGTTCCTGACCTCGCTGCCGGGTGGCTTCTGGACCCAGTTCGTCATCGTCATGGCGGTGATCTTCATGCTGGGCTTCTTCCTGGACTTCATCGAGATCGCGGTGGTCGTGGTGCCGATCGTGGCGCCGATCCTGCTGATGGACCCAGGCGCCAACATCACGGCTGTCTGGCTCGGGGTGATGATCGGGCTGAACATCCAGACCTCGTTCCTCACACCACCCTTTGGGTTTGCGCTCTTCTACCTCCGAGGCGTGGCATCCTCAGAGGTGAAGACGACCGACATCTACAAAGGCGTGGTGCCGTTCATCGGGCTTCAGCTGGTGGCGCTGACGATCGTGGGCGCGACCCCGCAACTGGTGAACTATCTGCCGAACCGCATCTCGCTGTTGTCCGAGACGGCGCCACCACCGGTGAACCCGCTCTTACAAGGCTGTGTGGAGGAGTATCTGGTCCAGCAGTACAACGAGCGAGAGCCTGAGCTTCGGGCGGCCATCGGCACGGCGCGGGAGATCGATCTTTCGGCTCTGCCGCGCGGGCTGAGGGGCGATCTGGAGGATGCTTTCGACCAGGCGGAATCCGTCTTCGGTCACATCGACACGATCTCCGAGACCGAGGCGGCGGTGGCGGCTGCGACGCCCGATTATCGCCCGCTGCACCAGATGGTCCGGGCGCTCGAGCGTGACCGCCGCAAGGTGGATGAGCATATCGAGCACGTGCAGAAACAGCTCGACGATCTGCGCTTTGTGGAGAACCCGGACCCGGCGCTCGCCCCGGCTTACGAAGCCGAGATCGTGGCGCTCGAGGAAGAGGGGGCCCGGCTCGAGGCAGCCGTCCCGGCCGATTGGGACGCGCGCCACGACGCCTTTGCGGATGTGCTGAAGGAGGACACGGCAGCCCGCCGGGCCTTCCGCCGCGCGCAGGATGAGGCGTTTGGGCCGCTGCTCGAGACGATGGAGCTTCTCCGTCTGACCGATCAGATGCCGGCGGCAGGGGTGCGCCTCGACGAGGTGATTGCGATGCTTGATGCCGAGGGTCCGACCGCCACGGAGGAGGCGATCAAGGCGCTTGGGGCCGTCTTCCGCGAGGTCGGGGCCGACCGGGATGTCACCAAGCCAATCCGGGATGCCCGTCGGCCCTACCGCGACGACGAGCCGGATGTGGCGAAGATCCGCGAGGAGCTGACCGACGCCAAGGAGGCCTTCGAGGAGGAACTCGCCTGGCGTCAGGCGGCGGTTGCTTCGGTTCTGCCTGAGCTCGAGACCTATGAGGCCGCGATCCGCGACACCATCGGTCTGCGCGCGCAGGAGAACCTCGACCGCGACCAGGCCCTCTATGTCGCGGCCTGCCGGGCAGATCACAAGGACATCTCGCTGTTCTTCTAGCGTATGAGAGGTCGGCCCCCGGGCCGGCCCAATCGAGGGGCCGATGATCGGACACGCGCTCACCGGCCTCTATGCCAAACCCGCGCTGCTCTTGACGCTGACCGCGCTGTTCTGGGCCGGGAACGCGATTGCAGGGCAGCTCGCGGTCGGTGAGGTCGCGCCCTTCCAGCTGGTGGCGCTGCGCTGGGTGCTCGTCTCGGTCGTGCTGCTGGCGCTGTTCGGGGGTGAGCTGCGGGAGCACTGGGGGGCTGTCAAAGGCCGCCTGCCCTTTGTGATCACCGTCGCGAGCCTCGGCTTCACCGGCTTCAACGGGCTCTTCTACCTCGCCTCGCTCTCCACCTCGGCTGTGAACATCGGGATCCTCCAGGGCTCCATCCCGGTCTTCGTGCTGCTGATGGCCTATGTCGCCTATGGCACGCGGATCTCGGCAATCCAGACCGTCGGCGTCGCGGCGACCCTTGTGGGCGTGGTGCTGGTCGCCACCGATGGCGCGCCCGTCTCGCTCCTGACCCTCGGCGTCGCCCCCGGCGATGGCCTGATGGTGCTCGCCTGCCTGCTCTATGCCTTCTACGCGACCTGCCTGCAGCGCCGACCCGACCTGCCCGGGCGCGCGTTCTTCACGTTGATGTCGGCCATCGCGGCGGTCACATCTCTGCCCTTCTTTGCTGCGGAATGGGTGATCGTCGATCCCCCCTTCCCGACAATGGAGGGGTTCGCCGTGATCCTCTTCGTTGCGATCTTCCCGTCCTGCCTGGCGCAGCTTTTCTTCATGCGGGGTGTGGATCTCATCGGGCCGGGCCGCGCCGGCGTCTATGTGAACCTCGTCCCGGTCTTCGCCTCGATCCTGGCGATCCTGCTGCTGGGCGAACGCTTTGCCTGGTTCCATGCGTTGGCGCTGGCGCTGGTCCTCGGGGGCATCTGGCTCGCCCAACGCTCCCCACGGCCGGCCCGCTGAGCGCACGCTGCGCTGCCAATCGGCGCAACGCCGCCCACCCCCCTCTAAGCTCCGGCGCAATCCAACCCATGCGTAAGGAGCCGAGCCGATGACCGAGGTCGACCTCGCCCCGGAGGTGCACTCGCCCGCCCCCGGAACCCCGCAGACCAACCACAAGGCGTGGAGCGCCGGGCTGACGGGCAGCCTCACCACGCTCGCGATGCTCTACCTCTCGCGCCTGACCGATCTGGTGCCCGAGCCGGCGCTCGCCGAGGCGCAGAACGCTGCCGTGGCTCTGATCGCCGCCTTGGTGGGCCTGATCACGGGGGCCGCCGCCCATTTCACCCGCAACCGTGCGAAGGAGGTCTGAGATGCGCCGGTTCCTCCTCGCCACGACCCTGCTGTTCTCCCTCGGTGGCTGTTTCTCAACCGTGATGGACGGTGCGGGCCAGGCCCTCCTCGTCGGCAGTGAGGTCGCCGCGCGCGCCTATCTCACGCAGAACACCCGCGTTCGGGGTGAGCTGACCCTCGGCGCGCAGCTGATGACCGATGCGGTGCTGGCGTTCCGGCAATACCAGGCTGGGCGGCGCATCCTCGAGAACGCGACGGGCGCGCCGGTCACCGTTGTGCGGGAGGACGTGCTGTGATCCGCGCGGCAACCGCAGCCTTGGCAGCAGCGCTGGCGCTGGCGAGCCCTGCCCCAGCAGCGCCGGCTGGCGAGGCACTGGCAACCTGTGGAGCCATGGCCGGAGAGACCGTCTCGCTGCTCTACCGCGTCCGGTTCCTCGACCGTAGTGGCGGATGGGCGGTGCGCGATGCCGCCGGCCGCCGGACGGTGCTCCGCGAAGAGTGCGTCTCGCGCCCGGGTGGCGCCTTCGCCCGCCATCGCTGCGGCCCGGCGCGGGGTGCGCGGGTGTCGGTGCTGCGCTATGCCGGGGTGCTGGCGAACCGCGTGGACCCGCATCCGCTCTCGCTGACGGCGCTCTACGAGATCGCCTTTCTCGACGCCGAGGGCCGCGTGCAGGAGACCCCGGAGACGGAACTCACCTTCCGCAGTTGTCTGGCGCTCGATGCCGGGGAGCGCTGGCCGGAGCCGCAAGCGCACTAATATCTCTTCTGTGCGCCTGCGCCAGGGGAGACCGCCATGCCGCCCTTCGACATGAACCGACCGCCCCTGCCCTCCGATCCGGATGTTGTGATCGTGGGGGCGGGGGCCGCAGGCATGGCCGCCGCCCGCGCGCTTGCCACGCGGGGGGTCTCCGCCGTGATCGTCGAAGCGGCGGACCGGGTCGGCGGCCGCGCCTGGACCGATCACACGGCCTTCGGGGTCCCGCTCGACATGGGCTGCTCCTGGGTCTCCGGCTCGGGCCGCAACTCCCTCGTCAAGATCGCGCGGCGGCGGGGTCTGACCCTCGTCGACCATACGGATGCCCCCGACGCGCTGTTCGTGGACGGGCGGCCCGCCACGCGACGTGAGCTCTCCGCGTATTACGACGCTTTCGATGCCATCCACACGGCGATGAACCGGGCGGGCAAGGCTGGCTGGTCCGCCCCTGCCACCGGCGTGTTGCCGCGTGATCTGCCGTTCTCCGGGACCGTGCAATCCTGGATCGGCGGGATGGACCACGGCGTGGACTTCAAGGATCTCTCGCCCATCGACTATTGGGAGCAGAGCGATGATCAGCCGAGCTATCTCGTGCGCGAGGGCTTCGGGACGATCGTGGAGACGCTGGGGCAAGGGCTGCCGATCGCGCTCAGCACTCGGGTGACAGCGATCGACTGGGGCGGGCAGGGCGTGCGGGTCGAGACGACGCGCGGCACCCTCGCCGCCAAGGCCTGTCTCTTGACCGTCTCGACCGGGGTGCTGGCCTCGGGCGATATCCGCTTCACGCCGGCGCTGCCGGTCGACAAGCAAGAGGCCATCCACGATGTGCCCATGGGGCTGCTCGTGAAGGTCCCGCTGCTGTTCGACGGGGCGCGGTTCGGCATCGAGGAGGGCGCCTGGCTGACCTACAAGGTCCCGGACGAGGTCCCGTCGCCGGCCTGCTTCTTCGTCGCCTGGCCCTGCGGACACGACTATCTCTTCGGGAACATCGGCGGCGATCTCGGCTGGGAGCTGTCGCGCGCAGGGGAAGCGGCCACGGTGGACTTCGCGCTTGGCGAGCTGATCAAGCTGCTCGGTTCGGACATCCGCAAGCACTTTGTCAAAGGGTTGATGACCGACTGGGCGCAGAACCCGCTGACCTACGGCGCCTATTCCGTGCAGCGGCCGGGCCGGATCGGGGGGCGCCTCGCGCTGCGGCGGCCTGTGGGCAAGCGGCTCTACTTCGCCGGGGAAGCTGTGGACACCGAGCGGGCGGCGCTTGCCAACGGCGCCTATGACAGCGGTATCCGGGTCGCTAAGACCATCGGCCGGGCCCTCCGGCACTCGTCGCGGTCGGTCCGCCGGCTGATCCCTCGTTGAGTGGGTGAGTCGCAGAAAA
This sequence comes from Pseudomonadota bacterium, assembly GCA_039816045.1. Classification (GTDB taxonomy): domain Bacteria; phylum Pseudomonadota; class Alphaproteobacteria; order Rhodobacterales; family Rhodobacteraceae; genus Thermohalobaculum. Next base: position 69,597 of record JBCBYB010000015.1, read on the forward strand.
GTGCTCTGCTGATGCACATTGCAACGATCACGCCTCGCTTGAGTGCTGCCAAAATAGGCGGACGCGACTGAACGCTCAGCAATGCACCTCGGCTGAGCGCCCGATTCTCCTATCAACGGCACTATCGGCTTGACTGCGGCAAAATGTCGGTTTCGACTGAGTGAAAGCGCATTCAGTCGCAGCCGACCCGGCGACGCCACAACAGGAGATGGTAGGCCATGGACATCCTCGACAACCTGAACGCCGTCCGCCGCGGAGAGCTCTCGCGCCGGGCTTTCAGCCGCTCGTTGCTCGCCGCCGGGATCGGTTTGGTGACCACGCCAATGCTGCCGAGCCGGGCGCGGGCGACGGAGGGTGACCAAGCGACCTTCTTCACCTGGGGCGGCTATGACATCGAGGAGATCTACGGGCCCTATATCGCGAAGCACGGCGCGCCACCCAACTTCTCGATCTTTGGCGGCACCGAAGAGGCGCTGATCAAGATGCGGGGCGGGTTCGTCGTGGATGCGGCGCATCCCTGCAATGCGGGCCTGCTGCGCTGGACCGAGACCGGCCTCTTCCAGCCGATCGACACCTCGCGGCTGTCGAACTGGCCCGATGTGATGCCCGAGCTCGTGCAGATGGAGGGCAACACCGCACCGTCGGGGGCGCCCTGGATGGTGCCGTTCGATTGGGGTGGCACCTCGGTCACCTACCGCACCGACATCTTCGAGCTCGAGGGCGAAGAGAGCTGGGACATGCTCTGGGACGAGCGCTATGCCGGCCGTCTCGGCTCGCTGGCTTCGGGCGGGGATGCCTGGTGGTGCGGCGCGATCAAGGCGGGCGTCGACTTCAAGGACATCGGCACCGACGCGGCCTTCGACAAGATCTCTGAGGTTATGCGCGCCCAGCGTCCGCTGATCCGCGTCTACACCGACGACACCACAACGCTCGAGCAGGCACTGGCCTCGGGCGAGATGGCGGCAGCGATGACCTGGAACAGCTCCGCGGTGTTGCTGCAGGCCGAAGAGGTGCCGGTGAAGTTCGCCAAGCCGAAGGAAGGCCAGCTCACCTGGGTTTGCGGCGTGATGATCCACAAGGACGCGCCGAACCTCGACCGCACCTATGAGATGATCGACGCGCTGCTGAGCGTCGAGACCGGCAAGTTCATGATCAACGACTACGGGTACGGCCACTCGAACCTGAAGGCGTTCGAAGCCTTTGACGACGCGACGCTTGTGGGCCTCGGGCTCAGCCGCGAACCCGCCGCCATTCTGCAAGAGGGTCACTTCATGATCCCGCAGAACCAGGAATGGGAGACGCGGATGAACGAGACGTTTGAGCTGATCAAAGCCGGGTTCTGATTCGATGGGGGCGCGCGATGGAGTGGGGGGAATTCCGCGCGCCCCCGGCTGTGGGCGGATGCCGCGATGACCGAGGCCCAGATCGCCGCACGCGAGGGCGCGCTGACGCCCACCCGCAGCCGCTCTCTGCGCGGGTGGTTCTATCGGAGCGAGACCCTCCGCGGCTACACGATGCTTTCGCCGGCGCTGCTGGTGATGACGCTCGGCATGCTGGTGCCGTTCCTGATCCTGGTGGCCATGAGCTTCTGGACGCGGGATGGGTTCGATTTCGACACCACGCTCACCCTCACCAACTACGACCGCGCGGCGACGGAGCCGATCTTCGGCGCCTTCCTGATGCGGTCTTTCTGGGTGTCAGGGATCGCGACGGTGGTCACGGTGCTGTTGTGCTATCCGATGGCCTATTACGTCGCCTTCCACGTGCACCGGAACAAGATGCTGTGGGTCATCCTGATGACCCTGCCGTTCTGGACGAGCTACCTGCTGCGGGTCTTCGCCTGGAAGGTGATCCTCGGCTATGAGGGGGTGATCAACTCGGCCCTCCTGTCGGTCGGGCTGATCGAGAAGCCGCTCGAGTTTCTGCTCTACAGCCAGACGGCGGTGATCATCACGCTGGCCCATGCCTGGGCGGCCTTTGCGATCCTGCCCATGTATGTCTCGCTCGAGAAGATCGACCGGTCCCTGCTCGAGGCGGCGGCGGATCTCGGCGACGGGCCGGTGCGGCGGTTCTTGCGCATCACGCTGCCGCTGTCGATGCCGGGGGTGATCGCGGCGACCTTCCTGATCTTCATCCCGACGACGGGGGACTACATCACCCCGGCGCTGCTCGGCGGGCCGGACGGCGCGATGATCGGCAACCTCATCCAGCTCCAGTTCGGGCCGGTGAACAACTGGCCGATGGGGGCGGCGCTCTCGATCGTGCTGATGCTGTGGATCGCGGCGGTGGGGCTCGTCTTCCTGTTCCTGATGCGCACCTACCGGGAGCGGGTGGCGTGAGAGAGGTGTCCTACATCAAGCAGCCGAACCGCTGGCTCTCGGCCTATGCCTGTGTGTTCCTGGTGGTGCTCTATGCGCCGATCCTGTTCATCCCGCTCTTCAGCTTCAACGACTCGATCTATGTGAAGTTCCCGCTCCAGGGCTTCACGACCCAGTGGTTCGTGGAGCTGTGGGCGCGCGATCAGATGTGGGCGGCGCTCAGGCACAGCCTCTTGGTCGGCGTCACGGTGGCGGTGATCTCGACGGCGTTCGGTGTCCTCGCGGCGAAGGCGATTGCCAACTCGCGGCTGCCGGGACAAAGCGCTGTCGTCGCCTTCGTGATGCTGCCGCTGGTGATCCCGACGATCATCTTCGGTGTGGCACTGCTGGTGCTGCTGAGCCGCATGGGCGTGCCGCTTTCGCTCTACACCATCGGGCTCGGCCACCTGATCGTCTGCCTTCCCTTCGCGGTGGCGACGCTGCTGCCCCGCTTCGAAGGCTTCGACAAGTCCATGGAGGAGGCCTCCGCCGATCTCGGTGAGAACGCCTGGTGGACCTTCTGGCGTGTCACCTTCCCCATCGTTGCCCCGGGCGTGGTGGCGAGCCTGCTGCTGACCTTCACGATCTCCTTCGATGAGTTCATCATGGCGTTCTTCCTGTCGGGCACCGAGGCCACCCTGCCGATGTATATCTGGTCGCAGCTGCGCTTTCCCCGCGAGTTCCCCTCGGTGCTGGCGCTTTCGTCGATCATCCTGTTCGTGTCGTTCGTCCTCGTCTTCGCCGCGCTCTGGATCGGGCGCCTCGGCCTCGTGCGGACGAGCGACAAGGCGGACCCCGGAGCACTCTGATGTCCAGCCAACCCGGCTTCATATCCATCCGCGATGTCGGCAAATCCTTCGGGACCTTCCGGGCCATCGAGGCCGTCTCGATGGATATCGGCGAGGGCGAGTTCTTCTCGCTGCTCGGCGCGTCCGGCTGTGGCAAGACAACGCTGCTCCGGATGCTGGCGGGGTTCGAGACGCCCTCCACCGGCGAGATCTGGATCGACGGCCAGGCGATGTCCGAGGTGCCGCCCTATGAGCGCCCGGTGAACATGGTCTTCCAGAACTACGCGATCTTTCCGCACCTGAACGTGCGGGACAACATCGCCTATGGGCTGCGCAAAAAGGGGCTGCCGCGCAAGCGCCGCCACGAGATGGTCGACGAGATGCTGGAGCTCGTCCAGCTCGCGAAATACGGGGATCGCCGGTCCGACGAGCTTTCGGGCGGCCAGCGCCAGCGGATTGCGCTTGCCCGTGCGCTGATCCTGAAGCCGAAGGTGCTGCTGCTCGACGAGCCGCTGGGGGCGCTCGACAAGCAGCTCCGCGAGCAGATGCAGATCGAGCTGCGCCGGTTGCAACGCTCGGTCGGCATCACCTTTGTCTTCGTCACCCACGACCAGGAGGAGGCGCTGGCGCTCTCCGACCGGATTGCGGTGATGTCGGGCGGCAATGTGCTCCAGATCGACACGCCCGACGGGCTCTATGAACGGCCGAAGAGCCGAGAGGTCGCAAGTTTCATCGGCACCATGAACTTCCTCGAAGGGCGCGTGCTCACCCGGGCCAACGGCCATGCGACCCTCGGCGTCGAGGTCCTCGGCGAGGTCACCCTTCCGGCGCAGGGGATGCGCGTCAGCGAGGGCGACCGGGTCTGCGTCGCCATCCGCCCGGAGAAGATCCGGCTCACGGAAGACCCACCGGTCGGCGGCGGGATCGCAGGCCTGCTCGAGATGACGAGCTATCTGGGCGAGCGCTCGCATTTCCGGGTTCGGGTCCCCGGCTGTGCCGAGCCTGTTTCCGTCTCTTCGCAGAACATTGGCCTCGACACGCTGCGCTCGGTGCGCGAAGGCTCGACCGTCTGGTTGAGTGTGCGCGAGGACTCTCTGCTCGTGCTCGAGGGGCGGTAAGGGGGCTGACTTGGACGGCGATACAAATCCTCGCGTGCGGCGCACGGCTCCGAAGGAAGTTCGGCGCCAGCAGCTGATCGATGCAACCATCGCAGCGATCGCCGAGCTTGGCGTGTCGCGCGCCACCATGGCCGAGATCACCGGACGTGCCGGGCTCTCCATGGGCATCGTGAACCTGCATTTCGAGAACAAGGACAACCTGCTGAAGTCGACGCTTTTGCATCTAGCTGACGAGCTGCGGGGCAACTGGCTTCGATTCCAGGAGGATGAGAGCCTCGGTCCGGCCGAGAAACTCTGGGGCATCGTCGGCGCGAATTTCGACGAGAGCATCGCAACCCGCGAGAAGGTGCGCGCATGGTTCGCCTTTTTTGGCGAGGCGCGATATCGGGCGTTTTACCGCGAGATGGTGTCGAACTTCGATGACGAGCGCACGACGGTTGTCGAGGACCTGCTGTGGCAGCTCAGAGAGGAGAGCGGCTCGCGGGTGGGCCTCGATCCAGCGGGGCTCAGCCTCTCCATCGAGGCCATAGCGGACGGGCTGTGGCTCAGCATCATGCTCTACCCTGACTCGGTGACGCTATCGAAATCCCGCCGACGGCTTTGGGAGCTGTTGTCCACCTACTTCCCCGATCATTACCCTATAAATGCAGAAGCATCTATGTCGGCGATCCAATGACCTCAACCCCTGTCACACGGAGAACCTTCATGGCCGCAGCGGCCGGAGCGATGGCCACGCCCAGTCTCGGCGCGCCCCTGCCGTCGAACCCTGATGTGGTGATCATCGGCGCGGGCGCCGCGGGCATCGGGGCCGCGCACCGGCTGAGGGCCAAGGGCAAGACCGTGGTGCTGGTTGAGGCGGCGGACCGCATCGGCGGGCGGGCCTATACCGAGAGCACAACATTCGGCGTGCCCTATGACCAGGGGTGCTCGTGGCTGCAAGGGCCGCGCACCCTGCCGCATCTCCGCCTCGCCCGCGAGCTCGGCTTCACCTTGGTCGACCACACCCGGGCGGGAGACGCGTTCTTCATCGACGGCGTCCGGGCCAGCGCGGCCGAGACCCGCCGCCGCATGCACGCGACGAGCGCGATCTATGACGCGGCCTGGGGTGCGGGCGATGTCTCGGTGGCGAGCGTGGTGCCGAAGGACCTGCCCTATGCCGCCGAGGCGCAAACCTGGCTGGCAACCGCTTATGCCGTGGATATGACCGACTGCTCCACGGGGGATGTGAACAGCTATATCGACTATGAGGTGGACTATCTGGTGCGGGAGGGCCTGGGCACGCTCGTCGCGCATCTGGGGCGCGACCTGCCGGTTAAGCTCAACACCGCTGCCACCGCCGTCGATTGGAGCGGGGCTGGAGTGCGCGTCGAGACCACCGAGGGCACCATCGAGGCCGCGGCCTGTATCGTGACGGTCTCGACCGGCGTGCTTGGTTCGGGCGCGATCCGGTTCACGCCGGATCTGCCGGTGGAGAACGCAAACGCCATCCACGATGTGCCCATGGGGCTGCTCACCAAGATCGCGCTGCAGTTCGACGGGGCGCGCTTTGGGCTCGGCGAGAACGACTGGCTCTCCTATGCAATCCCGCCGGAGCTGCCCGCGCGGGCCAGCTATTTCGTGACCTTCCCGACGGGGCTCGACCTTGCGATCGGTTTCGTCGGCGGCAAGGTCGCTTGGGAGCTGGCGGCGGAAGGCGCCGAGGTGGCAATCGACTTCGCGCTCGGTGAGTTCGTGAAGGCCGTCGGCAGCGATGCCCGCAAACACTTCGTCAAAGGCCATATGAGCGACTGGGACGCCAATCCGCTGACCCAAGGCGCCTATGCCGCGGCTCGCCCGGGTCGTCATGCCGCGCGGCGAGACCTGCAGGCGCCGCTCGGCAACCGGGTGTTCTTCGCCGGAGAAGCCGTGGCGGTCCCGCTCGCCGCGCTCTGCTCGGGCGCGCATCTCAGCGGGGAGGAAACCGCCGATCTGGTCGCGCTGGTGCTGGATGCCGGAACGGCGTGTGGGTCCTGCGACGCGCGCGGCCAGCAAAAGGACCGCCCGAGGAAGGTCGCCGAATGACCCGTCACGACCCTGGCATCCGCCCCACCACCCGCGACCCGCGCTATGACATTTTGTTCGAGCCGGTGCGGATCGGGCCGGTGACCACCAAGAACCGTTTCTACCAGGTGCCCCATTGCAACGGGATGGGGCGGGCCTACCCCTCGTCGATGGCGGAGATGCGGGGGATCAAGGCCGAGGGCGGCTGGGGTGTGGTCTGCACCGAGCAGACCGAGATCCACCACACCTCCGAGCTTTCGCCGATCATCGAGGGCCGGCTCTGGGACGACAACGACCTCCCCGTCTGGCGCAAGATGACCGAGAAGATCCACGCCCATGACGGGCTCGCCGGGATCGAGCTCTGCTATGACGGGATCCACACAGCCAACCGCTTCAGCCGCGAGATCCCCATGGCGCCGTCGCTGCGCCCGGTCTCCTATTACGAACCGATCCAGTCCCGCGCGATGGACCTTCAGGACATCCGCAATGTGCGGCGCTGGCACCGGCAGGCGGCGCTCCGCGCGCGCGAGGCGGGGTTCGACATCATCTACGTCTATGCGGGCCATGATCTCAGCGTGCTCTCGCATTTCCTCTCGCGCCGCTGGAACGACCGCAGCGACGCCTATGGCGGCAGTCTCGAGAACCGCGTGCGGTTGCTGCGTGAGGTGCTGGCGGACACCAAAGAGGCCGTCGGCGACACCTGCGGGATCGCGCTGCGCTTTGCCGTCGACGAGCTGATGGGGACGGAGGGGCTGACCTCGGAGGGCGAGGGCCGCGATGTGGTCGAGATGCTGGCCGAGGTCCCCGATCTCTGGGACGTCAATGTCTCCGACTGGGAGAACGACAGCATGACCGCGCGGTTCGCGCAGTCGGGCTTCCAGGACAGCTATGTCTCCTTTGTCAAACAGGTGACGTCCAAGCCGGTGGTCGGGGTCGGGCGCTACACCTCGCCCGATGCGATGGTGGCGCTGATCAAATCCGGGGCGCTGGATCTGATCGGGTCGGCGCGGCCCTCCATCGCCGATCCGTTCCTGCCGAAGAAGATCGAGGAGGGCCGGGTCGAGGACATCCGGGAGTGCATCGGCTGCAATATTTGCGTCGCGGCAGATTTCCAGATGGTGCCGCTGCGCTGCACGCAGAACCCCACGATGGGTGAGGAATGGCGCCGCGGCTGGCATCCGGAGCGGATTGCGCCCGCCCATGCGGAGGAGCGCGTTCTGGTCGTCGGCGGTGGCCCCTCGGGGCTGGAGGCGGCGCGCGCACTCGGCCAGCGTGGCTATGGCGTGACGCTGGCGGAGGCGGGCTCGGCGCTCGGTGGCCGCGTCGCGATCGAGAGCCGCTTGCCCGGGCTTGCGGAGTGGAAGCGGGTCGCCGACTACCGCGAATACCAGATCAGCCAGATGGCCGCGGTCGAGACGTTCCTGGAGAGCCGTCTCACAGCCGAGGAGGTGTTGGAGGTCGGGGCCGACCATGTGGTGATCGCCACGGGCGCCACCTGGTGCGCGAGCGGGGTCGGGCGCTCGAACCAGGCGCCGATCCCCGTGGTTGAGGGCGCGCTGGTGATGACCCCCGATCAGGTGATGGCCGGCGAGGCAGCCACCGGTGAGGTCGTGATCTTCGACGACGAGCACTACTACATGGGCAGCCTGATGGCGGAAGTCCTTCGGGGGCGCGGCCATGCGGTGACCCTGGTGACGCCGGCAGCGGATGTCTCGACCTGGACCCACAACACGCTGGAGCAGCACCGGGTGCAGAAGCGGCTGATGGAGATGGAGGTTGCGATCGTCCCACTCCATGCAGTGGTGGCCCGCGGTGCGGACACGGTCACCCTGGAATGCGGCTATACCGAGCGCGAGCGGGAGATCCCCTGTGGAACCTTTGTGCCGGTGACGCTCCGCCGCCCGGTGGACACGCTCTACCACGCCGTCATGGCCGAGATCGCCAAGCGGGGTGCGCCTGCGCCAACGATCACCCGGATCGGCGATTGTCTCGCGCCGGGAACCATCGCCGCGGCGGTCTACTCGGGGCACCGCTTTGCCCGTGAGCTCGGCGAGCCGGTCCAAGACGGCGTGCCCTTCCGCCGCGAACTGCCCGCTTTGGCCAAAGACTGAGGATCCCTACGTGCTCCGCGATCCCCGATACGACATCCTATTCGAGCCGGTGCGCATCGGCCCTGTGACGGCGAAGAACCGCTTCTACCAGGTGCCGCACTGCACCGGCATGGGCCATCTCCGGCCGCGCACGTTGGCCGCCATGCGCGGGGTGAAGGCCGAAGGCGGCTGGGGCGTGGTGTGCACCGAGTATTGCTCGATCCACCCGTCCTCCGACGATCTGCCCCATGTCTCGGCCTCGCTCTGGGACGACAGCGATGTGCGCGCGCAGTCCGCGATGACCGATCTCGTCCATGAACACGGCGCACTGGCGGGGGCCGAGCTCTGGTACAGCGGCGCGCGGAGCCCGAACCTCTACACCCGCGACGTGGCGATGGACGTGGCCTGCCTGCCCAACCTCCAGGATCATCCGTTCCAGACCCGCGCGATGGACAAGGCCGACATCCGCAATCTCCGCCGCTGGCACCGCAAGGCGGCGGTGCGTGCGCGCGAGGCGGGCTTCGACATCGTCTATGTCTATGCGACCCACGGCTATCTGCTGGCGAACTTCCTCGATCCGCGGACCAACACCCGCACGGACGAGTATGGCGGGAGCCTCGGGAACCGCGTGCGTCTGGTGCGCGAGCTGATCGAGGAGACCAAGGAGGCCGTCGGCGACCGATGCGGCGTTGCCGTGCGCTTCAAGGCGGACGAGACCATCGGCCAGGACGGCGTGCCCGAACACGGCGAGCGGCGCGAGATGTTCGCCATGCTGGCCGAGCTGCCCGACCTCTGGGACATCAACATCGCGGACTATTCCGTCGAGATGGGCGTCTCCCGCTTCACCAAGGAGGGCGCGCTGGAACCCTATATGGACTGGGTGAAGCAGCACACCACAAAGCCTGTGGTGACGGTTGGCCGCTTCACCTCGCCCGACACCATGGTCAGCCAGGTCAAGCGCGGCATCACGGATATGATCGGGGCGGCGCGGCCCTCCATCGCCGATCCGTTCCTGCCGCGGAAGATCGAGGAGGGGCGCTTCGAGGACATCCGCGAGTGCATCGGCTGCAACATCTGCTATGCGGGCGACGCCACGGGCACGCCGATCCGCTGCACCCAGAACCCGACCATGGGCGAGGAATGGCGCCGCGGCTGGCACCCGGAGAGGGCCCCGGCCACGGGCTCGGACGCCCGTGTCCTGGTGGTCGGCGCAGGGCCCTCGGGACTGGAGGCGGCGCGGGTGCTTGGCGCACGGGGGTATTCGGTAATGCTGGCGGAAGCCTCCCGCACGCTCGGGGGGCGCGTGGCCCGTGAGGCCACGCTGCCCGGCATGAGCGAGTACATCCGCGTCCGCGACTACCGCGTGCAGCAGATCCAGAAGATGCCCCAAGTGGAGGTGTTCCTCGAGAGCCCGCTGACCGCCGAGGACATCGCGGAGATCGGCGCGGATCATGTCGCCATCGCCACCGGCGCCCGCTGGCGGCGCGAGCGCTTCAACGGCAAAACCTATGTGCCCGTCGCCGAGGGCGCCAAGGTCCTCACGCCGGACGACATCATGGAGGGCCGCCTGCCGGACGGTCCGACGGTCGTCTTCGACGGTGACAATTACACCATGGCCAGCGTCATCGCGGAGCGTATCCGCGAGACCGGCGTGCCGGTGACCTATGTGACCGAGGCGGACAGCGTCTCCGCCTGGGCCGGCAAAACCTCCGAGCGGTGGCGCATCCGCACCCGGCTGATGGCGCTGGGCGTAGAGATCGTACCGGCCCACACTCTGACCCGTTTCGATGGGGCCACGGCGCGCCTTGAGTGTGGCTATACCGGCGCCCTCCGCCAGATCGCGGCCACCCACGCGGTGATGGTGACCCAGCGCGAGCCGAACGATGCGCTTTACCACGAGATCCTGGCGACTGTCGGAGGGGATGCCAAGAAGCTGCCCTTCACCCTCACGCGGATCGGCGATTGCGAGGCGCCTGCCATCGTGGCCGCCGCGACCTATGCGGGCCACCGTTATGCCATGGAGATGGATGCCGCCATCGACATTGACCAGCCGGTGAAGCAGGACCGGCTGGATGTCGGCGCCCAGCCGATGCAGGCCGCCGGCTATCACGAGACGCTGTTGCGGTACTATGAGGAGGAACTGGCCGGCGAGGTCTATTTCCGGGCGCTGGCCGACCGCCTGACCGACCCCGCACACAAGCAGGCCATGACGCTGATGGCCGATGTGGAGGCCCACTGCGCCGCCATCGTCGCGCCGCTGATCGCCCGCTATGACCTCACGCCCCAACCGGCGGCTAGCCTCGATGCCAGCGGGCGTGCGGAGGCCGATGCCGGGCCGCAGGACTGGGACGGTCTCATCGCCCAGATGCGCGAAACCTTCCCCGGCTATATCGGCGACTTCCTGCGGCTCGAGGCGATGGCGCCGGAGGCAGACCGTCCGGTGCTCAAGCGCATGACCGAGCATGAGGTGGTGGCGATCGCCTTTCTGGAGGCCGAGGCCGCGGGCATGGCCGACAGCACGGCCCCGCTCCGGCGCTATCTCGCGACCCCAGTCGAGACCCCGCTCGCGGCGTGACCGAGGCTGCCACCATACCCGATGAACGCGCGCCGCTCGCTGCGAGCCTCTGGGCCGCAACGGCGATCCGCACGCCCGAGCGCCCGGCTCTCCAGGGGGAGACCGAGGCCGAGACGGTGATCGTCGGGGCAGGCTTCACCGGGCTCTCGGCCGCGCTGCACCTGGCCGAGGCAGGCCAGGATGTGATGGTGCTCGAGGCGGGCACTGTCGGCTGGGGGGCGTCCGGGCGCAATGGCGGGCAGGTGAACCCGGGGCTGAAACAAGACCCCGCGGAGACCGAGGCGCGCCACGGTCCCGATCTCGGCCCCCGCATGGTTGCGCGGACCGCCTCCGGTGGGGATCTGGTCTTCGGCCTGATCGCACGCCACGGCATCGCCTGTGATGCGAACCGCTGCGGCTGGGTGCGCTCGGCCACCAACGCTCGGACCCTCGCCAGCCTGCGCGAGACCGGGCGCCAATGGCGCGACCGCGGGCACGCCGTCGACGAGGTGGACGCCGACGAGATGGCGGCAATGCTCGGGGTCCGCGCCTATCTTGGCGGGCTGATCGACCGGCGCGGCGGCAACATCCATCCGCTGAACTACGCCATCGGCCTCGCGGAGGCCGCAGAGCGCCACGGCGCGCGCATCCATGGCCGCTCCCGCGCGACCGGGGTGCAGTCCGACACCGACAGCGTCACCGTGACCACCGAGGGCGGCCGCGTCACCGCCAAGCGCGCGCTCCTCTGCACCAACGCCTACACCCACGGCCTCGTCCCCCCGCTCGGGCGCGCCGTGGTCCCCGTCACCTCCGTGCAGGTCGCGACCGAGCCGCTCTCGGACAATGTCGCGCGCTCGATCCTGCCGGAGGGACATTCTCCAACCGACACGCACCGCCTGCTTGTGTATTTCCGCAAGGACAGCGCCGGGCGCTTCGCGATCGGGGGACGCGGAGCGCTCAGTGACCGCAACGTCCTGCGGCGACAGCAGGCCCTGCGGGTGAGGGCCGAACAGCTCTACCCGCAGCTGATCGGCGCCACATGGCGCTATGCCTGGGGCGGCGATGTGGCGATGACCCGCTCCCACGAGCCGGGGCTGCATCGCATCGCACCCAACGTGATGGCCGGGCTCGGCTTCAACGGCCGCGGGGTCGGGATGGCCACCGTGATGGGCCAGATCCTCGCCGACTGGGCCAGCGGCCGGCCGGAGGCGGAGCTCGATTTTCCGATCACCGAGGCAGCACCCATCCCGTTCCACCGCTTCCGGCGCATCGGCGTGGGCGCGACCGTGGCGGCGTTCCGTCTGCTCGACCGGCTCGGGATCTAACGGGCGCGGGACCGGTGCATTCTCCTTGGTGCGTTGACCTCGCCACCAACTGCCGACCGTTCGACAGTGGTTGAAATCAGAGCGCAAAATGATACTTATCAGTCGCAAACTGCAAATTTTTTACTGTCCAAATCGATTGAGGTAGACGAATGAGCATCTCGCTTGTCACACGAATGAAGATATTTCTGGGTGGCTACAAGTTGGCCAAAAAACAGAAAACGCTAGAAAAATACTCCGATATGGTGAAAAGCATCGAGGATGGGACTGCCAACAAACCGATCGAAGAAAAGGATGCCAAGGGACTTGTCGATTATCTACAAAAGATGGAACTGAAGGCGGCCAGAAAACAGCTCGCAACGGCAAAGGCTATGGCCAAAATGCCCTATGACTGGGGACTTGATGAGGAGAAGTATTACCGCGCCTGCCTGAATGCCGCGAAGAAAAATGGGTTAGACAGTCGAGAATACGAAAAGGCGCGTGATGCCTATAAAAAGTACGCTGACGGTATCGCTGGGAATTTCAGAGAAACGCGAACAAAGATCGCGGAAAACATGAAGACCATAGACTCGAAGTTGAAAGAGGCGGGCGCATATGCCCTTCTGGCCTTCGATGTGGCCTCAAGGCTCAGCACGCTTTCCGGGGCCATACATGGCGCCGCTGGCCCGGTTGCTTCGGAAGTATTCCGATGCTCTCGGGTGATGTTCGACGTTGGCCGCATCACCAACGGCATGAAATCTTCATTCAAGAAGATGAAGCAGAACAGCAAGACGGCATTCAATGAAGTGGACGATATCGAGTTATATCATAAAAACTTGGCCGTAGAGACTTGGGACGGCACCTTGGACAAGCAGATCGCCAAGAAGCTCGGGCTGAAAACGTAGCCTGTCAATCGGTTTATGGGCACCCCCAGAGGCGCTGCTTTCGCGTCGACGTTGGCGTGAGCGCGGCGTTCTTTCGTCGGCATGACCGGCGCGGGATCTGACGGGGGCGAGATGTTTCGACTGCACATGACAAGGCTCACGGTCTCTTGGTAAGGGCTGATTTCCGAGACCAACGAGATATCTACCGTCCGATGACCAACGCACACCCGAGCACGCGCCTGAGCTGCGCGCCGATGATGGAGTGGACCGACCGCCACTGCCGGATGTTTCACCGGCAGTTTTCGGCGCATGCGCTGCTCTATACCGAGATGGTCACGGCCTCGGGCCTGGTGATCGGGGAGGCGGACTGGCTGCTCGCCCATGACGTCCGGGAGCATCCGCTCGCCTTGCAACTCGGCGGTTCGGAGCCAGAGATGCTGGCGCGTGCCGTCGAGATGGCCCTGCCGCTCGGCTTTGCGGAGATCAACCTGAACGTCGGCTGCCCGTCCGACCGGGTGCAGTCGGGCGCCTTCGGGGCCTGCCTGATGCGCGAGCCGGAGCTGGTGGCGCGCTGCTGTGCGGCGATGCGGGCTGCAGCGGGTGAGGACGGCCCGGAGATCACGGTGAAATGCCGCATCGGGGTGGATGAGCAGGACCCCTCCGCGGCGTTGCCGCAGTTCCTCGACACGGTGGCCGAAGCGGGGGTGCGCAGCTTTGCCATCCATGCGCGCAAGGCCTGGCTCCAGGGCCTCAGCCCCAAGGAGAACCGCACGGTGCCGCCCTTGGACTATGCGCTGGTGCAGCGGATGAAGGCGGAGCGGCCGGAGCTCACCATCGTGCTGAACGGCGGGATCATGAGCCTTGACGAGGCGGAGACCCATCTCGCCTGGGCCGACGGGGTGATGATCGGGCGCGCGGCATACCATGACCCGGCGGTGATCTTCGGGCGGGCCGATGCGCTGATCACCGGGCGGGCCATCCCGCCCGTGGCGCCGGAGGACGCGGTGCGGGGGATGCTGCCCTATATCGAAGCGCGGCTCTCGGAGGGCACCCGGCTCCACCAGATCACGCGGCACATGCTGGGCGCCTTTGCCGGGCGGCCGGGCGCGCGGGCCTGGCGGCGGCAGCTGTCGGAGGAGGCGTGCCGCCCGGGCGCCGGGCCCGAAGTGGTCGAGCGCGCGATGACAGCGATCCTGGGGCGGGACGAGGCGGCGTGAGCGCGCACCTAGAGGCCTATCGCGAGCGGGGCTGGGTGCGGCTGCCGGTCTGCCCGGACACCGCGGCCTGGGTTCAGGCCGCCGCGCCGTTGGCCGCCGAGATCGCCGAGGATCCTGCCGCGAAAGACGCCTGGCTGCGGTGTGGGGGAACCTGGTTCGCGGGCGTCAATATCTTCCCCAATGCCGAGGACGGGTCGGTGGCCGAGCGGGGTGTCCCGCCGCTTGCGGGCTCGGCTGTGCAGTTCATCGCGGACACGCTCGGTCTCGCCCCGGACCGCTGGGACAAGGCGCAGATCTCGGTGTGCTATCCCGGCTATCCGCAGCCCTGGGAAGGGGAGAGCGACGCCGCCTTTCGCTTTCGCCGGGACCGGGATGCCGCCCATGTGGACGGGCTGTTGCGCGACGAGGCGCGCCGGCGCCGCCCTGGCGAGCACCACGGGTTCATCCTCGGTCTGCCCCTCCGCCACAGCGCTCCGGAGGCCGCTCCGATGGTCGTCTGGGAGAGCAGCCACGAGATCATGCGCGCGGCCTTTCGCGCGCGTCTGGGGGGTATTCCGCCTGCGCGCTGGGCCGAGGAGGATGTGACGGAGATCTACACGGAAACCCGCCGCCGGATCTTCGAGACCTGTCCGCGGGTGGTTGTCCATGCTGGACCGGGCGAGGCTTATGTCGTCCACCGCCTCGCACTGCATGGGGTGGCGCCTTGGCAGGCTCCGAAAGGACCGCCTCGGGCGGTCACCTATTTCCGGCCCGAGCCGCCCGCGCATCTGCCGGAGGATTGGTGGCTGGAAGGGCCGTGAGCCGCCTCAGCGGCCGAGCATCATCGCGCCACGGTCCGTCACCGACTGGCGCAGGATCAGCCGCTCACCCTGGAAGCTCGTCTCGGTCAGGCGGCCAAGAAAGCTCATGCCGAGGAGAGGCGTGTCGAGGGCGCCCTCTTGAGCCACCGCGGCGATCACATCGCGCACGAGGATCGGGCCAACCTCGATCCGGTCGAGATTGATCGGGGCGACCTTCGCCGGGCCGTTGGCCGTGGCGACGGGCATGGAGAAGCGCAGCACATCCGGGTTGATCCCCAGCGACTTGCCCTGCTCGAACGGGATGATGACCATGCTCGCGCCGGTGTCGACCATCATCCGCATGACATGGCCGTTGATGTGCACATCGGCGCGGAAATGGCCGTCCCAGGCGCGGCGCAGCTCCACCTCGCCCGGGGCGACGGCGAGCGCGAGGCTCGGGTTCAGCTCCCCGCGCACCCGGTCCCAGATCGAGGAGACATCCTCCCGGAAGACATACCCCCCGAAGGCGAAGAACCCCAGAAAGGTCAGCGCAAAGGAATTCGCGAGGGTCCGATGGTTGCTCCGCAGCAGCATGCGCGCGATCCCGGCGAACGCAATCGCGGCCACCAGCATCAAGACGTAGAGCGCCGTCAGCTCGTCGTTCTTGGGCGCGCCCAAGTCGATGTCGGGATGCGCCGCGACATAGATCACGAGCACCACGCATCCGATGATCGTAAGCGGCCAAAACAACATCGCCGTCTAGGAACTCCCTGCGACACCGAGCCCGAGCACAACCTGCGTCGGCCTGAACCACCCCGATGAGCGTCCATAGCATGTCGACACGGTTGACAACAGCTTAATCAGGACACCACAGGCGAAATTTCCGTGTCAGCCCCGGGCGTTGATCCGGATGCGTCAAGTGTCCCGTTTGGCCCGGCGGGCAGCGCGTCCGCCGCTGCGGGTGCCGAGACGCGAGGCCCGCTCCGGCAGTTCGGCCATCAGGCGGTCACGCTCCTCGGGGGCCATCGACGACCAGCGGCCGATCTCCTCGCCCGTGCGGTAGCAGCCAACGCAGATCCGCGCCTCCGGATGCAGCATGCAGAGCTTGATGCACGGCGAGGCGATCTCGTCGCGCCGCCACACCGCATCGCTGTCGTTGTCTTTCGCGGCCATGCCTGCTCCGTCCCTGCGTTCGGGCTTCAGCGCGCCATGGCGAGCCGGTCGAGCGCCCCTTGCAGGATATAAGCCGCTGCGAGTTTATCGATCACTTCAGAGCGACGTTTGCGGGAGGAATCCGCCGCAATCAGCGTGCGCTCGACCGCCTGGGTGCTCATGCGCTCGTCCCAGAAAGCAATCGGGAGGGGCAGCACACCCGCGAGATTGCGGGCAAAGGCGCGGGTCGCCTGCACCCGTGGCCCTGCCGTGCCGTCCATGTTGAGCGGCAGGCCGAGCACGAAGCCGACCACCCCGCGTGCGGTTGCGATCTCGCCGAGGCGCGCGGCGTCGGTGGTGAATTTCTTGCGCTTGATGGTCTCGAGGCCCGTCGCGGTCATGCGCAGCCCGTCCGACACCGCGACGCCGATGGTCTTGGTGCCGAGGTCGAGCCCGATCAGTGGGCCGGGCGTCGTGGCCAGCGCCTCGATCTCCTTATGGATCGGCGCGCTCATTCCGTGATCACACCGAGCACCAGCGCCTGCTCGCGGATGAAGCTGGCAGCACCGCCGTCCAGCGCCTCCTGGGAGAGCGCATAGGTCCGGCGGGCCTCACGCTGTTGGCCAAGCCGCCAATGGGCGCTGATCAGGCGCAGCCACTCCTCGGGCTCGCCGCCTTGGGTGACCAGCCGCTCCTCGAGCTGTGCGACCATCCCGCGGATCATCTCCTGACGCTCTTCCGGCGAGAGGTCTTCCGCCGCTGCGAGGTCCTCCGCCGACGGGCCACGCGCCGCGGTGCCCGGCACCCCGGCCTCGCTGCTGAAGGCGCCGCCGCCGCGGGCCTGGCGGGCATCGGCGAGCATCTGGCCGAGCATCGGCATCCAGGGGGCTTCGGGGGGGCTCTCCCGCTCCAGCCGTTCCCACAACATGATGGCGCGGTCGAGATCTCCTCGCTGCGCCAGCGCGAGCCCGCCATAATAGCGTGCCGCCGGGTGCGCGGGGGCAAGCTCCAGCGCGCGGGCGAGGGTGCGCTCGGCCTCCGGCGAGACATAGCCGCCAGTCGCAAGGATCAGCGCCTCGGCCCGGTCGGCGAAGAGCGCGCCCTCTGCCCTTGGGCCGAGGATGTCAGCGATCTCGCCATAGATCCGCGCGGCATCGCTGTGCTCGCCCCGGCGCATATGCGCATCGGCGAGCAGGCGGCGGCCCTCCACATCGTCCGGGCGCTCCGCCAGCACGGATTTGAGCTGAGCCAGCAGGGCTTCTTCCTCGGGATTGACCTCGGGCACGGGCAGTTCCGCCCCGAAGTGGGCGGCGAAGTCGGCTTCGGCGTCAGCCTGGCTCGGGCGCACCTGCTGGCCGGGCAGGGAGGCGAGCCCCGCCCGCTGCTCGGCTTCGGAGCGCGCGTCGAACGGGGCGTCCGGTTGCCCCGGTGCTCCGATCAGCAGATAGAGGGCAAGCCCGGTCACCGGCAGCGCTGCGATCCCGATCTGGGCAAAAAGCTGGCTGGTCTCACGCGGGGCGGGTCCGAGGCTCTCGGAGCGCTCAGCCTTCGCCGAGGCCGCCAGGAGCCGTCGCCCGATCTCGGCCCGGGAGCCCGCCGCCTGATCCGCGCTCAACGTGCCGCGCTCCACATCCCGGTCGAGCTCGGCCAGCTGATCGCGATAGACGGCCGCATCGCGGGCCGCCCGGCTCTGCTCTCGTGCGCCGCCCTTGAACAGGGGCAGAAACACGGCGAAAGCCGCGACCAGCGCGATGGCGCCTGCGACGATGATGAATGCGCTCATGGCGTCCTCCTCGGGCAGAGGTAGCGGTGCCGGTGGCCCCCCGCAATCCGCCGCCGCCAAAGGATCGTCCGATCGTGACGGTCCCGATGTCGCAGATCACGTCGCCCAAGACGCCAAAACAGCCGCATTCCCGCTGCTTGCTTGCCGACAGAGGCCCTAGACCGCATACTCGACCGAGCCCTCTACCAGGAGCCGCAAGATGAAACATTACTCCGCCTATGCCGTCGCCCGTGAGGCCATGCGCTACCACAAGGGGTGGGAGCGGGCCTGGCCGGACCCGGAGCCCAAGACCCATTATGACGTGGTGATCGTCGGGGCCGGCGGGCATGGGCTCGCGACCGCCTATTATCTCGCCAAGAACCACGGCGTGACCAATGTGGCGGTGCTGGAGAAGGGCTGGCTAGGGGGCGGCAACACCGGGCGCAACACCACGATCATCCGCTCGAACTATCTGCAGCCGGCCTCCGCGTCGATCTATGAGCTCTCGCGTGGGCTCTACGAGGACCTCTCCCAGCAGCTCAACTTCAACATCATGTTCAGCCCCCGCGGCGTGATGATGCTGTGCCAGACCGAGCACGAACTGCGCGCGATGAAACGCACGGCGCACGCGAACCGCCTGGCCGGCATCCACACCGAGCTGGTCGGGCCGGAGGCGGTCAAGAAGCACTGCCCGATCATCAACATCGAGGGCCCGCGCTATCCGGTGCTGGGCGGGCTCTGGCAGCCCCGCGGCGGCACTGCGCGCCACGATGCGGTGGCCTGGGGCTATGCCCGCGCGGCCTCAGCGCTCGGCGTGCACGTCATCCAGAACTGCGAGGTTACCGGCATCGACCGCCCGAACAACCGGGTCAAAGGCGTGCAGACCTCCCGCGGGCCGATCACCTGCGACAAGCTCTGCATCGTGGTGGCCGGGCACTCGGGCGTGCTGGCGGATATGGCGGGCTTCCGCCTGCCGGTCGAGAGCGTGGCGCTCCAGGCGCTGGTCTCCGAGCCGATCAAGCCCTGCATGGACATCGTGGTCATGGCCAACACCGTGCATGGCTATATGAGCCAATCCGACAAGGGCGAGATGGTGATCGGCGGCGGGGCTGACGGCTATAACAACTACACCCAGCGCGGCAGCTTCCAGCACATCGAGGAGACGGTGACCGCGCTGGTCGAGACCTTCCCGATGATCTCGCGGCTCAAGATGCTGCGCCAGTGGGGCGGGATCGTGGACATGACGGGCGACCGCTCGCCGATCATCTCGAAGACGCCGGTGGAGAACGTCTTCATCAACTGCGGCTGGGGGACTGGTGGGTTCAAGGCGATCCCCGGCTCCGGTTGGGCGACGGCGGGGCTGGTGGCCAAGGGCGAGGACCCGGTGGCAGGGCCATTCGGGCTCGACCGCTTCACCGAGGGCCGCATGATCGACGAGAGCGTGGCGGCCGCCGTCGCGCACTGAGATCTTCGCCCCGGCCGCCAATCGGCCTGGGCGCGCTGTCTTCTAAACCTGACAGTGAAACTTCACCGAAAATTTTACATTGATGCCTAGGGTCCTGGGTGGCGGTGCTTCCGAAGGGTGGGAGGTGCTGCCGAACACCGGGAGCCCTCGCGCTCCCCAAACGGGCCCTTCGCTCTCCCTGCGGCGGGGTTCAACAACCGGCCGGCCTGACCGGGCCCGGTCGTCAGTCTCGGTCAGGGGCGGCCCAAGAAATTGGGGCAAACCATGAAAGCCGATGTGTCGGGAAGAGGTGTTCTCAGGGGGCTCGATGCCCTCGTTCAGTGGCGGGAGCGGTGGCTCTTGATCGTTGCGCTCATCAGCGCGCTGATCTGGGCCCGCGATCTGGTCGAGAGCTATGCCGGGCTGCCGGCGGCGATCAAGCGCCAGGCAGCTGTGGTCTCGCAACTCGACTGGCGCGTTCATGGCCTGGAAGCGCGCCTTGCGCATGGCCATGCTGGACCGCACGGGGACTTGGCAATTGGGGTGAGGCCGTCTCTCACGGGGCGGTCGGGGCTTGCCGGGACCCGCGATGCGGTCGACCACCGCTGCTGCCGCTGGACGGGGGAGGAGAGCGCTCCCTGGACCCTCTTCGTGCCGTTCGATCACTGAGCGGCACCAGCCTCAGACGGCCTTTGGGCGGATCGGTGACCCCGGTCCGCCCCTTTTCTGCATCGCCCTAAAATTAGGCCATTGCCGACTCTTGCAGCGTCTGTCGGCGTGTGGCGCAAGAAGTGACCGAGAAAACGGCAAATCGATATCGGACAGCCTGGGTCGTGGGGTTTACGGCGGCCATCGGCTGTGTTTAGCCTGTCACGCAGAGAGCCGCAAAATGGGCTCCGGACAGGGAGTGTTGGATGGCCGATGGCGCCAACGACGACGCGTTCGTCGCGTTTGAACGTGTGCAAAAAAGCTATGACGGCGAGACGCTGGTCGTCAAAGATTTGAACCTCGCGCTGCCGAAGGGCGAGTTTCTGACCATGCTCGGCCCATCGGGATCCGGGAAAACCACCTGCCTGATGATGCTGGCCGGGTTCGAGACTGCAACCCACGGAGAGATCCTTCTCGACGGCAAAGGCATCAACAACATCCCACCCCACAAGCGCGGCATCGGCATGGTCTTCCAGAACTATGCCCTGTTCCCGCATATGACCGTGGCGGAGAACCTCTCCTTCCCGCTCGAAGTGCGCAAGATACCGAAGGCGGAGCGCAAGGCCAAGGTCGAGCGCGCGCTGGATATGGTGCAGATGGGCGCCTTTGGCGGCCGCCGGCCGGCGCAGCTCTCGGGCGGGCAGCAGCAGCGCATCGCGCTTGCCCGCGCGCTGGTGTTCGAGCCGGAGCTCGTGCTGATGGACGAGCCGCTCGGCGCGCTCGACAAGCAACTCCGCGAGCACATGCAGTACGAGATCAAACACCTGCACGAGCGGCTCGGCGTCACGGTCGTCTATGTGACCCATGACCAGTCCGAGGCGCTGACCATGTCGGACCGGATCGCGGTGTTCAACGATGGGGTGGTGCAGCAGCTGGCGCCCCCTGCGGACCTCTATGAGCGGCCGGACAATGCCTTCGTCGCGGGCTTTATCGGCGAAAACAACCGCATGGACGGCAAGGTGACGGCCATCGCGGGTGGCACCGCGCGTGTCCAGATCGGCAACCACGGCGAGGTCGGTGCCCTTGCGATCAACGCTGGCGGGGTTGGTGAGCGCACCATGCTCTCGATCCGGCCCGAGCGCGTGATCATCGGCGATGAAAGCGCTCCCAATGGGATGGACGGCAAGGTGGTGGAGCTGATCTATCTCGGCGACCATATCCGCTGCCGCATGGAGGTCGCGGGTCACGACCAGTTCATCGTCAAGGTGCCGAACAGCCATGCCCATGCGGCGCTGCGGGTCGGGGAGACCACGCGGATCGGCTGGCAGACCGAAGACTGCCGCGCGTTGGATGCGGCCTGAGGGGCTTGGATGGCGACCGCGCGCGAGTTCCTGGAAAGCTCGAAGATCAAGGGTCAGATCGATGCGCTTAACGCGGCGGCCACATCGGCCGACGGCGTGACAAAAGCGGTCCTGAGCGCAAGCGGGATCTCCCATTACCCGCTGCCGGTCGTCAAGAAGCTGAAGAATGTGGCGATCGAAACCCAAACGGCGCAGGTGAATTTCAACCTGTCGATCCCGCGCCAGCCGCATATCGACCATGTCACCGACCTGAAGGGTACAGGAGCGGAAGCGAAAAAGCTGATCCAGGCGCTCGACAAACACGAGGCGCTGAACGCCAATCACCAGGCGCTGATCGGTGCGAACCTTGCGGTGGCGCTGTCTGCCTTTTTCGCGGTGCTGAACCCGTTCACCAAAACGGCGCAGCGCTTCAAGACCATCGAACAAAACCTGAAAGCCATCAGGGCCGACCTGGAGAAGGCCAAGAAAGCGGTGAAGGAAGCACAGGCGCAGGCCGCCATCAATCTCGCGCTCGGATCGGTGACGGCGTTGATCAGCCCGGCTGGCGTGCTCGCCCGGTTTGGCGTGGTTGTGGCTGGCGCGACCGTGGGGGCTGTCATCAACGAATGCCTGGGCTCCAAGGGCGTCGGCCCGGCGGGCGCGGCGCTCACGGGCGTTCAGGGCACGCTCAAGACCACGGGCGTCCTCAGCAAACCAGTGTCCGGAGTGGCCAGCAAGGTGTTTCGCTCGGCCCGTGCCATCATCGACATGAAAGAGATGGCGCACGCCCACAAGATCGCCACGAGCATCGAGAAGCGGATGAAGACCACCGAGAAGGATCTGGCTGCGGCGCAGAAAGCCTATGCCCAGCAGAGCGCGCAGATTGCCGGTGCTCTGAAGGCGTCGCTTGCGGCGCATAAGAAAGCGCTGGCCGGGGTCGGCAAGCACAAATCGCTGGCGGCCAAGCGGATGCCGCTGGTGAAGGCGCTCGACGCGTGGAAGCCCGCATGAGCAGCGCATGGGCCTCCGCCGAACCGGTGCCGTCCTGCGATCGAGGTCATGCCGGATGTCGCAGATATCGCAGCAATATCGCCTCGAGATATCGCAGGGGTTTATCGCATAAGGCCTGTGCCGGAACAGGCGGATCCAATACCGGGGGGGCGACCCGAGGCCCCGCCGGCCACACATCCATCGGGGTGAACCAACAGGGAGACTACCTATGAAACTCACACATCTTCTGGGGGCAACCGCCCTCGTCGCCGTGCCGTTTGCCGGCCTCGCAGAGGAACTGCCGCCCTGTGAGGGCTGTGGCTCCGAGATGACCATCGTCAGCTGGGGCGGTGCTTACACGGCGTCGCAGCAGAACGCCTATCACACGCCGTATTCGGAGAAGACGGGCACCACCATCGTCAATGACGCAAGCTCGGCCGAGGCCGTGGCGAAACTGCGCGCCATGAACGAGGCAGGCAACGTGACCTGGGATGTGGTCGACGTGGTCGCCTCCGACGCGATCCGCCTCTGCGACGAGGGCTTGGCCCGCGAGATGGATTTCGACACCGAGCTGGCATCGGCGCCCGACGGTACCTCCGCCTCGGATGATTTCGGCGACCTTTTGGTGTCCGATTGCTTCATCCCGCAGATCGTCTACTCGACCACCTTCGGCTACCGCACGGACGTGGCAGAGTGGGGCGGCAAAGAGCCCGATGACATCTGCGACGTGTTCGATCTCGCGACCTTCCCGGGCAAACGCAGCCTGGAGAAACGTCCGATCAACAACATGGAGTGGGCGCTGCTCTGCGACGGTGTGGCCAAGGACGACGTCTATGACGTGCTCGAAACCGAAGAGGGTGTGGCCCAGGCGCTGGCCAAGCTCGACACCATTCGTGACGAGGTGATCTGGTGGTCGGCCGGCGCCGAGACGCCGCAACGCCTCGCCGATGGCGAAGTGGTGATCGGCTCGACCTACAACGGGCGTCTGTTCGCGCTGATCGAAGAGCAGAAGCAGCCTGTCAAGATGCTCTGGGACGCGCAGGTGTTCGATCTCGACGGTTGGATCATCCCGACGGGTCTGAGCGAGGAGCGCACCGCGCGTGCCCTGCACTACGTCAAGTTCGCGACCGACACGCAGCGGCTGGCGGACCAGGCGAAGTACATCTCCTATGGCCCGGCGCGCGCGTCCTCGGCCCCGCTGGTCGGCAAGCACGCCGATCTCGGCATCGACATGGCGCCGCACATGCCGACCGATCCGAACAACGCCAAAAACACCTTCCTCTACAACTACGAGTGGTGGGCGGATTACCGCGATGATCTGGACGCCAAGTTCCAGGCCTGGATTGCGAAGTAATCCAAGCGCTTGACTTCAGGGTGGGGCCGCTGAGGCCCCGCTCTTCCCCACAGTGGAGGCCGCGATGACCAGCACGACCGGAGACGGCTTCGCCGCCGAACCAAGCGCCCACGCGGCCACCGATGCGCGGGGACGTCTGCTCGCAGCTGACGGCACCCCGCTCAAGCAGTCGCTGGCGAAAGCCCTGAGGCGGCAAAAGCTGCGGGCTTTCCTCCTGGTGTCGCCTCTGTTGTTTTTTGTGCTGATCACCTTCATCGCACCGATTGCCGACATGCTGATGCGCTCGGTCGAGAACGACATCGTTCCGGACACGCTGCCGCGCACGGTCGAGGCGCTGGCCGGTTGGGATGCGACCAGCGGCGAATTACCGGACGAGACGGTCTATGCCGCGCTCGCCGAGGATCTCGTGATCGCGGTCGAGGCCAAGCAGCACACCAAGCTCGGCTCCCGCCTCAATTATGAAACCTCCGGCATGGCGAGCCTCTTCCGCAAGACCGGACGCCGGGTCGCCAAGTTCGAGGCGCCGTTCAAAGAGGCCTTTATCGACCGGGACGACGACTGGGGCGAACTGGAGACCTGGCAGACGATCAAACGTCTCTCCGGGGCCTACACCCAGAGCTACTTCCTGACCGCCGCCGATCTCCAGCAGACCCCGGAGGGCGAGATCGAGGCGATGCCCGAAGACGAGGCGATCTATCTCTTCCTCTTCGAGCGGACGCTCTGGCTCTCGATCACGATCACCTTCACTTGCCTGATCCTCGGCTATCCGATTGCCTGGCTCCTCTCGAACCTGCCGCTCCGGACATCGAACCTGCTGCTGATCCTGGTGCTGCTGCCGTTCTGGACTTCGCTCCTGGTGCGCACCTCCTCCTGGATCGTGCTTCTGCAGCAGGAGGGCGTGGTAAACGACATGCTGGTGACCGTCGGCATCCTCTCCGATGACGGCCGGCTACAGATGATGTTCAACCAGACCGGCACCATCATCGCGATGACGCATATCCTTCTGCCCTTCATGATCCTGCCGCTCTATTCGGTCATGAAGACGATCCCGCCGACCTATCTGCGCGCGGCGAAATCGCTGGGCGCGACGGATTGGACGGCGTTCTGGCGGGTCTATTTCCCGAACACGATCCCGGGGATCGGCGCAGGTGCAATCCTCGTCTTCATCCTGTCCATCGGCTACTACATCACGCCAGAACTCGTGGGCGGGACCGAGGGCATCTTCATCTCGAACCGGATCGCCTATCACATCAGCTCGAGCCTCAACTGGGGCCTGGCGGCGGCGCTTGCCTCGCTTCTGCTGATCGTGGTGCTGGGGCTCTACTGGCTCTATGACCGCATCGTCGGCATCGACAACGTGAAACTGGGGTAGGACATGCCGCTTCCGATCTATGCGACCCAGGGCCAGAAGATCTGGTACTACAGCTTCCGGGTGATCTGCGGCCTGATCTTCTTCTTCCTGATCGCGCCGATCCTGATCATCATCCCGCTCAGCTTCAACGCCGAGGATTTCTTCACGTTCACGCCGGGGATGCTGGCGCTTGAGGCGGATGCCTACAGCCTCAAGCACTACGACGACTTCTTCAACAATCCCGACTGGCAGCTGGCGCTGTCGAACTCGCTGAAGATCGCACCGGTGGCGACGTTCCTGTCGGTGTCGCTGGGGACCTTGGCGGCGATCGGGCTCAGCCAATCCCATGTGCCGTTCCGCGGGGTGATCATGGCGATCCTGATCTCGCCCATGATCGTGCCGCTGATCATCTCGGCGACGGGGATGTTCTTCTTCTACTCGACCATCGGGATCCAAGGCACCTATTGGGCCGTGGTGCTGGCCCATGCGGCCCTCGGCACGCCCTTCGTGATCATCACCGTGACGGCGACGCTCGTGGGCTTCGACAAGTCCCTCACACGGGCGGCGGCGAATATGGGGGCGGACCCGGTCACCACCTTCTTCCGGGTCCAGATGCCGCTGATCGTGCCGGGGGTGATCTCGGGCGGGCTCTTCGCCTTCATCACCAGCTTTGACGAGGTGGTGGTGGTCCTGTTCCTCGGCTCGGCCAGCCAAAAGACCCTGCCCTGGCAGATGTTCACTGGGCTGCGCGAGCAGATCTCGCCGACCATTCTCGCGGTGGCGACGATCATGGTGACCTTCTCGATCCTGCTGCTCGCCACTGTCGAGATCCTTCGGCGGCGGTCCGAGCGGCTGCGGGGGATGAGCCCGGGATGACGTGGCAATGATCCGGGCGGCCGCGCTTCTGGCCGTCCTCTCCGCGGGAGGACCCGCCGATGCCTGCCCCGCTCCAGCCCCCGGTCTCCTCATGCACAGCTGCTGGGGCGAGGCCCGGGCCGAGTTGCTTTTGGTGCCGGACGAAGCGCTAGCGCCACCCGAGGCTGACGCCGAGCGTTGGACAGTGACCGGGGCCTATACCGGTCGCGACACCCGCGCGGGGGGCAGTCCAAATCCTGTCGGGCTCTTCGTCGACGGCGGCCAGGTGGTGAACCAGACGCTCGCACCGATGGATGGTATCCTGCTGATCGCTGACGGTCAGCTCAGCCTGCATCACCGCGCGCGCGTGCCCTGGAACGGCACGGTCGTCGATCTGTCGGCTCCGTCCGCACGGGTGCGTTTTGCCCGCGAGGCGGCGGCGGACGGGGCGAGTGTCGCGCAGAGCCATCTTATCATTGTGGATGGCCGCCTCGACGTGCGTGATCGGCCCGACGCTCCGCGCTTTACGCGCCGGATGTTGTTTGAGGACGCTCATGGCTTTGGCCTCTGGCAGAGCGCAGCAGCACTGACGCTGCATGACGCAGGTGCCGAATTGATCGATGGTTATGCCCCTCGTATGGCCCTTAACCTCGATATGGGAAGCTATGATCTCTGCATCTGGGAGAACCGCCACGAAAGCCGCAATTGCGGATATGTGCCACGCCGACCGATGCAAGATTTCTCCAATCTGCTGGCCGTCACCCTCCGTCGCTCGGGGTGAACATGAACGGTGAGAGCCGCTTGACCGCTGCGCTGCAGGACGCTAGATGCTCTCGCCACGGCACGGCGTGCGGTACGCGCTCCCGGTGGGGAATAGTTTAACGGTAGAACAGCGGACTCTGACTCCGTCGGTCCTGGTTCGAATCCAGGTTCCCCAGCCACAAATTTCAACGACATAGCAAAGTCCGGGCGACAATTGTCGTCTGTTTATCCGCATGGCCGCTTCATGATTGCGATCAGATAGCCAATCTTGGCGAGTCCTCGGGCGCGGGCGATAGGGCCTACCTCCTTAAATTTCCATGCGGTGAGGCTTGGGTTTGCCGCGCTCAGAATGGATAGCCGATGCCGGACGCTCAGTTCAGCATGAGCGCCATCCCGATGACCATTCCCACCGCTCTACGATCGACGCGGCGGCCACGGTGGTGATTGCCGCCCTTGAGGAAGATGACAGCGAGGCGTCTCGCTGCGATCGAGCAGATCCGCGAATTCCGTCGGGCCCAGAACGCCCTGGCTCAAGAGGTGGACTTCGCCAACAAGCCGGCGGATGAGAGCACCACCGACACGGGCCGAGACAGCGCTCGCGCGCAAGCACCGAGCCAACCAGAGATCCCCCGCCACTACAGCCTATCGTACGCAGTCTCGGGCTACAGCGGCCCAAGGGCGTGCCGCCATGACCTCCGCAGACGATCGCGGGCGCCTCGACGAGACCAGCGACATGGACGATCCGTTGCTGGTCGACTGCTTCAAGATCCCACCCTGGTACTGACCAGACCACCTACCGCCTCTCCCCACACCTAAATTCAACCTCAGCCGCCACGCGCGGCCACAGAAGGGTTCCCGTTATGAAGACCTTTGCATCTCTCGCCGTCGCCGCTGGCACCGCTGCCGACGCTGCTGGCAAGCGACCCACCTGCGGCTCAGGCGTCGTCGTCGAGTTCGTCAGCGACTGGCGCTTCAAGTGCGGCGGCAAGGTCTATTCCGAAAGAGACAAGGCCGTCGTTCTCTCGCACAAGCGCCTTGTGGACGCCGCGGGCAAACCTCGCCGGGCGCCCAACGGCCAATTCCTGATCAACCATCAGGTCCGTCCGGAAGGGCTGCGCTGCCCGGGCCGGGTGGACGGTGCCGCCCCTTGGCAGATTACCCGGGCGCAGGACGCGATCACAGTCAGCGAACGGGAGCTTCGTCGACGCATCAACGCGCTGCTCGCGGATCTGCTGGGCTCGATCGCCAAAGCTCCGGCGCAGTAAGGGCATTGAGACGCGCTCGCCTTGGCGCAACGCGAGGGTGCACCCGCGATGGGGCACGGGCCACTTCATGTTTGATCCGGCTTGCCGGTGCCGACAAGCTCGACGGCAAGAGGACAATTGGGAGATGCCGGGCGAAAGTCTCAGGCGGCCTACGCTGTTTTTGAGCCAGGCCCGCCTTACTCGGAGCCGGAGAACCGGCTGATTGACGCGCTGCTAGTCGAGCTGGGCACTGTAGGTGTTACCGTCATCGCCACCGACACTGAACTGAACGGCCCCAGCGTTGTCGAGCTCCAGCCGGGCACGTGTGGCGGACACACCCGCCGGCAAGAGGTCACCGAACATGTGGGCAACCTCGTCGCTGTCCGCGCGACGGACCTCGAGATTGCCCGAGGCGGCGATGGCAAGCCCGTAGTCCTGACGCTGATCATCGGTCGCCGCTGAACCGAAGGTGACGTCTAGCCACCGCATGCAATTCCCGAAGCGGTCGGTGACGGCCAGCTGATGCTCGTAGGTGTCTTTGTTCACCGCGACCCGGAGCTTTGTGCGCCCATCAGGAGACGTCAGCGCATCCATAGAGCTCAGACGCGTGCCCTCCTTGAGGTGATTGCCGAGGTCATGCTCTTCATCCAACACAGTCGCAAAGGACAGCTCATCCGTGTCGTTGTCGTACTCATAGTTTGCCCCGAGGATCCCAGTCAGTTCGAGCATGACCGAACGCTCCATAGCGCGCGCACCCCGTTCGTGGGTCAGAGACAGGTAATCGTCGTTTGGGATATCGTCCACATCAGCATAATAATCATCTGAAATCTCAGTTGATGCGATATACGCTCTGAGGTCGGGGTCAAGACGCGTTGGATCTTGTCTGAAAACCTTGCCTCTTTCTTCTTGATATCCATGGAAAAGCTCATGCGCCAAAACAGCGACAATTGCTCCGGCTGAGGCATTGGACAGATAGTCCTTGTCTATCGACATGACGGAAACGTCTGTATAAATAGGGTTTGAATAATAGGCGCCACACTGGTCTGGATCATCATCGAAGTGATCTTTTATATCCACAGGGATCGAAGAAATACCATAACACTTACAGATTATCTTGCTCAGGTCACGGGCCACCTGGGTCCGCGACTGTAGATCCGCCTGATCCCAAGTCCGCAGCGCGGCCTTGAGGTTCTCATCCGACCGGACAGTCTTGCCAACCGCGGCTGCCTTGCCAGCGAACCGCTTGGTCAACCCCTTCGGGAAAGCACTGAACCCCTCGGACATCGGAAGCCGTGACAAATGCCGATACGCGCCAAGCTTGTTGTTCGTAACGAGCCACTCACTGTCGATGTTGGATGCCTTCAAGAGACTAACCGTATCCACGATGACTTGCGTCGAGAGGCCATGCGCCTCGTCGTCCGTCATCGCATTGAACGCGTTGACAACGTTCTCAGCGTCAACGGACTCTCGCGCGATCCGACCACTCTGCCCAGGCAATGCAGCAGTCGGCAACCTCGAGAAAGCCAACAGGTTTGTGGCTTCCGCGAAAATCTCGGACTGCGCCTCACCTCCAGGCTGGCCTTGAGTGGCGATTGGCTGCGCCCCAGGGTCGTCAAGTCCCGTCTGCTGGCGTCTCGAAGCGGGCTCCGCCGCCGATGGAGACGCAAGAGGGCGACGTATACCCGAACCCGCGATCCGATTGTCCATATCTTCAGGTTATCAGGCGGTCGGCCCTGTTGTCGAGCCAACTCCATGCCGATGGAGCTGGCCGACCGGCGCGCGCTGCGATGCGCTTTGGGAGATCGCCTGGAGACGTTCTCCGGTCCTAATGGCCATCCTGAATGAACGCTTAGATCCAACACTGTTGAGGAATGGAGCGAGGGCTTCGGGCAGGATGCCGTGCAAACAGCGTTGACGCGTGTCCGGTCAGGCCCGCGCGTGGGGCAAACGCTTCAGCGGCATGGCCGGCACAACACCAGTTCTCAGACCGCCCTTCAAGCAACGCTCAAGGCGATCAGCCACTGGCGCTTGAAGCCGACACTCCGGCAACCAAAGACCGCTAGGTCGAACACTGAAACCACACCAGAAGGCAAGTCAGGTCATGGCGGCTGGGTATCCACCTATTGCATCGCGTTTGGGCCGCCACGGCTTCTAGGCGCGGAGGTGATCAGTGGCCCGTTCGTTCGGCTGGACAACCGCGGCATGCCGTGAGACAGATCGCCCATGGATAACCGTATCGGAGGTTTGGGTGGGCGTCGGCGCGCAGCGCCTGAGCCGGCGTCGGAAGAGCAGCCAGCGCAACAGCGTCGGAGGACGGGAACCGGATCGGGCGAGCTACACCAAGCATCCCAGCAGGGGATGGCCTCAACATATTCCCAAGAAGCGGTATTCGCCGATGCCGCCGCCAGCCTTCCACCGCTCCCGGCGCCTTCCCTGGCCGCCTCAGCAACGGCTTCTGAGCGGATCACGAACGCTGCGGCTCAGCCTGGAATCGCGGACCTCTCCCAGCTGATCGCGGACATCGAAGCCTTGAGCGATGATGAGGCGCAAAATCTCTCGCCACAAACACGTGTCGATGTCATCAGCCTCTTACAGCAGGCTGGAACGTCGGCCGGAGGCCTTTATCCGCAGAAAGAGGCAGCGCTGCGAACTCTGACCCGTTTCCCGGTCGGCGAGGGATCCCCCGCCTTTCCGGTCAGCCTTGAGCCGCGCTTTGGGGCAATGGCATCCACGGTTTGCAACCGCATCCAGTGGTCCGTGGATCTCAACGCCCGGCTCGCAGCTTGGAGCGAGGCCTATCAGCGAGAAGAGCGGATCAGCACGATCAACATGCTCAAAGACGCGTTTTGTGAGTGCTATGGGCTCCGTCCAGTGCCCATTCTGGTCAAAGACTTGCTGGAAGGTTCGAGCGCTGAGGGAGATAGCTCGGACGAGTCCAGCAGCTCAGGGGAGGCGGCCAAGCCCTCGGAGATGGGGAGCTACGACCCGATCGAGCGACAAGTGACCCTTGATAGAGACTTTGTCGCCCATGCACCGGCAGTCTCGGTCGTCGCTCTACTGGCGCATGAGTTGTTTCATGCCTACCAGGATGAACAGGCCCAGACTGCGAAGGAGGCACCGCAGAATCTAGATCTAGACCTTCGAAAATATGCGGTCGCGACGGAATGGTCCGAGATGTACCAAGTCTGCGTGGGCGTTCAGGCGATGCCCGATGACGACTATCTATCGCTGATCCACGAGCGGGGCGCCAGGGCAATGGAGCGCCAGGTGACGACTGGGCTGGAGGCCGTCGTCGGGCGTCCACTCGGCTATGACTCGGAGATCGATGAGATCAAGCAATCACCTAACGTGAGCGCGAAAAGAGTTTTGGGACCGACGCTGAAAAGCGGTGAGAGGCTCGGTCCGACGGAGGCTCTGAGTTCGCCTGACGGACGCTTGCGCTTGCGTATCGCGGTGAACGAGGCCAACCAACACCAGCTGGCCGTGACAGACCGCTTCGGGTTTAGTTTGAATTGGTTGGATGTACATTTTGGTCAAGCCAATAGCACACCGATGCAGACGAGTTTCGGTCTCGCGATTGGAGGCGACAATGAGCTTGAGATTACACACCCTCAGAATAGCACGGTCGACTACCGGTTCGAAGAAGAGGAGCTGCCGCCGGGCATCACCGTAGCGGCTGCCCATCTCGAGCTACGGAATGACGGCAGCGTGCAGTTCATGATCAAGGATCTTAGCGGATCTAAGCACCAGTTCGAACTCACTTAGCCCGACCGATCGTTCAACCTTGAGAGGTGTGAACATCCTGGACTTCCCCGATCGCGTGGTGCGGTTGAATTTTTTTGTATGATCGACCTCTGGTCGACGGGAATGATGGCCTCAGGTTCGGGCGGCTTGTAGCCGATGGCGCTGTGGGGCCGGACAATGTTGTAATGGCGGCGCCAGTGCTCGATCAGGGACCCGAGGATCAGGAAACGCTCCAGTGGATCGTTTGCCCGAGGGGCGGCCTCGCGGAGCGAGAA
>JBCBYB010000016.1:0-92151 GCA_039816045.1 Pseudomonadota bacterium
CTCTCCGGCGAAGTGATGCTGGCGCATCGTCGGCGACAGCCGGCCCTCCCAGCGCCGGTAAAGCTCGCAAAACCGGCTGTAGCCATAGCCGTCGTGGGGATGGGCGGCGCGGTAGTCCTCCCAGACGAACGCGAGCGTGATCCCCTTGCGCTTGAGCGACCGGTGAACGGCCGGCCAGTCAGGCTGTGCCAGTCCGCGGCGTGTCGCCTCGGCGGCCGAGGGGAAGAGGCGCTGCTCGAGACTGGCCTCGCTCCACCCCTCTGGCAGCGGCCAGGACAGCCCCGCCTGCTCGGCGCGCTTCAGATACTCGCTCGCTGTCGTCTGCCCGATCCCGAGGCTCGCGGCGATCTTCCGCGTCCCTCAGCCCGAAACCCCGCTGACCGGGACCCCGGAACCTGTGACCGGATCAAATCGGAACGGCTGACCGGATGTTATCGGAATCTCTGACCGGATGACCCCGGAATGCGCAAATGCGCAGCAGCGGGCGTGACGAACACCGTGCCGCACGATCTGAAGCGCACCGCCGTTACCTGGGCATTCCAGAAGGGAATGACGAAGGAAGACGTGGCGGATTGGTTCGACACCACATCACAGACCCTTGAGCGGGTTTATCGGCAACACAGCCCGGATCACCAGAGCCGGGCGCTCAGCATCATGGAGCGGAAAGGAAGCTGAAACTGAACCGGTTTCTGAGCGGAAGCCAGTCACGCAATGGCCAAAACCAACGCCTAAAACGAGGTTAAGCCATTGATTTTAAAGTGGTGCTGCCGGAGAGACTTGAACTCTCGACCTCTCCCTTACCAAGGGAGTGCTCTACCGCTGAGCTACGGCAGCCCAAGCGCAACCCATGCAAGGGACACTCGCTGAGCGCGACGACGGGGTGATACCCCAATCCTCTGTGAATGCAAGGGCGAACTGGACCATCCGGGCGCCGCACTCTATGGGAGGGGCATGAGCGAAGAGGACAGCACCACAGGCGCCCGTTCGGGCGGCACGCCGGCCAAGCAGGACCGGGGCGCTCGCCTCGCCGAGGCGTTGCGCGCCAATCTTCGCCGCCGCAAGGCCCAGGCCCGAGCGCGCCGCGAAGACGTCGCAACCGCGCCCTCGAGCGGTCATGGGACGGCCTCCGAAGATGGTGAGGATCCCTCCAGCATGGGGCCCGCTGACGGGCCTACAACCTGAAGAGGGAGACCGGAGCGTATGGACAGAATCAGGATCGAGGGCGGTCAGGCTCTGGCGGGCGAGATTGCGATTTCGGGCGCGAAAAATGCCTGCTTGGCCCTGATGCCCGCGGTATTGCTGGGGGACCAGCCGCTGACCCTCACCAACGCGCCGCGTTTGGCGGACATCCGGACCATGGCCGTGTTGCTCGAGTCGCTTGGGTGTGAAGTGGCTGCCTTGCAGGAGGGGCAGGTCCTTGCCCTGAGCGCCGCGCGGCTGACCAGTCACACGGCGGACTATGACATCGTGCGGAAGATGCGGGCCTCTATCCTCGTGCTCGGCCCGCTCTTGGCGCGTCTCGGCCAGGCGCGGGTGTCGTTGCCCGGCGGGTGCGCGATCGGGGCGCGGCCAGTCGATCTCCATCTGAGCGGGCTTGAGGCCATGGGAGCCAAGCTGGATCTCGTCGATGGTTATGTCGAGGCGGAGGCACCCGGCGGGCTGCGTGGGGCGGAGATCGTGTTTCCGATGGTCTCGGTCGGTGCCACCGAGAACTTACTGATGGCCGCGACGCTCGCGCGCGGGACAACGGTGCTGAAGAACGCAGCGCGAGAACCCGAGATCACCGATCTCGCGGAGTGCCTCACCGCCATGGGCGCGCGGATCACCGGGGCCGGGACCAGCGAGATCACCGTGGAGGGTGTCGACCGGCTGGAAGGCACGACGCATCAGGTGCTGCCCGATCGGGTCGAGCTCGGCACCTATATGATCGCGCCTGCGATCGCCGGGGGCTCAGTGACCCTGACCGGCGGCCGGCGCGATCTGGTGGAGGCGTTGGTTGCGGCCCTCGGCGAGGCAGGCGTGTCCGTGACCGAGACAAATGCGGGCCTCACCGTTTCCCGCAATGGCGGTGGGATCCGCCCGCTTGAGATCGAGACGGCACCCTTTCCGGGCTTTCCTACCGATCTCCAGGCGCAGATGATGGCGCTGCTGACCTTGGCGGACGGCAAGAGCCGGATCGATGAGCGCATTTTCGAGAACCGTTATATGCATGTGCCGGAGCTTGCGCGCATGGGCGCCGATATCGATATCCACGGGGGCGTTGCGACCATTCGCGGTGTGCCCGGTCTGCGCGGGGCGCCGGTGATGGCGACCGACTTGCGCGCCTCCGTCAGCCTGATCCTCGCGGGGCTGGCGGCGGAAGGCGAGACTGTGGTGAGCCGGGTCTACCATCTCGACCGCGGCTATGAGCGCCTGGAAGAGAAGCTGTCGCGGTGCGGCGCACGGATCGAGAGACTGGAGAGCTGAACATGGCCGAAGACGCCCGTTTCGAAGACGTCCCGCTGACGGACCAGCCGCTGCGCCTGAAAGCGGAGGGGGACGAGGACCTGCAAGTGATCTCCTCGCTGTTGCAGGACGCCGTTGGGAAGACGGGTGAGATCGCCTATGCCCGCGGGCGGCGGCGGCTGGCGCTGATGCTCAACCGGTTCCGTTGGGAGGACCGGGAAGCGGCGGAGCGCCAAAAGCGCGGCTTCGAGCGGGTGCAGACGTTGCTGACGGTCGAGGATGTGATCGCAGTGCGGGCACGAGCCCTGGCGCCAGACGATGGTGAGACGGTGTACTCGGTGCTCTCCGTCGGCTTTCTGGCCGAGGAGGACGGCACCGGGATGGTGCAGATCACGCTGGCAGGGGACGGAGAATTGGTGGCCGAGGTCGAGTGCCTGTCGGTCACCCTCGAGGATGTGAGCCGTCCTTGGCTCGCGGCCTCCGGAAAGGCGCCCGAGCACAAGGACTGAGCGGAAGCCGCGGGGTCAGTTGCCCGCGGCCTCCATCTTCCGGCTTGCCAGCGCGCGCTCGAGCCAGCCAAGCTCCATCTCCGGCACCGATTTCAGCAGTAGATCGGTGTAGTCGTCGAACGGGGGCGCGAGCACCTTGCTCTTTGGCCCGAACCGCACGACGCGACCCTTGAACATCACCGCGATGCTGTCGGAGATCTCCCGCACCGTGGCAATGTCGTGGGTGATGAAGAGATAGCTGACATTGGTCTCGGCCTGGAGCTCCATTAGCAGCTTCAGGATGCCCTCGGCCACCAGTGGGTCGAGTGCCGATGTCGGCTCGTCGCAGAGGATCAACTCGGGGTTTGCCGCCAGTGCCCGGGCGATGCAGACGCGCTGTTTCTGGCCGCCCGAAAGCTCCGCCGGATAGCGGTCGGCGAAGCCGGTGCCCATCTCGATCTGGTCGAGCAGCTCGCCGACGCGTTTGCGCTTTTGCTCACCGCCCATGCCGAAATAGAAGCTCAGCGGGCGCCCGATGATCTCCGCCACCGTCTGGCGCGGGTTCATCGCTGTGTCCGCCATCTGATAGATCATCTGGATCTGGCGCAGTTGCTCCTTGGAGCGCCCTTTGAGTGCCGGCGGCAGAGCCTCGCCCTTGAACAGCACCTCACCCTTGGAGGGCGGCAGCAGCCCGGTGATCACGCGCGCTGTCGTGGACTTGCCCGAGCCAGACTCACCGACCACCGCCAGCGTCTGCCCTTTTGGCAGATGCATGTTCACATCGAACAGCACCTGGAGCGAGCCGCCATAGGCCGCGTCGATCCCGTTCAGCTTGAGAAGCGCGCCCGATTGGTCTTCGGCCTCCGGTTTGATATCGGAGCGGATCGAAAGCAGGTCCTTGGTGTACGTCTCCCGCGGCGCCTCGATCATCTGTTTCACATCGCCGTACTCGACGGTGTTGCCGTGCCGGAGCACCATGATGTCGTCGGAGATCTGGGCCACCACGGCAAGGTCGTGCGTGATGTAGAGGGCCGCAACGCCGGTCTCCTCAATTGCCCGCTTGATCGCTGCCAGCACGTCGATTTGGGTGGTCACGTCGAGCGCGGTTGTGGGCTCGTCGAAGATGATCAGATCCGGCTCCGGGCATAGCGCCATCGCCGTCATCGCGCGCTGGAGCTGCCCGCCCGAGACCTGGTGCGGGAACCGGTCGCCGAAGTTCTCCGGGTCCGGCAGGCCGAGGATGGTGAAGAGATGGCGTGCCCGCTCCATCGCCTTGGCGCGCGGCATGATCCCGTGGCGGAGCGTCGCCTCGATCACCTGATCGCCGAGCCGGTGCGCCGGGTTGAAGGCTGCCGCTGCGGATTGCGCCACATAGGTTACGCGGCGGCCACGAAG
Organism: Pseudomonadota bacterium; assembly: GCA_039816045.1. Taxonomy (GTDB): domain Bacteria; phylum Pseudomonadota; class Alphaproteobacteria; order Rhodobacterales; family Rhodobacteraceae; genus Thermohalobaculum. The sequence continues at coordinate 4,329 of JBCBYB010000016.1, forward strand.
GCTCCGGATGCCTGAGGGGCGGTACTTCAAGATGTCCTCACCGCCGAGGATCACCTCGCCCCCGGTGATGCGCACTTGGCCTCGGCCATAGGCGAGAGCGGCCAGCCCGATGGTGGACTTGCCCGCCCCAGACTCGCCGATCAGGCCGAGCACCTTGCCCTTTTCGAGCGTGAAGCTCACGCCCTTGACGATCTCGATGTCCTTGGCGTCCTCGCCCGGCGGGAAAATGGTCGCGCCGATCTTCAGGCCCCGGACGTCCAGCAGGGTATCGCTCATCCCCGGCCTCCTTTCAGGCTGGAGGTGCGATTCAGCATCCAGTCCACCACCATGTTCACACAGACCGCGAGGATCGCGATAGCCGCTCCTGGATAGAGCGCGGCGGGCACCAGGAAGATGATCCCGTCCTTGTTGTCCTTGACCATTCCGCCCCAGTCGGCCGCCGGCGGCTGGATGCCGAGACCTAGGAACGAGAGCGTCGAGAGGAACAGCACCGCAAAGGCAAAGCGCAGGCCGAACTCCGCGATCAGCGGGGTCAGCACGTTCGGCAGGATCTCCTTGAAGATGATCCACCCCCAGCCCTCACCCCGAAGGCGGGCGGCTTCGACAAAATCCTGCACCACGACGTCAACCGCCACCGCGCGGCCAAGGCGATAGACCCGCGTCTGGTCGATGATCGCCATCACGCCGATCAGGATGAAGATGTTCTGCGGCAGCGCCGCCAGGACCACCAGCGCGAAGATCAGGGTCGGGATCGCCAGCAGCATGTCGTTGATGCGACTGAGCACCTGGTCGGTCCAGCCACCCACCACCGCCGCGGTGAAGCTGAGCAGCATCCCGATCGAGAAGCTGAGGATCGAGGCCGCCAGCGCCACCGCGATGGTGGTCTGTGCCCCGTAGATGAGGCGCGAGAGCATGTCGCGCCCAAGGTTGTCGGTGCCCAGCCAGTGTGTACCGGAGATCGGCTCCCAGACTTCGCCCACGATCTCCCGCTCGCCATAAGGGGAGATGATGCCTGCGAAGATCGCGCAGAACAGGAAGATACCACACCCGATCGTGCCGAATTTTGCACTGAAGGGCATGGATTTGAACAGCTCAACCATGACCCCTCACTTCGGATGACGCAGGCGGGGATTGGCTAGGATCGAGCCCACATCCGCCAGCATGTTAAGAATGATATAGACCCCGGCGAACACGATCCCGCAGGCTTGCACCACAGGCATATCGCGCACGGTCACCGCATCGACGAAGTACTGTCCCATCCCGGGATAGGCGAAGATCACCTCGACGACCACGACGCCCACCACCAGATAGGCAAGGTTCAGCGCGACCACGTTGATGATCGGTGCGACCGCGTTGGGGGCCGCGTGCTTCCAGATGATGCGGAACTTGCCGAGGCCTTTGAGCTCCGCCGTCTCGATGAAGGCGCTCTCGAAGAGGTTGATGATCGCGGCCCGCGTCATGCGCATCATATGCGCGATCACCACAACCACGAGCGTCATCGCGGGCAGGAACACGAGCTGCAGGTTCGAGAAGAACCCGTCCGACCAGTTGGGGATGATGGGCGGTCCGTCGCCGATCCCGAACTGCAGCGCGAAGAAGAAGATGAAGAGATAGCCGACAAAGAACTCCGGCATCGAGATGGCGATCAGCGAGAGGATGTTGATCAGCCGGTCCGGCAGCTTGTCGCGGAACAGCACGGCCAGCATGCCGAGCAGGATCGACAGCGGCACGGCGATGACGGCTGCCACTGCGGCGAGGAAGAGCGTGTTGGCCAGACGTTTGCCAAGCTGCTCGTTTACCGAGGCCTGGTTTGCCCAGCTTTGCCCGAAATCGCCGGTCAGCACGCCGCCGAGCCACTCCACGTACCGCACGACCACATGGCGGTCGAGGCCGAGTTCCTCGCGGATGTTGGCGACCGCTTCGGGCGTCGCGCTTTGCCCGAGGAAGTTTTGGGCAAAATCGCCCGGCAGCGCCTCAACGCCAATGAAGAGCAACGCGGAGATGGCGAGGATCAGCAGCCCCCCGATCCCGAGCCGCTTGAGAATGAGCACCATGACGGGCGAGAGCCCTGCGGGTGCTGTGGTTGTGCCTGCCATCTGCGTCCCTCCTCTTGGCCTTGGCGGCGATGGGGCAGAGCCACGGCTCCGCCCCCTTCTAGAGTGAGGTCGTGGTCAGGCCGCGAGCCAGGTCCGCAAGCCGATGTAGCCGTTCGACATCGCACCGGCCGGATCGGTCAGCTGGCCTGCCAACTTGTCCGTCGCGGCATCGATGAAGTCGTTGAACATCGGCAGGATCAGGCCGCCTTCGTTGTGCAGCATCGTGCCCATCTCGGTGTAGAGTTGGGTCCGGCGGGCGCCGTCAAGCTCACCGCGTGCTTCGATAAGAAGCTTGTCGAAGTCCTCGCGCTTCCACCGGGTGTCGTTCCAGTCGGCCGAGGAGAGATAGGCCACCGAGTACATCTGGTCCTGGGTCGGACGGCCACCCCAATAGGAGACGCAGAACGGCTGGGCGTTCCAAACGTTCGACCAATAGCCATCTGCCGGCTCGCGTTTGACCTCGAGCGGGATGCCCGCGGCCTGGCAGGTCTGCTGGTAGAGCACCGCGGCGTCCTCTGCCCCAGGGAAGGCGGCATTGGAGGTCCGAAGCTCGATCGGAGAGCCGTCGTGGCCGGACTTCTTGTAGTGGAAGGCCGCTTTGTCGGTGTCGAACTCGCGCTGCGGGATGCTCTCGGGGAAGAAGGCATAGGCCCCGTTGATCGGGAAGTCGTTGCCGACGGTGCCGTAGCCGTCGAGAATCTTGTCCACGAGCTCCTGTCGGTCCACCGCGTATTTCAAAGCGAGGCGCAGGTCGTTGTTGGTGAACGGGTCCGTGTCGATGTGGTTGATGAACACATAGTGCCCACGGCCGGAGATGTTGTTGATGGCCATCCCAGGGGCGCGCTTCAGCAGGGCGACGGTCTTGGGCGACACGCGGTTGATTGTGTGCACCTTGCCCGAGGTCAGCGCTGCGGTGCGGGCCGTGTCGTCGTTGATGACCAGGAAGGTGACGCTGTCGTAGTGGCCCCAATCGCTGTTCCAGTGGCCATCGTACTTGACCGCCACATGGCGCACGCCCGGCTCATCGACCTCGACCTTGTAGGGCCCGGTGGCGATGCCGGCATCCGGGGCCTCGAAGCCACCGCCCGGCTGGATGATCAGGTGATAGTCTGAGAGCAGATAGGGCAGGTCGGCGTTTGCGGTCTCGAGCTTGATCACGAGACTGTCGCCATCCGCCGAGAAGTCGTTGCCGATGGTCTTCAGGATGCCGAGAGCACCGGATTTGGTGTCCTCGCCCGAATGGCGCTGCAGAGTTTTGACCACATCGTCGACGGTCATCTCCTTGCCATTGTGGAACGTGACCCCCTGGCGGATTTTGAAGGACCAGGTCTTCGCATCGGCAGAGGCTTCCCAGCTCTCGGCCAGCATCGGCTGCGCCGTGCCGTCGTTGGGGTCGGTGTAGACAAGGGTCTCACCCCAGGTCTTGCCCCAGTTGTGCGGCACTTGGCTGGCAAAGGTCGCGGGATCCATGCTATCGGAGGTCGCGCCCCCGGCATTGCCAATCATCAGATCGCCGCCCTTGATCGGAGTGGCCTGTGCCACCGAACCGAGCAGTTGGCTCGCGACGGACGCTGTCACGCCGAGTGCCGCTGCGCGCCCCATGAAGGCGCGTCGGCTCAACTCGCCACGCACGACCTTCCGGCCGAGATGGTTCAATTCATCGGTCATTGTGTATTTCCCCGTTGGTCGAGTGTTACCCATTTGTTTTTCTTTAAGGGCAGTGTGCCGCCGCAATCCCATGCTTACAAGCCCGAAAGGCCGCCGGTACGGGCCCGCTTTGCGCTCTGGGCTTCCCCTTGACGCCATCGTTCGCTATTTCGCGAGGCTGCCGGTGACGATCCCGGCCCAAAGAACAGTCAGCAGGGAGCCCACCGATGTCCGCCAAGCCCAAGATCATCCTCACCCGGAAATGGCCTGCAAAGGTCGAGGCGATCCTTACCGAGCGCTTTGACACCCAGGTCAACGCGGCCGACAAGGCGATGAGCCCGGGTGAGCTGCGGGCAGCCCTCAACCTCTATGACGCGGTCTGCCCGACCGTGACGGACAAGATGGGTGTCGACGTCCTGGAGCATCCGGCGCGGGCGAAGATGCTGGGGAATTTCGGTGTGGGCTTCAATCACATCGACACCGAAGCGGCCAAAGCTGCCGGTCTTGTCGTGACAAACACGCCCGGAGTGTTGACAGACGCCACCGCCGACACCGCCCTGACGCTGATGCTGAACGTGCTCCGTCGCACATATGAGGGCGAGAGCATGCTGCGTGCGGGAGAGTGGACCGGCTGGCGGCCGACCCAGCTCATGGGCACCTCGCCCCAGGGCAAGACGCTTGGCATCATCGGCATGGGCCGGATTGGCAAGGCCATGGCGAAGCGCTGCTATCATGCGCTCGACATGGCGGTGGTATTTTATGACGCCTTCCCGGTGGCTGAGCCCGGCGTCCCGGCAGAGCAACTCGAAACGGTGGACGCGGTGCTCGAGCGGGCCGATGTGGTCTCGCTCCATTGCCCGGGCGGGGGCGACAACATCCACCTGATCAATGCCGAGCGGCTGGCCAAGATGAAATCGACCGCGTTCCTTGTGAACTCAGCGCGCGGAGACATCATCGACGAGGCTGCGCTGGTCGAGGCGTTGAAATCGGGCGCCATCGCGGGGGCAGGGCTTGATGTGTTCGAGCGTGAGCCGACCATCACCGAGGCGCTCAAGGGCATGGCGAATGTCTGCCTGTTGCCGCATCTCGGCTCGGCAACGATCGAGACGCGTGAGGCGATGGGGATGACAGTTGTCGAGAACCTTACCGCATTTTTCGAAGGCCGCGAGCCCCCCAACCGCGTCGCCTGACGCCAAAGACGCGATGTGAGAAAGGGTTTCAATTTCGCCGTGAGCCGATAGGGTGCGACCTCCGCGCCGCAGAAGCGCAACAGTCAACAACACAAAACAGGGAATGCCTCCATGAAATCCATGATCAAGACCGGCGTGATCGCCGTCGCCCTATCTGGCTTTGTCGCGGTCGAGGCCGCCCAAGCCCTGACCTGGAATGTCTCTGTCTGGGGCAAGCGTCGCGCCTTCACCGAGCACATCCATAAGCTTGGCGATCTGGTGTCTGAGAAGACCGGCGGCGAGTTCACCTTCAACATCTCCTATGGCGGCCTCTCGAAGAACCGGGAGAACCTGGACGGGATCTCAATCGGTGCTTTCGAGATGGCGCAGTTCTGCGCCGGCTACCACCGCGACAAGAACCCCACAATCACCGTGCTGGAACTGCCCTTCCTCGGCGTCTCGACGCTGGAGCAGGAAGTGGCCGTGGCGCGCGCCGTTTATGCGCATCCGGCGACCCAGGCGGATCTGGAGCGCTGGAACGCCAAGCTGCTCATGACCTCGCCGATGCCGCAGTACAATGTGGCCGGTGTCGGCGATGCCCCCACGACCCTCGACAGCTTCGAGGGCATGCGGATCCGCGCGACCGGCGGTCTCGGCCAGGCCTTCGAGACGGTGGGTGCAACCCCAACCTCGGTGACTGCGACCGAAGCTTATGGCGCGCTCGAGAGCGGGGTGGTTGACAGCGTCGCGTTCGCACAGCACGCGCACCTTTCCTTCCGCACCATCGACATCGCGAAGTGGTGGACCACCAACCTCAACCCTGGCACGGTGAACTGCCCGGTTGTCGTGAACATCGACGCCTATGACGCGCTGTCGGACGAGCACCGTGCGGCGCTCGACAGTTCGATCGAAGAGTCGATCGCGCACTACCTTTCGAACTATGGCGAGCTGCTTGCCAAGTGGGAAGGCATCCTCGCCGAGAAGGGCGTGCAGAAGGTCGAGTTCTCCGCCGACCAGATCTCCGCGTTCAAGGCCAAGGCAGCCGACCCGATCCGCGCGAAGTGGATTGCCGACATGGAAGCCCAGGGCCTGCCGGGTCAGGAGCTCTACGACCTCACGCAGAAGACGCTCGCCGGCATGAACTGACGACGTCCGGGCCCGGGGCTTCCCCCCGGGCCCATCAACGCGCAGGGCGGTGGGGACGTCATGTCTGACAACAATGTTCGGGGGGATGACAGCGCGGCCAGCCGCTGGGATCGGGCCCTTTTTCGTTTTGAAAGTTGGCTGACCCTCGGTGCGGGTTTGCTGATCCTCCTGGTGATGCTCGTCTCCGTCGCGAACATCCTCGGGCGGAAACTGTTCGATCTGCCGGTGCCGGGCTTCGTCGACTGGATGGTCACGGCGGTCCCGATAATTGCCTTTCTCGGGATTGCTGCCTGCCAGCGCAGCGGTGGCCACATCCGGATGGATATTCTCGTCGGGCAGCTCAAAGGCCGGGCGTTGTGGCTGTTCGAGCTCGTCTCCGTTGTCATGATGCTGCTGCTGACGCTCGTGCTGATCTGGGGCTCCTGGCTTCATTTTGGGCGTAGCTTTGACTGGAACGCGCCGCTCTTCAGCCGCGACAGCACCATCGACATCAATCTTCCCGTCTGGCCGGTCAAACTGATCGTCCCGGTGATGCTCGGCTTTCTGGCACTGCGGCTTTGCTTGCAGATCTGGGCATATTGGCGGGCTCTGCGCTCCGGTGAGGCGCGCCCGGTCGCCGTTCCGCTGATCGAGTCGGCCGCCGAACAGGCCGCGGCCGAGGCGGAGACCGTCTCTGGCGCCGATCCGGACGAGACGAGCGGCACCAAATGAGCACCATCGATACCTCCATCCTGCTCGCGGGCGTGCTGATCCTGCTTGTCGTTCTCGGCATGCGGGTGGCTTTTGCGACCGCGCTGATCGGGTTTTTGGGTTTGCTCCTGGTCTTTGCGGTCGACCGGGGCCAAGGCTTCGAGCGTGGCTTCATGACCGCGCTGAAAATCGCTGGGCAGGTGCCGCATTCGAAGATGAGCACCCATGTGCTCTCGCTCATCCCAACTTTCATCCTGATCGGCTATCTCGCCTACTATGCCGGGCTAACAAAAGCGTTGTTCGAAGCGGCCAAACGATGGGTCGGATGGCTGCCGGGCGGGCTCGGCGTCTCCACGGTCTTTGCAACCGCGGGCTTTGCTGCCGTCTCGGGCGCCTCGGTCGCCACATCGGCCGTCTTCGCCCGGATCGCGATCCCGGAGATGCTGAAGCTCGGCTATAACAAACGCTTCGCGGCGGGCGTGGTCGCGGCGGGCGGCACTCTCGCTTCGCTGATCCCACCCTCGGCGATCCTTGTGATCTATGCCATCATCACCGAAAGCTCGGTCGGGCAGCTCCTCATGGCGGGCTTCCTGCCGGGGCTCGTCTCGGCCCTGATATATGGCGGGCTGGTGATCGGTCTTGCCCGCTGGCGCGGCGATCTCGGACCGCCGGTCAAGGGCTTCACCTGGGGTCAACGGTTCGAGAGCCTGCCAGGCGCGATCCCGATCCTCTTTGTCGTCTTCATCATCATCTTCTGCATCTACGGCGGCTGGGGAACACCGACCGAGGCTGGGGCGCTCGGCGCGTTCGTGGTGCTTTGTATGGCCCTTGCGCGGGGCATGCGCTGGCGCCAGCTCTCCGGTGCGCTGATCGAGAGCGCCAAGCTCACCGCCATGATCTTCACCATGATCTGGGGTGTGTTGATCTATGTCCGCTATCTCGGGTTTGCGGATCTGCCCGGGGCCTTCTCCGATTGGATTGCCGGGCTCGACCAGTCGCCGATGCTGACCCTCCTCATGATCCTCGGCGCTTACGTGATCCTCGGGATGTTCATGGACGCGATCGGGATGCTGATCCTGACGCTGCCGATCACGTTCCCAGCCGTTATTGCGCTCAACGGTGGGGAGAATGTCACGGCGGCAGAGAGCACGCTCGGCATGTCGGCCGATCAGTGTGCCGTGTGGTTCGGCATTATTGTGGTCAAGATGGCGGAGCTCTGCCTGATAACGCCGCCCATAGGTCTGAATTGCTATGTGGTGGCGGGCGTGGCGGGCGAGCGCCACGGCATCAGCGTCCAGGACGTCTTCCGGGGGGCATCGCCCTTCTTCTTGGCCGATGCGGCCACGGTCGCCGTGCTGATCGCCTTCCCCGGGATCGTGCTCTGGTTGCCCTCGCTGATCTCGGGCTGATCCCTTACTCCTTTGGGCGGTTCTTCAGCCACTCGGCGATGACATGGCCGATGTACCAGAGGATGATCACCATCGGCAGGACGGAGATCCCCGCGCCTGCCGGGCCTCCGACATCCACACCCTTTTCGATCTGTTTGACCAGCGTGCCAAGGCCTTGCGGCTGCTTGCGCACCGCGGTCATGGCGCGTTTGGTTTCGACCAGGATCATTGGGCGCTTTTTCTTCGGATCGAGGCCCGCCGCTTTCTTGGTGCCATCAAGGGCACCCATGACGCCGAGGAGTGCGGCCATCACCCCGTCCATCCAGTCCACCAGTGCCTGGGCATGGGGCGAGAGCTGCGCGTAGATCGGCGAGCTCTGCAGTTTCGTGAGCTGTGTGTAGGTGCTCATGAAGGCTCTCACCTTCGCGCTCGCCGCCTTGGCTTTGGAGGGGTCCAGATCGGCACGCGCGACGCCCTTGGTCGCCTTCGAGATCTCGCCCTCCAGCTTGGCCAAAGCGCGCTCTGCCTCTCCCGCAATCTTGCGGATCTTCGCTTCCGTTGCCTCGTCTGCCATGATCATCTCCGTTGAAATCTCTTTGCCAATTGCTTGCAGATCGGGTCGACGCCCGGATATTCCAAGGCGGGGCACACAGAATGCGCCTCAGCCGCTGAAGGAGCCGCGCCATGTACACACTCACCATCGGGGACAAAGCCTATTCCAGTTGGTCGATGCGGGGGTGGCTTCTGTTGGCCGGCTTCGGGATCAAGTTCGAGGAAGAGCTTGTGCCGATGTATTCCGAGGCCTTCGACGCGATGCAGGCCGCCAATGCGCCCGCCCGGACGGTGCCACAGCTCAGCTTTCGCGAGGGCGGTGAGCAGGTGCGCATCTGGGACACGCTTGCGATTGCCGAGACATTGGCTGAACGCCATGCCGCCGCGGGTATCTGGCCACAGGATCGCCGGCATCGAGCCATCGCGCGCTGTCTGGTCGCGGAGATGCACTCGGGTTTTGCCGTGCTGCGCGGATGCGCGCCAATGAATATCCACCGCGACCAACGCCCACTCCAGGACGCTCCCGAGGGCCTAGGCCGCGATCTCGACCGGCTTGCGACGCTCTGGGACTGGGCGCGGGAGGAAACGGGAGGCCCCTGGCTCGGCGGCGCTACGTTCTCGGCGGCGGATGTGTTCTATGCGCCGGTCGCGAGCCGCTTGCAGTCCTATGCGCTGGCGACCGAAAGCACCACCGACTACGTGACGCAGCTTCTCGCCCATGAGGCCGTCGCCCGCTGGTATCGCGAAGCCCGTGCCGATCCCCGCCGTGTCGCGCTCTACGAAGACATTCCATGACCGCAGCCGGCGCCCGCATGGTATTTGCGCTGGCGGTCGCCCTGGTCGCTGCCCTGGCCGTGCGGAGCTATTTTCTGGTCGCAGCGGATGGCGGGTATCACTTTATCGACGACCCGGTGATCACATTGCGGGTGGCCCGGAACATGGCTGTCTATGGCGTTCCCTACTTCAACCCGGGCGAGGCGGTCGCGGCCAACACCTCCCTGGTCTGGCCGTTGCTCTTGGCGCCGCTCTATCTCGTTGTCAGCGATGTAGAGACCGCGCTTTACGTCGCTTTTGTCGGATCTAGCCTCGCCTGGATTGCCCTGAGCGCCGGGGTCGCGTTGCAGTTCGATGACCTGGCGCTCCGCATCGCGACCCTCGCCACATTGGCGCTCGGCCCCTGGGCGCTGCTATACGGCGGATCGGCCTGGGAGCATGTTCCCCAGACCATATTGGTCACCTTAGCTTTTCTCATCTATCTCAAGGGTCCTGAGACTGCTCGGACCGGTTTGATAGCGTTCTGGCTGATTGCGCTGTCCTTCCTGATCCGCCCGGACAGCGCAGCCCTGGTCACAGCGTTCTGGCTGGTGATGCTGTTCCGGCTGTCGGGAACGGAGCGGACCTGGTTCCTGATGCGCTCGCTCCCGGCGGTGCTGTTGCCTCTCGGTTATGTGGCAGGGATGCTTTGGTTCTACGGCTCGCCGGTGCCCAATACCTATCACCTCAAGGTCGGCAGTTCCGAAGCTGGGCTGATGGCCGGCATCCGCTACCTGCTTGATCCCAGCCTCTCGGGCCCTGTTCCCGCAATGATCCTCGCTACTGCACTGTTCTGGCGAGGGCTCAAACTGCGAGAGCGTGCCGTCTTGACGCTGGCGGTTGTTCAGACGCTCTACATCACATCGGTCGGAGGAGACATCTTTGCGCTAGGGCGGTTTTTTCTGCTGCTGTTGCCAGTCCTGACGGTGATCCTATTCACGCGGATCGTGGACAAGGCTGGACGCATTCCGGTTCTCCTGCTCGCGTCAGTGGCGGTCATCTTTCCGGTTGTCCATCCGGGCTTTAAAGCCACTTGGCAGGGCCAGATCGCGATCACGCACTCTCAGGTGGAACTGATGCAAGTCATCGGGGCGGTGATCACGCCAAGCGATGGCAGCGTCGGCCTCCACCGTCTCGGCCTCGGCTACCATCTGCCCGAGCACCATATCGTGGACTTCCTCGGAAAGGCCGATCCGGTGATCGCGCGCCAGGTGTCCAAAGGCGGCCCGATCGGGCACAACAAGTGGGACTACGGCCACAGTCTTAGCGCCTATGACGTCGTTGCGGCCCCGGTCAAGGCGAGCGGGCATGAGCAGGTGCTCGCGGGGAGCGTGTCCGATGCCCCGACGCGGTCAGATTGGAGCCTGATGGCGCGCGCATTCATCGAGACCGGGCGCTATGCCTATATTGCTCCGGAGCGCTTCTGCTTTCCGACCGTGTTCGGTCTGTACCTGGATGAACGTTTCGCGGGACGGTTGGATGCGCTGGAGCGGCCGGGTGCCGATGGCAAACTCTGCATTCCCTAAGTGCGTTCGTCTTCCCCGCCGGTTGGCGCGATCCCGGTCATTAGGCCGACGGTGGTTCCCACGAATACGACGCTGAGGACCCCCTGGATTCCTGCAAAGAACCGCGCGACGCCGTAGGGGGCGCAGTCCCCATAACCCACAGTCGTGAAGGTGATCGCCGAGAGGTAGAAGTTCCGCTCCCAAGTCGGGATACAGTCACCTGCCGTCACCGGGTCGGCCGGATCGAAGCCCCCTGCAGGGCCATACCCCAGCATTCCGTAAATCCCCGCATAGCCCACGATGATCAAGCCGGCATGGCCGAACATATAGAAGATCGTCGGCAGCGGACTGACCTTCTGGTGATAATAGGCGCGCAAGATCAGGAACACCGGCAGCATCATCGTCACGGCGATTGCCACGCTCAGCGCCACCTCCCAATTGGTGACCACGAAGGGCACGCTGAAATACTGCTCCAGGATCCATCCGAAAGCAGCGATCACGAAGTGTGCGACCAGCAAGACGGGGCCGAAGAGTACATCGCCCTCGCTTAGCAGGCGCATGAGCCCGGTGGGCTTCTCAGGCATCGCTGCGGGTAACGGGGGGCGGGTGAAGATCTCGTCGAGCATCGCCTCGAGCTCGATCCGGTCAGTCTCGGTGAAGGCATCCACCTGGTCACTGTCGATGTCGAGCACAGCGATCAGCTTGCCCGATCGGTTGCGCACCGGCACGACGATCTCTGAGCGGGTGGAGGCAGCACAAGCGATGTGGTCCTCGAAAGCCTCCACATCCGGTACGATCAGCGTACGCCCGGTGCGCGCCGCCGCCCCGCACACGCCGCGGGAGAACGGGATCTGCAAACAGCCATGTCCACCCTGATAGGGGCCGATCTTCAGCATCTCCGGGGCTGTCACGCGATAGAAGCCGACCCAGTCGAAGCGGGGATCGGCATTGTAGAGCTCACAGGAAATGGTCGCCATCAGGGCGACGGTCTCGGTCTCCCCTTCTGCGAGCGCTCGGATACGCGCCCGAAGGGCCGCATATCCCCCGGGTCCGCCTGGCACCTGCGCTGTGTGCTGCGGATCCTCCAGCATGGCCCGCATGTGCCATCTCATGCAGCCAACATCAAGCTTTTGCGTCGCTCCCGTCAGGGTTGGGGCGCCCGAAGAAGAGCACATATCCGTCCGGGTCGGCCAGCTCGAAGCCGCGCAGACCGTCCTCGCGATCGGTGAGGGTGAGGGTCGGTGCGCCTGGGCGCGCGCCGATCTCTCGGGCCAGGGCATCCGGGTCGTCGCAGTAGATGAAGATGTCCCACGGAGCCCAGGCGTGGCGACTGGGATTGGGCTGGGGCAGAACCTCGGCTCCGATGCATTTCAGCATGATCTGGGCGGCCCCGCGCCCTAAGATCGCAAAGAACGGATCGCCTTCAGTCGCCCCATACCTGAGCTTGAAGCCGAGCAGGTCGCGGTAATGGCGGACCGAACCCGGAAGGTCCGACACGATGAGGAACGGCGTACAGGCCCCGATGGCGACGGGCTCACTCACCGGGCCGCGGCCACCGCCGCCTCGACCTCGCGCAAGATCAGATCGGGGTTTTCAATGCCGACCGAGACGCGGATAAAACCTTGGGTGATGCCGAGCGCCTGGCGCTGCTCTTCGGTGAGGCCACGGTGCGAGGAAGTTGCCGGATGCGAGAGCGTGGTTGCCACATCCCCGAGCGTCGGCGCGAATGGCAGATGCTCCGCCGCGTGAACGAACCGGTTTGCCGCCTCGCGCCCTCCCCCGAGACGGAAGCTGACCATGTAGCCGTTGCCGTCGGGCATGAAGGCGCGCGCCCGGTTGTGGTCGGGATGGTCTGGCCGGCCCGGATATAGCACAGCCTCCACGCCAGTCAGATGAGCCAAGTGATCAGCCAACGCCGCCGCATTGCTCTGGGCTCGCTCGAAACGCAGGTCGAAGCTGTGCATCCCGCGCTCGGCCAGCCAGCAGTCGAAGGGCGCAGGGGTCATGCCCCAGGTCACCACCACATCGGTCAAGCGCTTGGCGTCAGCCGGATCCTTTGCTGCAGCGTAGCCGAGCGTCGCATCCGCATGGCCCGCCAGCAGTTTGGTCACGGAATGGATGACGAAATCGGCACCCTCGATGAGGGGCCGGTAGAGGCGCGGGGTGGTGAAGGTGTTGTCAACGGCCAGCAGAACGCCGCGGGACTGGCAGGCCTCCACGATCGCGGGCATGTCTGCCACCCGCAACGTCGGGTTTGCCACCACCTCGACAAGCGCCAATCGGGTGTCGTCCCGGATCGCGGCCGCAAATGCCGCGCCATCGGTCGGATCGACCAAGGTGACTTCGACGCCCATGCGGGGCAGCTCCTCGCGCATCAGCCGCAAAGATCGGCCATAGAGTTGGTCACCTGCCACCACATGGTCGCCACTCTTCAGGACCGAGAGCAGGACGGCACCCACCGCCGCCATCCCTGACCCGGTCACGACGCCGCCCGATGCGCTCTCCAGCCAGTCGATCTTATCAGCCACAAGGCTCCAGTTCGGATGCCCCTCACGCGCGTAGGTGTAGCCGTCGAGGCCGGTCTCATAGACCGCGTCCATCGCATCGGGATCTTCGGCGATATAGGCGACGGCGGTTTCTATCCCGCGGCCAAGGGGGCGGGTCGCGGAGGCGGGGCTTGCCTGCCGGCGGACAACGGAACGGTGATCGTGGGTCAATTGCGGGGGCTCCGAGCAATCTGCATAGTCCGGCGGTCTATCCCCCGGCAGCGATCCGGGTCAATCGGAGAAAGCATGGCCAAACTGCGCGCGATTACCGTGCTGGCGCTGGCAGAGATCGCGGCCCTCGCGTTGTGGTTTTCGTCCTCTGCGGTGCTTGCCGAGATGGGCGCCGAGGCTGGGTTGGCTGAAGCAGACCTCGCTGGCCTGACGACCGCGGTCCAACTCGGGTTTGCGGGCGGCGCTCTCGGGTTCGCGGTGCTGGGTTTTGCCGACCGCTTTGACCCGCGGATTGTCTTCCTCCTATCGGCACAGGTCGCAGCGGGGGCCAACCTTGCCCTTCTTGTTGTGCCCATCGGTGGCGCGGAAGCCATCGCTCTTCGGGCGCTCACGGGTGTCGCCTTGGCCGGCGTCTATCCAGTGGGGATGAAAATCGCCGTTGGGTGGGGGACCCGAGACCGCGCGCTCCTGGTGGGCATCCTCGTCGGCGCCCTCACAATAGGCTCCGCCGCCCCGCACCTCGTGGCCTGGATCGGCGCCGGCACCGATTGGAGGGAGACAGTGGCAGCATGCTCGGTCATCGCGGCGCTCGGTGGCGCAAGCGTGCTTGCGGTCGGGCTTGGGCCGCACCATGCACGGGCGCAGAAGTTCGATCCCACGGCGATATCACTTGCCTGGAAGGTGCCGCGTCTCCGCCTCGCGATCATCGGCTATATCGGCCATGTTTGGGAGCTCTATGCGTTTTGGGCCTGGGTCGGTGTGGTGGCCCGGCTGTCGTTCGAGCGGGCGGGCAGCCCGGATCCGTCAGCCTCCCAGATAATTGCGTTCGTCGCAATCGCAGCTGGTGGGCTGGCCTGTGTCCCAAGCGGCTGGTTGGCGGACCGCTGGGGGCGTGCGCCGGTCGCCCTCGCCTGTCTGATGCTGAGTGGAGCAGCCGGGCTGGCGTCGGCCTTAGCCTTTGGCGGAGAGCCCTGGCTCATTGCCGCGCTTCTCATCCTCTGGGGCATCGCGATCGTCCCCGACTCGGCGCTCTACTCGACGATGGTGGCCGACGCGGCTCCGGCCGAGCGCGCTGGATCGCTGATGACGTTCCAGAACGCGCTCGGTTTTTTGGTGACGGCTTTGACGGTCCAGGCGTTGCCTGCGGTTGCCGCGGCGGGCAGCTGGCCCTTGGCACTGGCTTTGCTGGCGGTCGGTCCGGCACTTGGCATATGGGCAATGGCGGCGTTTATGCGCCTCGACAGAATGTGACCGAACCTTGCCGATTGTGGCGAAACTGTGTTAACCAAGAATCAGGTGAGCGTGTTTGAGGGTTGGGCACTGCGTGGAGAGTGCCAATGAACGTTGAAGCTGTTACTCAATTTATCGATGGTCTCGGTCTTAGCACCGCAGAAATGGCTCTTTTGTCCGTAGCCGGGCTAATAGGGCTCGGTGTCGTTGTGAATATGGGCCGAAACGCCCTTCTCGGGGCAGCTGCGCTTGTGATCGGGATTGCAGTTATGAGCTAATCGGGCGTAGCCGGTTACCTCCACCACCGCTCCGGAACGGCTGAGAACTGGGCTTCGCGCTCCATAGCATAAGCCGCATCCAAAAGCTCCGCCTCGCCCCAAGGCTTTCCGATCAGTTGGAGGCCGAGGGGGAGGCCATCCTTCGCGGTTCCGACGGGTACGGCGATGCCTGGCAGTCCAGCGAGGTTGAGCGTGACGGAAAAGACATCCTGTAGGTACATCTGCACCGGATCTCCGCCTTCGAGCTCACCAAGCCCGAACGCCGGTGTCGGGGTAACGGGCGTCAGAATCGCGTCAACATCGGCGAAGGCATCCTCGAAGTCCTTCCGGACCAGGGTGCGGACCTTCTGAGCCTTGAGATAGTAAGCATCGTAGTAACCCGCCGAGAGCACGTAGGCGCCGATCATCACCCGCCGCTGCACCTCTGGTCCAAACCCCTCCGCTCGGGTTTTCTCGTAGAGATCGACGATGCCGTCCCCCTGACCGAGCCCCGCCCGACGCCCATAACGGACCCCATCGTACCGGGCGAGGTTCGATGACGCCTCGGCCGGTGCGATGATGTAGTACGCAGGCAATGCATACTTCGTGTGGGGCAAGCGGATCTCGACCGTCTCGGCCCCTGCGGCCCGCAACAGTGTGGCTCCCTTGTCCCAGAGTGCTGCGATCTCGGCAGACACGCCCTCACGATACTCCACCGGTAGACCGATTCTGCGGCCACGGAGGTCACCCTTCAACGCTGCTTCGAAATCCGGCACGGGTTCAGGCGAGGATGTGCTGTCTTTCGGGTCGTGTCCGGCGATTGCACCCAGCAGGATTGCGACATCGCGGACGGATCGTGCCATCGGTCCCGCCTGATCGAGCGAGGAGGCGAAGGCCATGATCCCCCAGCGCGAGCAGCGGCCATAGGTCGGCTTGATCCCGACGGTCCCTGTGAACGCCGCCGGCTGCCGGATCGACCCGCCCGTATCCGTGCCCACAGCGCCGAGACAGAGCCCCGCAGCGACGGCCGCAGCCGACCCGCCCGAGGATCCGCCCGCGGTGATCGGCGTCGTATCGCCCGAGCGCCGCCAAGGCGAGGTGCACGGGCCGTAGACCGTGTGCTCGGTGCTGCTGCCCATGGCGAACTCATCCATGTTGAGCTTGCCGAGTTGGACCGCGCCCGCCTCCCAGAGCTTTGCCGTCACGGTGCTCTCATAGGGCGGCACGAAGCCGTCCAAGATGCGGCTCGCCGACTGGGCGCCGACGCCCTCGGTGCAGAACACGTCCTTTACGCCCACCGGGATGCCGAGGAGCGGCGCTTCATCACCTGCAGCCCGCTGTGCATCGGCGGCATCCGCCATCTCGAGCGCGCGGTCGGCAGTTACCCTCACCACTGCATTCAAGGCGCCCGCCGCCTCGATCTCGCTGAGGCAGGCCTCAGTCAGGGCGCGGGAAGTGACATCACCCGTACGCAGCAGTTCGCGCGCCTCCGAGATGCCAATCTGCGAAACATCGAGAGTGCTCATCGGCTCACTCCACAACCTTGGGAACGGTGAAAAACCCCTCACGGGCATCGGGAGCGTTTGCGAGCACGTCGGTCTGCCTATCCCCATCGGTCACTGTGTCCTCCCGCATCGGCAAGGCCATTGGCGTCACGGAAGTCATTGGTTCCACACCTTCCACATCGATCTCGGAAAGCTGCTCGACCCAGCCGAGGATCCCCGACAATTCGTCCGCAAGTTGGGGTAGCCGGTCGTCCTCCACCCTTATCCGGGCCAGATGTGCGATACGGCGGGCGGTGTCGATATCGATGCTCATGGAACCTCCGGCAGCATTCGCTGCGGGTTTATCGGGGACCCCGGGCAGGGGCAAGGGCTGCGCCATGGCGCATACCGCACTCTTGCGCCTACCGCCTCCCGCGCCATGCTGAGACCGACCGCAACCGAATCACGAGGCGCGACATGAAGATCACCTGGCTAGGCCATGCCGGCTTCCGCATCGAAACCGCTGGGCAAGTGCTGCTGCTCGATCCTTGGCTGCGTGGCAACCCGGTCTTCGACGAGGCCCGCTTCGACGAGGTCATCGCGGGCGCGACGCATGTGCTGATCACCCACGGTCATGGCGACCATTCGGGGAATGGTGTGGAGATTGCCAAAGCCACCGGTGCGAGTGTCGTGGGCATCTATGACTGGATCAGCTGGATCGCGGGTGAGGGCAGCGGGATCGACGGCAACGGCATGAACAAGGGTGGCACCGTCCAACTCGGCGATGTGGCGGTGACGATGGTAAATGCCGTGCACTCTTCTTCCGTCTCGGGGCCTGGGGGCGCGCCTGTCTATGCGGGGTGCGAATCGGGGTTCGTGATCGCAGCCGAAGGGCGCCGACTCTATGTCGCAGGCGACACCGACGTGATGGCTGACATGGCGGTTTTCCAGGATCTGCATAACCCGACCCATGCGATCCTGCCGATCGGTGGGCACTTCACGATGGATGCCAAACGCGCAGCCTATGCCGTGAAAAAGTTTTTCACGCTCGAGGCCGTGATCCCCTGTCACTACAAGACGTTCCCGCTCTTGGCGCAGAGTGCGGATGAGTTCACGAAACTCGTCGCGCCGCTCACCGTGCTGGCGCCAGATGTGATGGAGACTGTGGAGATCTGAGGCGACGTCACTCGGTTACGACGACCGCGTTGTCCAGAAACTCGGTCAGAGTCGTCACCCGCATGTCGACATGGCGATGGAGGCCCCCGACCTGCCCGTGGTCGAGCCAAATCGTCGCCATGCCCAGCCGCTTCGGCTCCACGAGGTTTACCACCGTGTCTTCGATCATTGCGGCACGGGCAGGGTCGAGGCCTGTCTCGCGGATAACGTGGGTGTAGGCGGGTAGCTCGGGTTTCGGCACGAAGTTCTTATCCTCAATCGCGAATATCTGTTCGAAGGCCGGTGAAAGCCCGAGGGCCGCCAAAACGCGCTCCGCATGCCGCCGCGCTCCGTTGGTGTGCACGATCTTCCGCCCTGGCAAGGTTGCAATGGCCGTACGGAGCGCCGGATCATATGCGACACCCGACAGATCGATGGCATGGGTTTCTTCGAGGAAGGTGTCGGCTTCGACCCCGTGGTCTTCCATCAGCCCCTTCAGCGTGATGCCATCGCGCTCAAGATAGTGGGCGCGGAGACGGTCGGCCTCCTCCGCATCGACATCGAGGAACCGGATGATGAACTCTCTCATCCGACTGTCTATCTGTGAGAGCAAGCCTGCTTCGGGTGGATAGAGGGTGTTGTCGAGATCGAAAATCCACGTGTCGATGTGGCCTAGTAGACCGTTCTGCATGCAGAGCCCCCCCTTTGGCCCTCAAAGCCGTGAGCTTGGCTTGACCGTGACCATGCTTTTCCGATGGGTCAAGCGGACGTATGCGGCTGCGGCGCAACGCAGACGCCGTCATAAATCCGTCAAATGAAACAAGGTGTTGCAGTGTGGACGACTCAGAACTAGGTCACTCGGAGAACCGGTGAGACGGAGCCCATTCGGCCCGAGCTGTTGGAGATCAATGATGCGGATCCTCGGCGCGGCACCCTACCGCTCCAGGCTTGCGACATCCGAGGCGGATGTGCGTGCCTGCCAACAACTTCGCCATTTGGCCTTCATTTCCGGCCGGGGCCTCACTGACGCGCCTGATGGGGGCATCGCACTCTCGGGTGTCGACAGCGATGAGTTTGACCCGGTCTGCAAACATGTGATGGTTGAGGAAACGCGCAGCGGCAAGCTGGTGTGCTGCTTCCGGATGCTGCCGCTTCCCAACGGGACCGAGATCGGCCGGAGCTACTCTGCGAAGTACTACGAACTCAGCAATCTTGCCGCGTATCCGGGGCCTATGGTGGAGATGGGCCGCTTCTGCATCCATCCCCAGTATCGCGATCCGAACATCCTGCGTGTCGCGTGGGCGGCCATGACCCGTTTTGTCGACAAAGAGGGTGTCGAGCTGCTCTTTGGTTGTTCTTCCTTTCATGGGATCGAATCAGAGGAGTATGCCGACGCCTTCGCTCTGCTGAAGGAGAAACACCTGGCGCCGCCGCGATGGTTGCCACGCGTGAAGGCGCCTAAGGTGTTCCAGTTCGCCTCGATTCTTCGGTTGCGCAAACCTGATCTCAAGCTCGCGCTGAAGCGAATGCCGCCACTTTTGCGGACTTATCTGACCATGGGCGGCTGGGTTTCCGACCATGCGGTGATCGACAACGAGTTGAATACGCTGCACGTGTTCACGGGCGTCGAGATCGCTCGCATGCCCCCAGCACGCCGACGGCTCTTCCTGCGCGCATCAGGCGCCTGAGCGCGGTGCCTCAGCGTCAGATGCTCGCGGCGCGTGCCTGTTCGATGTAGATTTCCCGAAGCCGCTTAGCGATGGGCCCCGGATTCCCGCCGCCAAGTGCTGCGCCATCGATCTCCACCACGGGATAGACGAAGGTCGAGGCCGAGGTAATAAACGCCTCTTTCGCGCGCCGTGCCTCCTCAACGGTGAAGGGGCGCTCCTCGATCTTCATTTGTGCCTCTGCTGCAAGTTTCAGCACTGCAGCCCGCGTGATCCCGTGCAGGATTGCATTCGACAGTTGGCGCGTGACGATGGTGCCGTCCTCGGTGACGATATAGGCGTTGTTGGAGCTGCCTTCGGTCACATGGCCATCTTCAACCATCCAGGCATCGTCGCAGCCCTTCTCCTTGGCGGCCATTTTGGCAAGCGACGGGTAGAGCAGTTGCACGGTCTTGATGTCCCGCCGCCCCCAGCGCAGATCGTCAACCACTGCAACCTTGAGGCCCCGTTCGGCCGCGGGCGAGGCCAGCAGCGTCTTTGCCTGGGTGAACAGGACAAGCCCGGGTGTCGCGTCCTCCGGGAAGGCGAAATCCCGATCGGCGGCGCCTCGTGTGACCTGGAGATAGACCACGCCTTCGGTCAAATCGTTGCGGCGTACAAGCTCCCGGTGGATTTCAAGCAGTTCCTCGTCCGTGACTGGCGACGTCATCTTCAGCTCCGCCAAAGAGCGATGCAAACGCGCCCGGTGCCCCTCGTAGTCGCAGAGTTTGCCGTCTAGCACCGAAGTTACCTCATAGACGGCATCGGCCATCAGAAACCCGCGGTCGAAGACCGAGATCTTAGCGTCTTCCTCGGGCAGATACTCGCCGTTCACATAGACGATGCGGCTCATGGTGTCTCCGTGTCTGGTCGGTGTTGCAACAGTTCGATCCGGTTGCCGAACGGATCCGCGACATAGCGCCGGTCAAACCCGCTCAGCGGCTGATCCTCGGTCACGGCGTAACCTGCGGCCTCCAGTCGCGACACCAACGCCATGAGATCGTCCACCAGCAGCGCGGGGTGTGCCTTTCGGGCCGGGCGAAACTCAGGCTCGACGCCCATATGAATCCGAACAGAGCCTGTCTCGAACCAGCATCCTCCGCGCGCGGCGAGATGGGCTGGCTTCTCGATCGTGCCGAGGCCGAGGAGCTTCGCATAGAAGTCTGTCGCCTTTGTCTCGCCGCCCTCAGGCATGGCGAGTTGAACATGGTGAAGGGCGAGGAACCTCATGGGCGCCACTCAACCCCAGAGCGCCGACGGCGCCGGGTGGATGCCGGCTGCGTCATAGGGCATGGGAGGGTCGCGGTCCTCGGCCAGCAACAGAGGGGCGTCGAGATCGGTCACAGCGGCCCCCTGCGCAATGAGAAGTGCCGGCGCCATAGCAAGCGATGAGCCGATCATGCACCCAACCATGATGCGGAAGCCAGCGGCCTCGGCTTCTCGCCGCATCTCCAGCGCTTCCGTCAGCCCGCCGGTCTTGTCGAGCTTGATGTTCACCATGTCATATTTGCCAGCGAGTGCCGGGAGCGTTGCGCGGTCATGGGCCGCCTCGTCCGCACAGACGGGCAACGAGCGGTTGAGGCCCGCGAGGGCTGCATCGTTGCTGGCGGGCAGGGGCTGCTCCACCATCTCAACCCCCAGCGCCACCAACTCCGGAGCAAGGGCTAGGTAGGCGTCGGCGTCCCAACCCTCGTTCGCATCGATGACCAGACGAGAATGCGGGGCGCCTTCGCGCACGGCCCGGAGCCGGGCGAGGTCTCCTTCCCCACCGAGCTTGATCTTGAGAAGCGGGCGATGGGCGTTATCAGCCGCCGCGGCCCGCATCGCGTCGGGCTCATCGAGCGAGAGCGTGTAGGCGGTGATCTCGGGTCCAGGCTCCGGCAGGCCGGCCAGCGCCCAGGCTGGTCGACCCGCGCGTTTCGCCTCTAGATCCCAATAGGCACAATCGACTGCATTGCGCGCAGCACCTGCGGGCAGCGCTTTCTGCAACCCCGCCCGGTCGAGCCCGCCGTCGATGGCGCTCTGCAGCCCTTCGATCTGTGCGATCACGCTCTCAACCGTTTCCCCATAGCGGGCATAGGGCACGCATTCACCCATGCCCGAAGCCTCGCCGTCGCTGAGGCGGACTTCGACCACACGCGCCTCAGTCCGGCTGCCGCGGCTGATGGTGAAGGCCTGAGCGAGGCGAAAGCGCCGCTCGGCGACCTCGAGGGACAGGCTCACAGGGCGTCTGCCAAGCGCCCGGCCCCTTGCCGGAACGGATCGACGGTGGGCAGTCCGAGCCGCGCCTCCGTCTCGGCGAGGTACGCCAGCGCTTCGTCCTCGGACAACGCCGCCGTATTCACCGCAATTCCCACAACGCGACAGTCCGGGTTGACCCGTTGTGCGAGTTGAAGCGCAAGCGGGCTCAACTCGTCGAGGCTCGGTACGTCGTAGTGGGGCAGCCCGCGCATGTGAGTACGCGTGGGCTCGTGGCAGAGCACCAGCGCATCCGGCAGCCCGCCATGGATCAGCGCCATCGTCACGCCGGAGAAGGAGGGGTGGAACAGGCTGCCCTGCCCCTCGATGATGTCCCAGTGATCGGGCTCGTTGTCGGGCGTCAGGGCCTCGACTGCCCCGGCCATGAAATCTGCGACCACCGCGTCGAGTGGCACGCCCTCACCGGTGATCAGGATGCCGGTCTGACCGGTGGCCCGGAAGGTCGCTTTTCGTCCGGCCGCGTGCATCGCCTTCTCAAGCGCGAGCGTGGTGTACATCTTGCCGCATGAGCAATCGGTTCCGACGGCCAGCACGCGCTTGCCGCTGCGCCGCTTTCCGTCGCCGATGGGATAGGGACGGTTCGGCAGGCGGACATCGTGCAGCCGGCGATCATGGCGTGCGGCGGCATCAACAAGCGCTGGTTGGTTCCGAAGGAGCGTGTGGAGCCCAGCGGCGAGATCCATGCCGGCCTCTATCGCCTCTACCAGCACCTTGGTCCACGCCTCGGAGATCACCCCGCCACGGTTCGCGACCCCGATCACCAGTGTCTTCGCACCGGCGGCCACCGCATCGGCGATGGTCATATCCGGAAGGCCCATATCCGCGTTGCAGCCGTCTAGTCTCAGCTGACCGACCGCGGCATCGGGGCGCCAGTCCCGGATGCCTTGTGCGACCTTTGCGGCAAGGGCGTCCGGCGCGTCGCCGAGGAACAAGAGATAGGGATGCGCGAGCGACATCGGGGGGCCTCCACCAAAACCGACGAGATTCGGCGCAGTCTATGCGCCTGCGTGTCGGCCGGGAATGGCACCAGATGCGACGAATATGTAAGCCAGCCGGCCCTGATCAGGCTGCCTCGCGCAGGTCGTCGCCTTTGCTGATCCGCGCGACCTTCTCAAGCATTGGCGAGGAGGCGATCTCTTCGGGAACCGCACACAAGCCCCAGCGTGCCGCCCAAGCCCCGAAGCCGGGATGGGCGGTGAGCACGGCAAGCGGTATCGACGCGGTCAGGCCCGCAACCATTGGTGCCGCCCAAGCCAGGGTCGACATGCCAGTCATGACAACCAGAAGCGTCGCGAGAGACGCCCCAAACAGCGTCTGCGGCCAGAGCCCGCGTGCCGCATCGCCCCAAGTGAGCCGGTACGCGTCGCGGTTCTGGCCAGACCAGGTGACCGTCCGCCCGAGCAGAAGCCCACCCAGGAACAGGGTCACGCGGAACGCGACGACTGGCGCCAGCAAGACGGAGAAAACACTCTCCACGATACCGCCGACCGCGAACCGAGCACGCCCACCATAGCGGGCGGCGCCGCCACGGGTGAGGGCAATGTCCGCCAGACCCGCAAGCTTCGGAACGAGGCTGACGGCGAACATGATGAAGAACATGGCGATGCCCAAGGCCGCATCGATGCCGCCTCCATTGGTCTCGAAAACCTTGGAGGCCGCCGCCATCGTCATGAGCATCCAGGCCGGCGCGGCCAGATACATCATGATCGCCGCAATGATCTGGAAGCGCGACACCGGCTTCAGCCCAGGCATACCCAGCAGGTTCCAATACTGCATGTTCCCCTGGCACCAGCGCAGGTCGCGCTTGGTGAAGTCCTGAAGGGTCGGCGGGTTGTCCTCCCAGCTTTCGCCCTCGACAGGGATCACGCGCACCTCATAGCCCGCGCGGCGCATCAGCACCGCCTCGACTTGATCATGGGAGAGCACATGCCCGCCGAGCGGCGGCTTGCCGGGCAGCATTGGCAGGCGGCAATGGCGGCGGAAAGCGCCAGCGCGAATGAGTGCATTGTGGCCCCAGTACGGCCCGCAATCACCCTGCCACCACGCGGCGCCCATGGTGTAGCTGCGCATGCCGTGGCGCATCCCGAACTGGAAGATGCGGGCGAAGGCGCTGGTGGCTGGGCTGCCGACGACGAGCGACTGCAGAATGCCAATCCGTGGATGCGTCTCCATCGTGCGGACCATGCCGACGATGGTTTCGCCGGACATCAGGCTGTCGCTGTCGAGCGGCAGGAACAGATCATAGGTAGGCCCGGCGCGCGTGATGAACTCCCGCAGATTGCCGGCCTTGAACCCCGTGTTCTCGGACCGGCGCCGATAATGCGCGCGTGCACCGCCCAGGCGGTCGCGGAGCACAGCAAACGTCCGCTCCTCGTCAGCCGCAATCTCCGGGTCCGAAGTGTCCGAGAGAACGTGGACGTCAAAGGCACGGCCCTGACCGGTCTCGTCCAGGCTTTCCCGCATCGCGACAAGGCGCTCGAGCGCGCGGGCAGGGGGTTCGTTGCGCAGGAACATCAGTACCGCGACACGGCTGTCGATGGGGCAATCTCCCGATGCCGAAGGGAGGTGGGGGGCGGCCAACTCCAGCCCATCTCGCCGGCCATGCAACAGCCACAGCCCCAAGAGTGCGTTTGTAACCCCAAGAACCGTCCACGGCACCCCGATGAGGAAACAGATCAGGATCACCCAGTCACTCGCCGAAAACCCATCGGGCGCAAAGACATGCCAAACCCCCGCACCTAACGTCGCGATGATCGCAAGGTTGACAACGGCAAAGACCAAGCGGCGGAGAAGCAGGCTTCGGCGCGACTGCAGCCCTGTAGGCGTCGTGAGTGGGTTCTCGCGGGCCCGTTTGCCGAGTGGCACTGCGGCGGGCGCGTCCTGGATGAGGGTCATTGCTGGCGTCCTGTGCTGGACCCCGCGAACGGGGCGTGCGTATAGCTTTCGGGGATGGTGCTCCCACGCAACGCGACTGCGAGCAGGCGAGGATGCAGATGGCGGACACGGCCGAGGCCTTGGTCTACACGGATGTTGGGCGGGCGGAAATCAGAGAGGTGACTCTGCCTCCGCTCAGCGAGGGCGATGTCGAGGTCGAGACGCTGTTCTCCGGTCTGTCGCGCGGGACCGAAAGGTTGGTCCATATGGGCGCTGTGCCGGAACGGGAGTGGAGCCGAATGCGCGCGCCTTTCCAGTTCGGCGACTTCCCTTTTCCGGTCCGATATGGCTACGCTGCCGTCGGTCGCGTGGTCGCCGGGCCAGCGGAGAAAGTCGGTCAGACGGTTTTCGCGCTCCACCCGCATCAGACGCGGTTCCGCATTCCGGCGGATGCAGCGGTGGCGTTGCCCGACGGCGTCCCACCCGCCCGCGCGATCCTTGCAGCGAACACCGAGACGGCACTCAATGCAATTTGGGACGCGGCGCTGCCCCCCGGGGCGCGGGTCGCGGTTATCGGCGCAGGTCTGGTCGGCTGCCTCATCGCGGCATTGCTCTCCCGTCGGACGGATCTCGATCTCATGCTTTGCGACGTTATAGGGGCCCGGCGCGCTTTGGCCCTTGAAATAAACGTGACGTTCGTTGAGCCGACGGAATTGCCGGAGGACTGCGTTGTGGCCTTTCACACCTCTGCAAGTCCGGCCGGTCTGCAGAGCGCGCTCGACTGTCTCACCTTTGAGGGGAGGGTTATCGAGGTGTCTTGGTTCGGCGATCACCTTGTCCCGGTGCAGCTCGGAGGGGCTTTTCATGCGCGGCGCCTGCAGATCATCTCCAGTCAGGTGGGCCATGTAGCGGCGCCCCGGCGCGCGTCGACCACCCATCGAGACCGGCTTGCGGCTGCTCTCGCCGCACTGGCGGATCCGCGGCTAGACAACCTGATTACCGAGGACACCCGTTTTCGTGACCTCGGCGAGGCCATTCCGCGCTTGCTGGCGCCTGACGCTCCGGGTATCGCCACTCGTATCGTCTATGACTAAGGAGGAACCGCGCATGTATGCCGTCGAAGTTCGCGATCACATCATGCTGGCCCATTCCCTTCCGGGCGAGGTCTTTGGCCCGGCGCAGCAGATGCACGGTGCCACCTATGTCGTCGATGTTGCTTTTTTTCGCGAGGAGCTTTCGGAGCACGCGATCGTCGTCGACATTGGCCGGGCACATGAGGCGCTCAAGGCGGCCCTTTCGCCGCTCAACTACGCCAATCTCGATGAGAAGCCCGAGTTTGCCGGGATCCTGACGACGACGGAGTTCCTCTGCCGCCATATCTGGGACGTGATCGCCAAAGCGGCACGGGACGGGGCGCTGGGACCAGGGTCCGAGGGATTGGCCAAGATCAGGGTGACCCTCAACGAGAGCCACATCGCTCGCGCGTGGTACGAGGCCGCTCCGTGACGAAACCGTTCTGCCAGGCGCTGCTTGCGGTGCCCGGATCGCTCGCGACCCCGACGGGCGGATACGGGTACGCCCGGCGGTTGCTGGCGGAAGCAAAGGGTGTTGGCTTGGCTCTGCGGCACTGGCCGCTGCCAGACGGTTTCCCGAATGCCCCCACGACAGCGATCGATGACGCGAGAGCGCGCCTTGCGTCTGTGCCCGAAGGGTGGCCGGTTGTGGTGGATGGGCTCGCTCTCGGCGTTCTCCCGCCGGAGCTAATCGCTGCCGTACCCTCTCCGGTTCTAGCGCTCTGTCACCATCCCCTCGGCCTAGAGAGTGGTCTCGATCCAGTGGCGTCCGAGCGCCTAATCGCATCTGAGACCGCTGCGCTCGCCGGATGTGCAGGAGTGATCACCACGAGCCGGTCAACTGCAAGCCTGCTAACCGCTGAGCTAGGAATTTCCTCCGAACGGATCGCGGTCGCGTTGCCAGGAACAGATCGGCCCGAGGCCCTCTCGACATCTGCCCTCTCGACGCGCGTCGGTACCGTGCACATCCTCGCGGTCGGCAGTCTGACGTATCGCAAGGGGCACGACATTCTTCTTTCGGCCCTACAAGACCTGAGCGATCTCGATTGGCGTCTCACCATCGCAGGCCCACCGCGAGATCCCGCGTATGCTCAGGCGCTGCACACACAGGTGAACGACATGCTCCCCGCGGGGCGAGTGCGTTTGGCCGGGTCCATGCCCGAGGCCGAGCTGGACGCACTCTATGCTGACGCTGATATCTTTGCGCTGGCGTCGCGGTTCGAAGGCTATGGCATGGCCTATACGGAGGCGATGGTTCACGGTCTCCCAGTCGTTGGATGCGATGTCGGAGCGGTTTCAGAGGCGACAGCGGGAGGTGCCACGCTCGTGCCGCCTGACAATCCAGCGGCTCTCGTTTCGGCGTTGCGGCCTCTGATCGCGGATCCGCAGGCTCGGCGCGCAGCGGCGGCGCTGTCCAAAAAGGCAGCTACCGCGCTCCCAACCTGGAGCGATACGGCATCGAGTTTCCGCGACGCGATCGCACTGTTCGCGGTGGCATCGGTATGACGGACAACGCGCAACAGGACGCAGACCGGCCTGCGGACGCATTTGCTGAGAACTGGCTGTGGCTGCGCGCGGCCGCTGATGCGCGTGCGCGAAACATTGGCCTGCTGGGCACATTGGTCGAGCGGTTTGCTGGCGCCGAAACACTTCGGGTGCTCGATCTCGGGGCCGGTACCGGAAACAACATGCGCGCATTGGCCTCTCAGCTTCCAGGGCGGCAGACGTGGCGATTGGCCGATGCGGATGCAGGTCTCCTATCGCGGGTCACGCCCCTTAAGGGCGTCTCGATCGAGACGATCACCGTCGATCTTGCAGAGGGACTGGCGCCGCTTCTGGACTGGCGGCCAGACTTGGTCACGGCCTCCGCTCTGATTGACCTTGCAGGCGCGGACTGGCTCGATAGCGTTGCTGATGCGTTGGCCCAGCACGAACTGCCAGTCTATTTCGCGCTCAGCTACACGGGGCGTGAAACCTGGTCCCCGCCGAACGCGTTGGATGCGCGGGTGGCAGCCGTGTTCGAGGCCGATATGGGGCGGGACAAGGGTTTGGGGCCATCGCTCGGACCAGCTGCTCATGCGCACTTTGCCGACGCGCTGCGCAAACGCGGCTTTACGGTCCATGAGGCCGAGAGCGATTGGCGTCTCGAGGCGTTGCGCGACGGACCCCTGATCGCTGAACTGGCGACGGGGACCGCGAGGGCCGTTCGGCCAGCGCTCGGGCCTGCGGCGGATGAGTGGCTTGCAGCGCGGCGGGGTGCGTCGGCGGTCTTGGTCTCCCATTCAGATCTGCTTGGGATTCCGCCTGCGTGAAGGTTAGGCGCGCGCTGCTAATGCCTCAGCCAAAACGCTCCGGACCACGTCCATGTCTGCCTCGCGCGTCAGGAAGGCCTCGCCGATGCCATTGGCGAGGATGAAGGCGAGCTGGCCTTGGCGGACTTTCTTGTCCTGCCCCATCAATGCAATCAGCCCGTCCACATCGGGCAGGTCACCCGGAATATCCGAGAGCCGATATCGCATGCCCATTGCTTCGAAATGCGCGGCAACCCGACCCGGGGCCTCTTGCGCACACAGCCCCATCCGGGCCGAAACCGAGAACGCCAGACCGATGCCAATCGACACGCCCTCGCCGTGGAGCAGGCGATCCGAATAGCCGGTCGCGGCCTCTAGGGCATGACCGAAGGTGTGTCCGAGGTTCAGCAGCGCGCGCTCGCCCCGCTCATGCTCGTCGCGGGCTACAATCGCGGCCTTCATGGCGCATGACTGCCGGACCGCCTCGATCCGGCCCGCCGCATTGCCCGTCTTGAGCGAGGGTCCGTTGGCCTCCAGCCACTCGAAAAACGCCGCATCCCCAAGCAGGCCGTACTTGACCACCTCCGCATAGCCCGCCAGGAACTCCCGCTCAGACAGCGTCTCCAGCACCGAGATATCCGCAAGCACCAGCCGCGGCTGACGAAACGCGCCGATCAGGTTCTTGCCGGCTGCGGCATTCACACCGGTCTTGCCACCCACAGAGCTGTCCACCTGCGCAAGCAACGTCGTCGGCACTTGCACAAAGTCGACGCCTCGGCGGAGAACCGACGCGGCAAAACCAGCAAGATCCCCGATGACGCCGCCGCCAAAGGCCACCACGATGTCATCGCGTTCGACCTTGAGGGCGAGTAGACGCTCGACGACCTCGGTCAACTGGGCCATCGATTTGGTCGACTCTCCGGGGGGCAGGATGATCGCCTCGGAGCGTATGCCGCTGGCCTCAAGCCCGGTCTGCAGCTGCGCCAGGTGCAAGTTGGCGACCGTCTCATCCGTAACAATAGCCACGAAGGGCCGCGTCAGAAGCGGTCGGAGGTGCCTTCCAGCCTCCGACAACAGCCCCGGGCCGATCTCGATGCTGTAGGCCCGCTCTCCGAGCCCTACCTCAACACGTTCCATGGTGGCTCCTTACCCCTGCGAGAGGATCTCACGCCCGGTCACGCGGGAATGCTCAACAATTGCCGCCTCGATCCGCGCTGCCATGTCGTCATGGGTTTGCTCCATCAGGCTTTCAACGGCGATGTCGGCCAACGCATAAACCGGATAGCGCGCCTCGATAAGGGCCGCGAGCACTTCCTCTGGATTGCCTTGATTGAGCAGTGGTCTGTGCGTGCGCCCTGAGGTCCGGGCAACGAGCACCGGGAGTTCCGCCTTCAGCCAAACCGAGACCGCGCCCTTTGCGATCAACGCGCGGGTTTCCTCGTTCAAGAACGCGCCGCCACCGGTTGCCAGCACCATCGGCGGGCGTTCGAGCAGGCGCGAGATGACGCGGCGTTCGCCATCGCGGAAATGCGGCTCGCCGAAGCGCTCGAAGATCTCTGCGATACGCATACCCGCGGCGGCCTCGATTTCCGCATCGCTGTCGTGAAAGCCCACGCCGAGGCGCTGCGCCAGCCGCAGGCCGACCGAGCTTTTGCCGGCACCCATCAAGCCTATAAGGACAATGGTTTGTTTCAGTCGCCCCGGTTTGACGGCATAATCCACCATAAGATCCTCCACCGCGCCCGATTGCCCTTCTGCCTGGCTCCGGGCTACAACACGCCAGCGCGCTCGGGGCAATCCGGCGCGGCCAGGTTCGGGCTTACACGAGCGTTACGCCGGGCAAAACCCCGGCTCGGCTTTCTGACAATCCGGGGAGAGGCGGCAGACGATGGTTCGGCTCATTAAGATCCTGCTTTTGCTGGCGGTTGCGGGCGTGGTCGGGCTTGCAGTCTTTGCGCTGTTTGCCGACCTGCCCGCTCCGGTGCGCGCGGTGAGTGAACCGATCGACCTGCCGAGCGGGACCGAGTGACAGACGCCTCGGATCAGGGGTGGATCGCTGCCTTCCTTGAAGCCATGCAAGCGGAGCGCGGGGCCAGTGCTCACACACTCGCGGCCTATGGGCGGGACCTGCGTGAGTTCAGGGCCTATCTCTTGGCACGCGGGACCAGCCTAGAGGCGGCCATGCGGTCCGATCTTGAAGGGTTTGCGGCTGCGCTTACGGATGCCGGGCGGGCGGCGAGTACGCGAGCGCGGAAACTCTCTGCGGTGCGCCAGCTCTTCCGGTTCCTGCATGAGGAGGGCTGGCGCGCTGACAATCCGGCGGCCCGCATTGCGAACCCGACAAAACACGCCGCGGCCCCGGATGTGCTGGATATCGCTTCGGTCGATCGCTTGTTGGAGACAGCTCGAACAGAGGCAAACAAGCGGCTTCGCGGAGAGCGGCTCCATGCGATCGTCGAGCTGTTGTATGCGTGCGGGCTCCGTGTCTCCGAGCTTGCCGAGATGCCATTGTCAGCCGCCACCGGCGATCCGCGCATGCTGCTGGTGAGAGGCAAAGGCGCGCGGGAGCGTTTGGTCCCGACTGGCGAGCCCGCTCGTGCAGCCTTGGCCACCTGGATCACGGCCAGGTCCGAGGCAGCAGGGGCCGAGGGTCCGTGGCTCTTTCCTGCGGTGAGGGGCACCCGACATCTCAGCCGCGTTGCCATCTGGCAGCAACTCCGGGCGCTCAGCGGTCGGGCTGGGCTCGATCCGGAGCGGGTGAGTCCGCACGGCCTGCGCCATGCCTTCGCAACACATCTTCTTCAAAACGGGGCGGATCTGCGCGCGATCCAGGAGATGCTCGGCCATCAGGATCTCTCGACGACCGAGATCTACACCCATGTCCTCGACGATCGCCTGCGCCAGCTGGTGGCGGAGAAGCATCCCCTCGCCCAAGACTGACAGCTCTGCCCCTAGAGCCCCAGACCGACCGGCTCGATCAACTCCGGGCCATTGTTTCGCACATTGCCGACACGGGCGTCGACCTCGTGGACGCGCACGCGCCCATCCGGAGGGGCTGACATGGGGGGCTCGCTTCCTTCTGCCGACAACCACTCTTCCCAGTCCTGCTCATCGAGAATGACGGGCGAGCGGGGGTGGAGATGCTGCGTTGCCTTGCCCGCGGCGCAGGTGAGGATCGTGAAGGACCGGAGCAGCGCCCCGTCGACGGTGGCCTCGGCCCAGAGCCCGGCAAAGCAGATGCCAGGGGTGTTTCGCTCCAAAGTCACGAACCAAGGGGTCTTCGCGCCCTTCTTGCCGCTCCATTCGTAGTAGCCGAGTGCCGGCACAAGGCAGCGGCCGACCCGCCAGGCATCTCGAAACATGGGCTTCTGCGAGGCCTCCTCCGAGCGGGCGTTGAACGTGCTGGCCTTCATCTCGGAGAGAGGTTTTCGCCACCACCGGGGGATCAGCCCCCAGCGCGCCGTCACCATTCGGCGGCCCTCGTTCGCGACGAGGATTGCAGCAATCTGGGTTGGAGCGACGTTCCAGTTGGGTTCGGGCCAAATCGGCTCGGGCCCGGCAGTGGCCGCACCGGAAATCTCGAGCCATCCTTCCCAAAGATCGACCTCAGGATCCCCAACCGCAAAACGTCCACACATGGCCTGACCTCTCTGCCCTTTGGGCATCATTCCGCGTCAGGTTGAAGCGCGGGGTCAAGAGTTGGACATCGGGTGCTTCGTGATGCTTGATCTGAGGCCCAGGATAGGGCTCACTCTCGCTCATGCTGCGCTGCATTCTCAACCTTATGCTGGGAGCGCTTCTCTGCGCCTGTACCAGCTCGATCTCCGATGCCGATTTTGCGCGTTGGGACGCGAATCTACGCGCTGCCGGCAAGCTGCGTGCGGAGCGGGCGCCGATTGACGCGCCCTACACGTCTCGTGATCTCGCAGAGAACTTTGCCAAGATCGGGTTCGGGTCGGAGTTCGAGATCGTAGACGGCCGATACTCGGCCATTGGGGCGGATAAATCGGCGCCGCTGACCCGTTGGGGTGGACCCATCCGTTACGGTCTGTTCGGGGATTACGATCCGCAGGATAAGGCATCGGTTGCTGGCTTCGGGCTCCGGCTCACTCAAGCAACGGGGCTCGAGATCCGTCGTGCCGAGCAAGATCCCAATATGCTGATCTTCTTCCTCGATGAGGTCGGGCGGGACCAGGTTGGCGCGCTTTTCGAACGCGAACCGGAGTACCGCCCGCTTGCGGATCTCTTCGGCGCCTGGTCAGCCGATCCAAAGTGGCCGTGCTCGGCAGAGTTCTACTATCACGCCCCGGATCGGCCGGACGCCTACGAGATCTATTTTGCGGTGGTCTACATCCGGACGGAGGTCACCGGGCTGTCCCGGCGCTCCTGCATCGAGGAGGAGATTGCGCAGACCTTAGGTCTGGCGCGTGACGATCCGTCTCTGCGGCCGTCGATCTTCAACGACGACGAAGAGTTTGCGTTGATGACCGATCACGATGCGGCCTTGCTATCGCTGCTGTATGACGAGCGTTTGCGGCCCGGGATGACAGCTGCAACGGCGATGCCGATCGTACGACAGATCCTGCAGACGGAGTGAACTCTACGCTTCGCGTTTTGGCTTAGAGGTGGCGTCGAACCCGAGGGTCGCCGGATCGAAGCTGTAATGCGCCGAACAGAACTGGCAGTCCGCCGTGACGCGCCCTTCCACGGTTGTCATGCGCGCGATGTCCTTTTGCGAGTATTGCGCGAGGGCGGCCTCAACCCGCTCCGCCGAGCAGGTGCATCCAAAGCGGATCGGCTGCTTTGGGTAGACGCGAGGCCGCTCTTCATGGAACAGCCGCAAAAGGAGCTGCTCGGGACCGATATGAGGGCCGATCATCTCATGGGCCTCAGCCGTTGAGGCGAGCATGTTGACCCGGGCCCAGTCCTCCGCTCGTTCCGCCGGCGCCATGGCCGCCACATCGTCCGCGTTCATGAGACCATCCTCGCTGGAGGGGGCGTCCGGCGCTTGACCGCCATCCTCTGGCATCAACTGGAGCATCAGCCCGGCGGCTCGCCACTTGGCCTCCCCTCCTGGCTCCTGAGCCTGAGCGGCGATCACCTGGAACCGCGTCGCCAGCTGCTCGGACTGGGCGAAGTAGATCTCGGCACACTGGACCAGGGACTGGCCCGACAGCGGAGTGATCCCTTGATAGGGGCGCATGTCCGGCCCCTGATCGATGGTGACGCCCATCACCCCTTTGCCCAGCAAATCGAATGGCGCCCCCCGATGAGAGACGACATCGCCGCGGTCAAAGCTTGCATAGGCGCGGAGCCGCCCGGCCTCGCCTTCCGTATCCGGCGCAAAATAGTCGGTCGCGATCAAGCGCACCGGCCCCTCTCCGCGGATCTGGATCGAGAACCGCCAGCGCAGTTTGATCGTCTGCCCAATCAACGCGGTGATCAGCGCAGCCTCAGCGACAAGCGCGGACACCGGATCCGGGTAGCGGTGCTGGGTCAGGATGGTCTCGAGTGTTGCATCGAGCCTGACCAAGCGCCCGCGAATTTCCGACCGCTCCAGTCGAAAGGGCAACAGCAGATCATCGCCTGGATGCCCACTGGGGGCAGGTTCGGAGGGTGCGTCGGTCATGGGGCCTCGTTTCGGTTGCGCGCCCGTGTACGCGATTCCCAACGGCTCTGGCAAACCGGATCGTCCCATGTCACAACCCCGCTATGCGACGGATTGGAGAGAGCGTTCGGCCGGGTATCCGGTATCGAGACCGGGCAGGCGCCTATGGCTTGGTTGTGCGTGGCCGGGCCCTCCTTTGTGTGTGGCAAGGAGCCGAATTGCAGCTGCCGGGCGGCGGTATTGATCCGGGCGAGAGCCCGCTTCAGGCACTGCACCGGGAGGTCTTGGAGGAGACGGGCTGGCGCATCGGCGGACCGGATGGCGGTGCCCCGCGTAAGGTCGACAGCTTCCAACGGTATGTCTGGCTGTGGGACTACGAGTATTGGGCGCGAAAGGTGCAATCAATCTACCTGGCGCGCGCGGTGTCCCAGCTGCACCCCCCGCTCGAAGCCGATCATCTCCCGGTCTGGCTGCCGACGGTCGAGGCGGCCGATCTCTTGCATATCGCAGGCGACCGAGACGCAGTCCACCGCGCGCGCTCGACGGGGTTGATCCCCTAGTCTTCAAGGAGATCTGCCAGGCGCTCCGCGGCCAATCGCGGGCGGGGTGTCCGTGCCAGCAGAGCGCGGGCTGCTCCGGCCATCATCGCGTCTCTCGCATCCCTGCCATAGCGGGCCGTTCCCTCGAGCAGTCCGGAAACGTAACGTTCCGGTGTGTGACGCTCCATAAGGCGCGCCCGCCCGGCCGCTCCGATCGCCGCACAGATGGTTCGGTCCGCGTCGAGGCGGCGCAGAAGATGCGCGAGGGCATCAACCTCGCCCGTCGCCGGGATCTTCAGGACACAATCGTCAGGCAGCCCGGCATACCATCCGATTTCCGATACCACCGAGACGGCCGACGCGTTCCAAATCCGGAGCTGGCTGCCCGACGCCTCGCCCATCGTGGGGTTGCGGAGGTTGAAGACCAGGTGTGCCGACGCCAGCGCCTGGTTCAGATCGCCCTCGGGCGCATAGCCCCGAAGCTCGACCCGATCTGACAGCCCGAGTTGTGAGATCTTCTGTCGGACATGGCGCTCGTCCCAAAGGGTGCCGAAGACCTCGAACGCGTAGGAGATATGGGCCTTCACCTGAGCCAGCGCTTCGAGCACCTGATCGAGCCGGCGATTTGGGGCGAGATAACCGAACTGTACCAGCCGCAATGGGCCATCGGATGCGCGCTCTGCGGCTGTCTCTTGCGATGGCGCAAAGGGCAGATCGAGCGCCCAGGCCGGCAAAACGGCCCGTTCCCGAACGCGATCCCAGCCTGCTTCGGTATACGTCAGCGCGGCCACTGCTTTGGAGAGGGCGATCTCGAACAGCGGCATCCGCGCAGCCGCCTCGCTCGGAGCCAGGCGCTGCCCGAGAACGCGGCTGGCGACATCCCGACCGGCTCCGCCATACCAACGGGCCATCTCGGCGCGGTAGACGCTGCGCTCGAAATGGCCGTTGGCCATCATGCCCGCCAGCAAGTCCTGTATCGCCAGGTCGTGCAGGACGACGACACCCGGCACGCGCCGCGCAAGGTTCAGGGGGCCCGCGTGATAGAGCCAGGAGTTTCCGATCTGGAAGAAGATGCACTCTGGACCATTGGCTGGCGGCAGTCCGTCCAACGGCATTGGAAAATGTGCCCCAGCGTCATAGCGCCGGACGATTGCATGGGCTTCGAGCTCGGTGTCCCAGGTCTCGGCGTCGGTCCACAAAACGACGTCCGCACGCTCGGCGAGCGAGGGAAGGATCCGTGCCGTCATGGCCGCGATATCGGTCTGAGCCGGGGGCAGGGGGCTCACCCAATGGATGCGTGGGCGCGTCTGCATCAGCCCCGTACCAACGCGAGGAACCCGGCCTCAGAACAGCGGAGCGTGACGGTATTAGCGCGGCCAGTGCCGGTGAGGCGGCCAGCGCCGCCCTCGAACAACCCAATGGTGAGTAGACCGTCTCCCGGTGGCACGGAGAGGTCTATGCGTGACGTTTCGCCGGCTGCGATGGCGCCAAGCAAGGCGTGCTGTGCGCCCTGGTGGACGAGCCGGCCGCCGGCATCCTGCCAGTCGAGGCATAAGGAGACCGGGAAGCTGCCTTCAGCAACCCAGTCGGAGCGGGAGGTGTTTTGGATGCCGAGCGTGACCCTGTCACCGTCGCGTCCGAGCACCGAAATGCGTCCGGCATGCTGTTCAGGCCGTCCGTGGAAGAAGCCCGGTGGTGGCGCGCCAGGGGACCCGGTCTTCCGCCCCAGCCAGAAGGTTGTCTCGCCGCGAAGCGCCAAGTCATCGCCCCGCTCCGCTAGCAAGCTCTTCACGGTGGGGTCGATGCGATCATCGTAGACATCGGCGGTGAGCAACTGCACCGTCTCGAAGCCAGCCGCTTCGGCAAGCGCTTTGACCTCACCCGGGGCGTATTCGCGGTTGTGTCGCCCATAGGCCCCACCGACCGGCACGAAGGGTCCGAAGGAATAGGGTGCGGCCCCGGAAAGCACCTTCGCAACACTGCGATGGCTTGTCATGTTCGGCGTGGTGATCAGGAGGTGGCCGCCTGGCGAAAGCACGCGGTTTGCCTCCGCCAGGAACCAGAGCGGATCGACGGCAAGGTGCTCTAGGATCTCCATGCCCAGGACGAGGTCCGCGCACGCAGCCTCGAACGGCAGGGGATCGCGTTCGACATTGCAAGGGGAGAGCTCAACGGAAAAGTCCCGCCCCGGAGCCCTGCGCGCGTGCACGGTCTGGGAAAAGCGACGCGGGTCGGACCAGACGCCTTGGATCTGCACGTCGGGAAACCGAGCGGCCAGAAGCCCTTGAAACAGGAAGGGTGGCACGATCCCGATATCGAGCACGCGGGTTGGCGAGACCGGCTCCAGAAGCGCCAACGTCGCTTGGTAGCGCCGCCAGTGGGTCTCAAAATACGGCCGGTGGAGTGGTTCCTGGCTTTCCCATTCTCCAGGCCAAGTCCCAAAGTCATAAGCAGAGAGGAGGCCGTCAAGGTCAGCAAAGGGCAGGTTGGCAGGCTGTGGAGGAACAATCGCCTGAGCCAAATCACTGAAGGACCGGGTCTGCGGCGCAGGCGATGCGTCCGCCAAAGGTTTGACCTCGTTTGAGAGTGGCTCGGCGGTCAGAACTTCGACAACGCGATCCCAGCCGATCTGTTTGCCGTGATAGGTCGCAAGGCCTGCTGCCCCCATGCGCTCGGCCTCCGCATGGTCATCCATGAGACGCAGAAACGCCGCCCCGAGTGCCTCCGGCGTCGGTGGCACCACAAGCCCCTCGGTGCCGTCACCGATGAACTCCAGCGGTCCGCCACTGTCCTCTGCCGTGACCACGGGCTTGCCGGACAGCATCGCCTCGAGCGTGATGTAGCCGTAGTCCTCATCGATGGGGACGAAGACCACACCGCGGCACTCGGAATAGTGGCGCAACATTTCCTCATCCGAGATCGGCCCAAGGATCTCGCAGCGGTTGTCGACGCCCAGATCCCGCGCGCGCGCTCTCAGCTCGTCGTCGTAGCCGGGGGCATCGGGAGGCCCAGCCAGCTTAAGACGCACGCCGGGCGCATGGGCCAAGGCCTCGATCATCAGCTGCTGACGCTTGTTCGGCCCAAGCCGCGACGGCGCGAACAGGTAGTCTCCGAAGGGCCCGGGCTGCAGCCTCTCCGCATTTGGCGGGGGATGATAGAGCGGTTCCGATCCCAGCCCGAGAAACCGGTGTAGCCGGTCCGAGACGTTGCGGCTGTTGGCATAGACGCGTGTGTTCGCAGCTCCGATGGCTGCGCGATCCTCAGCCCGGATCATCTCACGCACCGCGGCGCCGTCGGGATCGTGTTGCAGCTCCGAGATGCCGGATTCCCAAAGGTCGTAGGCTTGGCGGTGCTGATGGAGGATCCAAAAGACCTTGTTCGGATGGCGCGCCAGATAGGCTGGGAATTTGAGCCCGACCATCAGGTCGACCGGATAGCCGAGATCGGTGAGGTCGATCAGCTTTGCTGCCAGCACGTGATCGACGAGGGCTTTTGCCGGATACCACTTGTATGGGATCGAGATCTCGGTCGCCTCGTGGCCACGCGCCCGCAACGCGGCGACGAGGTTGGCCGAGTGGCGCTCGGCCCCTCCGATGATGAACGGGGCCTGGGTGGTGACGACACCGACACGCATGGGTCAGCCGATCTGCGGGCGGGTGGCCAGGACGGCGAGGTCTTGGGGACCGAACAACAGTTCCGCAATATGGGGGTCCGCGCGTCCGGCATGGATGAACCCGTCGCGCGATCCAGACGGGTGGAGCGGGCGGGCTTCGACCGGGTGATACCCGATCGTGTCGAAGAGCGTGGTGATCAGCTCGGCTGGCAGCGGCTTCTTGTGGGTTGGATCGATATGGAACGTGGTCGCCCCGACAATGAGGTTGCGCACGTTGGGCGTCTCGACGATCAGCACACCGCCCGGGGCAAGGGTCCGCAGCGCCTCACGTGCCATCCACGCGAAGGTCTCGAACGGCAGGTGCTCGATGAGATGATGCGCCGTGACCGCGGAGAAAGCACCGTCCGGGGAGTCGGCGAGGGCCGCCATGGCGTCGCCCTGCTCGACCGCGAGCCCTGCTTGCTTCGCTTCGTCGATTTGCACCGTATTGAGGTCGACACCACGGGCTGCGATGCCCTTCCGGGTCAACAGGCTGATCCACTCGCCACGGCCACAGCCGAGATCCAGGACAGGTCGCCCCCCAGTCTCTTCGGCCGCTCTCTGGATATCAGCAAGATACGCGTCGGCGAGACGGTTCTCGATCTCCTCGCGGGAGCCGCGGTAGCGGTCTTCGAGCCGGCCATAGAAGCTCTCTAGGAGTGCATCGAGGCCTTCTCGTGCGGGGGGCGATCCCGGTGGCACATCACTGTTGGCCTCGCCCGCTTGAAACCGCCGTAAGTCGAGGCGCCGGCTAACCAGACTGTAGGCACGGGAGATCTGCGCGGTATCGGCCACAACCGTGTTGAGGACGGTTCGAATGTTTGAGAGCTCTCGGCGAACACTCTCCATATGTTGGGGGATGACATCGTCCTTGAGCGCCGCAAAGCCCGCCACAGTCTCACTCATCTCGTCCATGCGCACAGAGAGAGCGATTGCCCGTGCCGCGGCATCTTCCAGCATGGGGGCACTTTGAGACAGACGATCATCGATACGGTCCAGACGCTGGGCCACTGCGTCGCGTTCATGCTCCAGCTGTGTCTGCCGATCGGTCAGGCTATAGAGATCCTCCGAAACCGCATCCATTCGAGGTTCGAGAACCGTGGTGGTCTGGCTGGCCGCCTTCGCGAGCCGTGCCGTGCGCCCCAGTTTGAAGAACGCGGAGAAGTACCGCTCGAGGCGTTTAAGGACGGACACGGGCTTCTCCTGGACGGGTCGTGTATACACGGCGTTGGTCTTGGCAGGGCCAGTGTTGCCGCCGGCCAAGGACATGGTCTCAATGCGCCGAAGACGCTCTGCCATCGATGGACGCGCCACTTGCAGGGACGAAGAAGAGGGATCGGGCGGCGTTTCGTCGGGCATACGCGACGGAGGCTCCTCAGCGTCGCTTAGGCCAAGAACCCATCGAAATCCCAGATCGTCCCGACAAAGGTCACACGGGTTTCGTCTTCAAGCCAAACCGTGGTGGCATGCAGGTCGCGCGACTGAACATGCTCGGTCACCGACATATCGACGAACATCAGGCTCTCAGGACCAGGTGCGACACCGAACTCACCAACCTGAGAAGAGAACGATGCAAGCAGGAGATCCAGTTCACTCTCCGTGACGAACCGGTCCTCGGCCAGGATTGCGGCAACGTCGTTCTCCCGCGGCGGCGTTCCGTCCCGCATTGCGATCGCGGGGTCGCGCTGCAGACCACCGTCAAGCTCAAAACCGCGCTCGCTGGGGTTCCGCGACGCAGCGGCTGTGTCGGTGTCGAGCCCTGCTTTTGCGTCATACGATGGCGAGTCAACCGTCTCCCCGTTCCGCCGAGCAGCGCCGTCTACGGTCGTGACCGTTGGGTCGTCGTCCAGCACTGCCAGATCGAAACTGTCGGTGTGATCCGGCGAGAACATGGCGAGCTCGATCTCCCGCAGCGCTCCTGCGGCGAGATCGACGACCTCAATCTCCCAGACCCGCCCGGCGAGTTCAAACGCCACCTGGCTCGTTTGCTCGAGGCCGGTGATCTCCACGGCCACAGCAAAAATTGCGCCGAGGCCGTCGCCCGCGTCGAAGCCAATCGCGTCTTCAGCTTCCTGGAAGAGATCAGCTATCTCGACTTCGGCCAACCGATCGATCCGATCGATCGCATCGAACCCCCCTGAGATATAGGCCAACACTGATCCTGCAGGGGCGCTTGCGTCCAAGATCTCAGCCGTGAAGCTGTTCAGAGCTGCGCCAATCGCTTCGGCGAGATCGTATGTCTCTGCGCCAGCTTCGCCTTCCGTGGTGGCGTTCGCCTGTTCGGCGGTGTCGCCGAAGGTCCGCTCGCCGCCATCGCCTTCAGCAAGGGCCGCGGGTTCTTCATTGACCGGTGCAACGACTTCCTGCTCGGCAGCAACCGCGCGGAGGAGAGCCGCGATGGTCGGCTCCTCATCGACGTTGATCAGGCCCGCTTGCTCAGCGTTCGCGAGGTCTTGGGCGATTGCAATCACAGCCAGAGCCATGCCCGCGGGGATGGCCGCCATGCCAGGGTTCACATAGGCCTGACCGGCTTGCTGCTGAGCTTGGGTGTCGGAGCCGTTCACGAACTCCGAAACCTGCTGCGCGATCAGCTTGATCCGAAGTGCGAGCGGGGTGGGCGAGAGCGCACTGTCCGGATCGTCCTGATCGACGTCGATCGGGCTCACATCAAAGAGCGGTTGCTCCGTTGTTGCTTGGGCATAGAGGAGAACGGTGATGAACAAGCTCGCCAGCATGGCGCTGGGGTGCAGCAGCACGCGGTCCCGGCGCTCCACCAGCGGCATCGGAAGCGTCACATCCTCAAAGAAACGCTCAGCACAGCGTTGGAAGCTCGCGCCCTCGATCGGCCGGGGCAGCGTTGTGCTGTCGAACATGAAGCGGTTGTCGATGCAGGCCACATGGATCACCACGTCGCCGGTCGCGCGCGAACAGAAGACGCACCACGGCTCGCCTTCATCCGACAAACCATGCTCGACATCGACGGCAAACCCAGCGTCTTCCAGCAGCCGCTCGATCCGAGCGAACTGCGCGCGTTCCTCGTTGCTCCAGCCCTCTCTTGGCCGAAACAAGGTGACCAGCGATGCCGTCATGCCCGTCGTCCTCTCAACCGTTCTTGCCCTCGATGCGGCCGGTTTGTCCGGCTTCGCAATTTTACCGATGCACGCGCACCGTCAATCTAGAAGCTTGAAGCGCTCTGGGTCATTCGCGTGCTCACCCTCTTTACCAAAGAGAATTTCAAACGTCACGGGATCATAAAACCGCATGACGTTAAACACCAGCGTCCAGACTGGCATGCCCAGCGCATCGGCCCATTGCTGGTACCGATCCGGCGGAATCCGGCCACGCCCATTTTCTAGCTGCGAGATGAAGGTGTAGTATTCTGCTCCAACCGCCTGCGCGAGCTCTCGCTGCGACAGGTTGCGTTTTTGGCGGAGTTCTTTAAGCCACAGTCCGCCGGCGCGACGCAGCGCCTGGACATCGGCCTCGCTGGTCTTCTGGTTGTGCACATACATCGCCTTGGTCCCCATCATTGCGGGATTCGGTTCTAACTCACCCCACAGCGTACATGAATTTGCTGTAGTGTAAAGTTCACTGTATGTATGGCGAGCGAATTGAACCGAACTGTGCCCGCCGAGCACAGAAGAGTGTGTGAGGCCTCGAGGGGCCGGGATCGAGCAGGTTGGAGGCAACGGAACACATGCTGGACGAACGCGTGGTGCTCGACACTTTTCATGCGATTTTGGGGCGCAAGCCAGAGAGCGATGCGGTGCTTGCCTTCCACCGCACCTATCCGAGCTTTGAGCAGCTGCGGAGCGCGCTTCTGGAAAGTCACGAGTTTGCAAGCCTTTACGCTCAGATCGGAGGCGGCACTGCGCGTGGAGCGCCCGCCCTGTCGGGGGTGGAGAACGGGGATGTGAAAACATCCGGTCACGCCGACAGCGCTTCAGGTGATGCCGACCAGGCTCTTATTGAGAGCATCCTCCCGCGCGTCTGCACGGTCGATGTCGATGCGGCTGGCGCCGAGAGAGATGCCCTGTGGGACCGAGTGGCAGCGGTCTGGGCAAAGCTCGGAGAGGATGCCGCGCACTGGTCGGTCCTGACCCACGATGCCTTCAGACCATCCAACCTGGAAGAGAATCGCTCTGCCTTTGTTCAAAGCGGAGAGCTCGAAGGCGCGTTGGTCGACGCCGCGATGGCACGGGTCCCCGATGCCGATATGGCGACGATGCGCTGTCTCGAGATCGGATGCGGGGTGGGCCGCGCGACGCGCGCTTTGGCCCAGCGGTTTAACTCTGTCACAGGCGTCGACATTTCGCGCCCGCACTTGGACATCGCACGCAAGGAGCTTGACGAGGCGGGGCACGCGAATGTCGCCCTGCATGTAGCCACACGCATCGAAGACTATGCAGAGCTCGCCGCAGGGCATGATTTTCTGTTCTCGCGTCTGGTCTTGCAACACAATCCACCGCCGGTCCAGGCGGCGATTTTGGCTCAGGTGTTCGAGGGAATGGCGCCGGGCGCCGTTTTGCTCTTCCAAGTCGTCACGCATGGTAAGGGCTACACGTACCGGGTCGCAAACGACGGTGCCGTTGGAAAAGGTATGGAGATGCATGTCCTCCCGCAATCAGCGGTCTTCCAACTGATGGCGGCCGCCCGTATTGTGCCGATCGAGGTGCAGGACGACTTTGCGGCGGGGCGTGACGGGCCATTCCGCTCGCATTTGTTCCTCGGGCGTAAGGCGGGGCCGTGATCATGAGCGGGCTCCGGATTTCTCAGCCAGTTGACAGCACGCCGCAGGAACCCTCTATTGCCGAAACGGACGCTGAGCTTTCCCCACACGGGGTTGACCCGAAGCGTGGACATAGAAAAGAGGCCTCGCATGTGCGGTCGCTGCGGACGCCTTCGGTTGCAAATCCCGTGCGCGCGACAGTCCTGACTGGTTCGCACCCGGCACCTCCGGTGCGCTTGAAGCGGCCCTTTCGGATCGCGCTGGTGGCGCCGCGGAACATGCGGTTCACGCCGCTGGCGGCCACGTCGATTGATTTGCACATCCACGAAACCGCTCTTTGGAGCCGGTTCCGCGACATGATCACGGTGTTTGCCGAAGAGGTGACTGCCCCCTTCGGTGATGTGAGAGCCCGGTTCTGGCCCAAGGGCCGTCCGAAGGGACACCTTGAGCGCCTTCTCACTGAAGAAGCCCCGGATCTTATCGTTGCCCACCAGCATCTGCCGACGGCCGCGCGTCTTGCGGCTCGGTTCCCGAAGGTTCCCGTAGCTTTGGTTCGGCACAATTTCCAGAACCCTCCCCGGAACATGCTTTCAGGGATGTGGAAGCGCGTGCTGCTCAATCGTCTCTCGGCCATTGCGTTCGTGAGCGAGCAGTGTCGGGACAACTTCGAGCAGAACTGGTCCGGTCTTTGTCCCCCTTTGCATGTCACGCCAAACGGCGTGGATGCGGGCCTTTGGTCTGCCGACACAGCAAAGGAACCGATTGCACTGTTTGTCGGTCGCCTTGCGCCGGAGAAGGGCGTGCTGGAGGCAGCCATCGGTATCGGCCGGGCCTTGGCGAAGGCGCCGGATTGGCGCGCGGCGTTCGTGCTGGCGTCAAGCCCTGTTCACAGCGCGTATGCGGAAACGGTTCGGGATGCGTTGCGCACGCTCGGAGATCGGGTGACGATCGTTGACGATGCGCGCCATTCCGAAGTGCGGTCCTGGATGGCTCGCAGCGCGATCGCCGTCGCGCCGACGCAAGGCGAGGAAAGCTTTGGACGCGTGGCGGTCGAGGCGATGGCGTCCGGTGCAGCAGTGGTTGCGAGCCGGGCGAGCGGGTTCATTGAGGTGGTCGGGGATGCCGGGGTTCTGCTGGCAAAGCCCGATGCCGCCTGTATCGACGACGCGGTAAGCGGCTTGATCAACGAGCCCGAGCGGCGAGAGCGCCTCTCGGCGGCAGCCCGCGCGCGGGTGGAAGATCGGTATGATCTGCCGCGCTCAGTCGCCGGGTTCGATCGCATGGTTGCCGGGCTCTTGGGCGCCGAATGTTGTTCCGCTGACGAGGTGGCGGCGGTGGCCCCTGGGGCTCCGAGCAGTCCGACGCTGTGACCACATCGCCGCTGTGCCGCTGCACCGGCGGAGAAGCCAGCAGCTAAGCTGGACGTGGCACCGACGACCCGATAGACCCCTGGGGCGCGAGAAGCGTCAATAACGGATTGAATTGTGGACGAGCAGACCGACGATCCGGAGCGGAAATTCCGCCGTTGGCCCCGTGCGCGGGCTCGCTGGAGCACAACGACGCTTTGGCGACGGGTGCGGATGGGCGCACGCCGTCGGCGATGGATCCGCGAGAACATTGAGGCGGTTGCCCCCTACAAGAAAGCGGTGACACCGATTG
This sequence comes from Pseudomonadota bacterium, assembly GCA_039816045.1. Lineage (GTDB taxonomy): Bacteria > Pseudomonadota > Alphaproteobacteria > Rhodobacterales > Rhodobacteraceae > Thermohalobaculum. The sequence continues at coordinate 48,568 of JBCBYB010000016.1, forward strand.
CCGGAGGCCCGGCTCTCGCGCTTGGCGATTTCTCCGGAGCGAGTGGGCTGAGCAGGGCGGCTCTGTACGAGTTGGACAGGCTCCGGAGCGAATGGCCGGATCTGGAGACAATCGACCTTGCGGCCACCCGATCAGCGGGACCTGCCTTGGTTAAGCAGAGCGGTCACGATTTCGGGACCGTCCTTCTCCTTTCCCCTCCGGACAGCTATCCGACCTTGCTTCGGGCAGTTCCTCCGAGCCGAATTGCCAACGCGCGCAGGATTGGACTTTGGGTCTGGGAGACGCCGATATTTCCAGAGGATTGGCGCTTCGCGCTCGACGTGGTGCACGAGATCTGGACGCCCTCGGAGTATAGCCGCAGTGCGCTCGCGGAGGCAGCGGGCGATATCCCGGTGACCCTGCGGGCACATGCCGTCAAGCCGCCCCCCCGCGTCGCACCCTTCGATCGCAGCGCCTTTGGGATTGGCGAGGACGATTTTCTCGGTGTGGCGATCATGGATTTGTGCTCCTGTCCCGCACGTAAAAATCCATGGGCCCATGTCGCAGCCTGGCAAGCGGCGTTTGGGGATGACCCGTCACGCGTTTTGCTGATGAAGCTCAGGGTCTCGAAGCGTACGCGCTGCGTGATTGATGAGTTGCGGGAAATGATTGGGGCTGCGCACAACATCCGCATTCTGGAGCATGAGTTCGAACCAGAAGAGATCGCGGGCTTGCAGGCTGCGGCAGATGTCTATCTCTCGCTCCACCGGGCTGAAGGATACGGGCTCAACATCCGCGAGTCCCTCGAGGCCGGGGTCGAGGTCCTGGCGACGGATTTCTCGGCCAACGCGGAGTACGGCCCTGCGTTTCCAAATTATCGTCCCCTGCCTTGGCGCCCCACGCCCTATCGGGATTGGACAGGCCATTATCCTGATGGGGACTTTACGTGGGCAGAAGTTCAAATTGGTGCCGCCGCTGAAGAACTCCGCACATCCGCCGCTCGCTGGAAAGAACGCCGTACCCACCCCGCCCCGGGCTCTCCGATGTCGGCGGCGGCGGTGCGGCGCTGACGCCGGGGAGCATCACAATGGCTGATGCGACGCCGGACCCCCAAACCCATGGCGGCGGGGCTAAGGCCAAGACCGACCCCTCCGATGTCGCACTTCTCTGGCGGCTGACCTGCGAGAACGGCCTCCAACACTGGCCGCGCTATGCGGTGGCGTTCGTGTTCATGGCGATCGTCGCGGGGACGACGGCCCTCAGCGCTTGGCTGATGCGCGATGTGATCAACGATATCTTCATCGACCGTAATCCGCAGATGGTCTGGATCCTTGCCGGATCCGTCGCGGCGATTTTCATCGTGAAGGGGGCTGCGACCTATATCCAAGCGGTGATCTTGACGCGCGTCGGCAACCGCATCGTGGCCGACATTCAGATGCGCCTCTTTGACCATGTCCAGCGGCATCGGATCGACTTCTTCGACAAGATGACCACTGGGCAGTTGGCCATGCGCTTCAGCCAGAACGCCCGCTCGGCGCGCGAGGCGATCAACCTCGTGGTGACGACCATGGGGCGAGATCTGCTGACCCTGATTGCGCTTCTGGGTGTCATGCTGATCCAGGACCCCTTGCTGGCGGGTATCGCGCTTTTGGTCGGGCCACCGATTGCCTATGGCGAGTGGCTGTTGATCAAGCGGGTGAAGGCGGTTGCGCGCGCCGAACTGCTCTCGATGGCGCGCATCATCACAACGATCCAACAGACGGCCCAGGGCGCGAAAGTGGTTAAAGCCTTCGGCCTCGAGCCGCAGATGCGCGCCGACATGGAGGCGGCGGTCGAGGATGTGCGCGAGCGCGGCGATCGGATCGCCCAGGCCCAGGCGGCGTCCAACCCGCTGATGGAGACCTTCGGCGGCCTCGCGATTGCCGCGGTGATCGCCTATGGCGGCTGGCGTGTGGTCTATGCGGGTGGCGATCCGGGAGCCTTCTTCTCGTTCATCACGGCGCTCTTGCTGGCCTATGACCCCGCGAAACGGCTGGCGCGGCTGAACATTACCCTCTCTGCGGCCCTCGTGGGCGTGGAGATGCTCTACAAGCTGCTCGACAACCCGCCGAAGATCGCGGAGGCGGAGGGGGCGTCGGCGCTTACCGTCTCCGGCGGTGAGGTGCGGCTAGACGGCGTGCGCTTCCGTTACGGTGAGAAGTCCCCGGCGCTCCGCGGCATGGATCTTGTTGCCCCCGCGGGCAAGGTTACGGCGCTGGTCGGCCCGTCGGGGGCGGGAAAATCCACGGTCTTCGCGATGGTGGAGCGCTTCTACGACCCCGGCCGAGGCCGTGTGCTGATCGACGGCCAAGACGTGCGCGAGGTCACCTTCGAGAGCCTGCGGAGCGCCATCGCCTATGTGAGCCAGGACGCCTATCTCTTCGAGGGTGACATCCGCTCCAACATCCGCATGGGCCGGCCCGATGCCACCAATGGCGAGGTTAAGGCGGCGGCCGAGGCGGCGAATGCCGATGGCTTCATCCGGCGGTTGCCTAACGGGTATGCCACGGAGATCGGGGAAAACGGGGCCCAACTCTCAGGCGGAGAGCGCCAACGCATCGCCATCGCCCGCGCCATGCTGAAACAGGCGCCGATCCTGCTGCTGGACGAGCCGACCTCTGCCCTCGATGCCGCAGCTGAGGCTGTTGTGAACGAAGCCCTGGAGCGGCTGATGCGCGGTCGCACCACCATCGTCATCGCGCATAGGCTTTCGACCGTGCGCCATGCGGACGTGATCCATGTCATCGAAGACGGCCGGGTGGTCGAGAGCGGCACCCATGCGGAGCTACGCCGGGGCGAGGGCCTCTATGGTCGGCTCTATGACCTCCAGTTCCGAGATTGAGGGCTGCTGTGACACAGGCACTCACCGGAAGCCGTGCCGCCTTGAGCCCGATCACAGCCGCGCCTAGGCTGGTTCAAACTCCAAATGGGTGACCCGCTATGTCCGACGCGAGCCATGTTTTTCCCCGCCATTCCGCCCTCAAGCCCCCAACCGTTGTCGGCGGCGAAGGGTGCTATCTCATCGACGCGGAGGGTAAACGCTACCTCGACGGCTCGGGGGGGGCAGCGGTGTCCTGCCTCGGTCACGGTGACCGCGATATCATCGAGGCGGTGAAGGCCCAACTGGACAAGATCGCCTTCGCCCATACGGGGTTCTTCACATCCGAGCCTGCGGAAGCGCTGGCGGATCTGCTGATCGAGACGGCGCCTGAGGGGCTCGACCGGGTTTACTTCGTGTCCGGCGGGTCGGAAGGGGCAGAGGCGGCGATCAAGCTCGCTCGCCAGGTGCATGTGGAGCGGGGCCAGCCCGAGCGGCGCCACCTGATCGCGCGCAAGCAGAGCTACCATGGGAACACCCTCGGGGCGCTTTCTGCGGGCGGGAACCTCTGGCGGCGGCGGCAGTTCGAGCCAATCCTGCTGGACGTCAGCCATATCGACCCCTGCTATGCGTATCGCAACCAGCAGGATGGTGAGAGCGCCGAGGCTTATGGCAAGCGCGCCGCGGCAGCCCTCGAAGCGGAGATCCTGCGGCTCGGGCCGGAGACCGTGATGGCCTTCATGGCGGAACCCGTGGTCGGAGCCACGCTTGGTGCCGCGCAACCCGCTCCTGGCTATTTCCGCCACGTCCGGGAGATCTGCGACCGCTATGGTGTGCTGCTGATCCTCGACGAGGTGATGTGCGGGATGGGGCGCACCGGCACGCTATGGGCTTGCGAACAGGACGGCATCTCGCCCGATATCGCAGTGATCGCCAAAGGGCTCGGCGCCGGCTACCAGCCGATCGGGGCGATGCTCTGCACGGCGGAGATCTATGACAGCATCGCAGCCGGATCCGGGTTCTTCCAGCATGGGCACACCTATCTCGGGCATCCCTCGGCGGCGGCGGCCGGACTGGCGGTGATGCAGAAGCTCACCGGAGGATTGGTGGACCGCGCGGCGCAACAGGGCGAGACGCTTGCCCGTGCACTCGAGGGTCGGTTCGGCCAGCACCCACATATCGGCGATATCCGCGGCCGGGGCATGTTCCGCGGGCTGGAGATCGTGGCGGACCGAGAGACCAAGACCCCCTTCGACCCTGAGCGCCGCATCGCGCCGCGCCTCAAGAAGGCAGCCTTTGAAGAAGGGCTCATTTGTTACCCGATGCAGGGATCGGTCGATGGCCGCTCGGGCGATCATGTGCTCCTGGCCCCGCCCTTCATCATCACCGATGATCAGATCGGAGAGCTCGCAGACAAGCTCGATCGCGCGCTGACGACGGTGCTCTAGCCCACGCGCCTGTTCGGTTATCTAGCAGCACTGGGTCGCAGATGAGCCGCGTTGCAAGCTGCCCACTTCGCGTCTAGCGTAGTCTGCACCTCACAAAACATCGACAACTGGGAGATCGAACCATGCGCCTTTCGCGGAGACTCGTAGGCTTCGGGCTTGGCTTGGCCCTCGCCCTACCGTTCGGGCTTGCGCCGGCACAAGCCGAGACGCCGCCAAACTTCCTGGTCATTGCTGCCCAGATCGACGATATGGTCTCGCTCGATCCGCAGGAGAGCTTCGAGTTCTCCGGCAGCGATATTCTGAACAACATGTACGGTTCGCTGGTGAGCTTCGATCCTGCGGATCTCTCGAAAGGGTACATCCCCGATATCGCCGAGAGCTGGGAGGTCTCCGAGGACGGCCGTGTCTTCACCTTCAAGATCCGTGAGGGGCTGAAGTTCCACTCTGGCAATGCGGTCACGGCCAAGGATGTCGAGTACTCGCTGCGCCGTGCGGTCGCGATGGCCAAGACGCCGTCCTTCATTGTCACCCAGTTTGGCTTCACAGCCGAGAACATGGGTGAGACGCTGGTCGCACTCGATGACAGCACCTTTCAGCTCACGACCGACAAGCGCTATGCGGAGTCGTTTGTGCTCAACTGCCTGACGGCGACCATCGCCTACATCGTCGACAGCGAGACGGTGAAGGCCAACGAAACCGACGGCGACTGGGGCAACGGCTGGCTCAAGGTGAACTCCGCGGGTTCGGGCGCCTATAAGCTGGTGAACTGGAAGGCCAACGAGAGCTACACCCTTCAGTCGAACCCGGACTTCTGGCGCGGCACGCCCGCGCTCGAGCGGGTGATCGTGCGCCACATCCCAGAGAGCGCCTCCCAGCGCCTCTTGATCGAGCGGGGCGATGTGGACATCGCGCGCAACTTGAACCCCGAGGATGTGACGGCCGCTGCCACGGCAGATGGCGTGACGGTCGACAGCGATCTGCGCGGGCGGATCATGTACTTCTCGATGAACCAGGCGCATCCGATCCTGTCGAAACCGCAGGTGCGTGAGGCGCTGAAGTATCTGGCCGATTACGAGGGGATGGCGAACAGCTTCTTGAATGGTCAGTACACCGTGCACCAGGCCTTTCTGCCGCTGACCTATATGGGCGAGCTGAAGGAACAGCCCTATTCGCTCGACATCGATCGGGCGAAGGCGCTGTTGGCCGATGCGGGCCATGCGGATGGTTTTGACATCGAGATCATCGTCCGCACGGCGCAGGAGCGCATCGAGATCGCCCAGACCCTGCAGCAGGCGTTCTCCCAAGCGGGCATCAACGTCACCATCACACAAGGCACCGGCAAGCAGACGCTGGCCAAGTACCGCGCGCGGGAGTTCGACATCTATGTCGGTGCTTGGGGGCCGGACTATCCCGACCCGCACACCAACGCGGATACGTTTGCGCACAATCCCGACAACTCGGCCGAAGCCGGGCTGACCGGTAAGCTCGCCTGGCGGAACGGGTGGGACATTCCGGCGCTCACATCGGCCACCTCCGCCGCCGTGCAGGAGGCCGACCGGGACAAGCGTGCAAAGATGTATGTCGAGATCCAGCAGGCCTGGCAGCGCACCTCACCCTTCGCGCCGATGTTCCAGAAGATCGAGCAAATCGCCCGGCGCGAGAACGTCTCGGGCTTCGTCACAGGCTCGGCCATTACCGCGGCCTTCTATTGGACCGTGACGAAGTAAGTGACCGCGAGCGTCAAGACATCGGGCGGCGGGGGGGAGCGATCCTCCTCGCCGCTTCTGCGCCGGCTTGGCGGACTTGCCGGCGCGCTTGTGTCTGTGCTCGTGACGATGCTCGGGCTGCTGTTCGTCACCTTCTTCATCGGCCGGGTGATGCCAATCGACCCCGTGCTGGCCGTGGTGGGTGAGCGCGCCTCGCAGGAGGTTTACGACGCGGCCTACATCGCGATGGGGCTCGATCAGCCGCTGATCGTGCAGTTCGGCATCTTCCTGCAGGACGTGGCGCGCGGCGACTTCGGCACGTCGACCCTCACGGCACGGCCGGTTGCCGAGGATATCGCGCGGGTGTTTCCGGCGACGCTTGAACTCGCGACCCTCGGGGTGATCATCGGGATCATCGCTGGCGTGCCGATGGGCGTGATGGCCGCGGTGCATCAGGGGCGCTGGCCCGACCATCTGGTGCGGCTCTTTGGCCTCTTCGGCTATTCGATGCCGGTATTCTGGATCGCGCTGATCGGGCTGATGATCTTCTACGGCCAGCTCGGCTGGGTCGGCGGCTCGGGCCGGCTGGATGTTTTCTACCAGGACATCATCCCGAGCGTCACCGGCATGATCCTGATCGACAGCCTGATCGCAGGCGACATGACGATCTTCTGGAACGCCGTGCACCATATCGTGCTCCCGGCCTCGATCCTCGGCTACTACTCGCTCGCCTATATCAGCCGCATGACCCGCAGCTTTATGATCGAGGAGTTGGGCAAGGAATACATCACCACAGCCCGCGTGAAGGGGTTGTCAGAGCGGGCGGTGATCTGGCGCCATGCGCTCGGCAATGTTTGGATCCCGCTGATCACGGTGATTGCGCTCTCCTATGCTAACCTGCTCGAAGGCTCAGTGCTGACAGAAATGATCTTCGCCTGGCCCGGGCTCGGCCAGTACATCACCAACGCGCTCCTCTCGGCCGATATGAACGCGGTGCTGGGGGGCACAGTGGTCGTCGGGCTGTGTTTTGTGGGGCTCAACATGCTCTCGGACCTGCTCTACCGCGTGGTGGACCCCCGTGCCCGTTGACCCCGTGCCCGTTGATGCGCGCGCTGAGGCCGAGGCAAAGGGCTGGCGCGCTTGGCTGACGGCGGAGGCGCCGCAGTCCCGGCTGCAAGCGCGCGCAGGGCAGGCCTGGATCGGCTGGCTTGCTTTCTCCGCCAATCCACTCGCGATGATCGGGGCGGCGATCATCGTGGCGCTGGTCCTGATGGCCGCTCTCGCGCCGGTGCTTGCAACCCATGATCCACTGGCTCAAGACCTTCAGGCCCGCCTGACCCCGCCGGGCGAAGGCGGCTATCTGCTCGGCTCCGACGAGCTTGGCCGCGATATCTGGAGCCGCATCGTCCACGGGGCCTCGATCACGCTCTTCATCGTCGCCCTTGTCGCCGCGACCGCCCCGCTGATCGGGTTGCTCGTCGGCACGGCGGCGGGCTATCTCGGCGGCTGGGCGGATGTCGTGCTGATGCGGGCGACGGATGTGTTCCTCGCCTTTCCGCGCCTGGTTCTCGCCTTGGCCTTCGTCGCCGCCCTCGGTGCAGGGATCGAGAATGCGATCCTCGCGATCACGCTTACCGCCTGGCCGCCCTATGCGCGGATCGCGCGGGCGGAGACCATCACCATCCGCAACGCCGACTACATCGCTGCCATCCGCCTCCAAGGGGCTGGGCCTCTGCGGATCATCACCGGGCATATCTGGCCGCAATGCATGAGCTCCATCATCATCCGCGTCACCCTCGACATGGCGGGTGTGATCCTAACCGCCGCAGGGCTCGGCTTCCTCGGCCTCGGTGCGCAGCCGCCGACGCCTGAATGGGGCGCGATGATCTCTGCCGGACGCAAGTTCATCCTCGACCATTGGTGGGTCGCGACCATGCCGGGGCTCGCGATCTTCATCGTGTCGCTCGGGTTCAATCTGCTCGGCGACGGGCTGCGCGATGTGCTCGATCCGAAGGCTCAGGGCCGATGAGCGAGGCGCTGCTGAGGGTCGAGGATCTTTGGGTCCGGTTCGCAAAACCCACCGGAGGCGTCGTGGAGGCGGTGCGCGGCATCTCCTTTGAGGTTGGGCGGGAACGCATCGGCATTGTGGGCGAGAGCGGGTCGGGCAAGTCCATGACCGGGCGGTCGATCCTGCGTCTCGTGCGCCCTCCGGGGCAGGTGACAGCAAAGCGCATGACCTTTCTTGGCACGGATCTGATGGCAGCGTCCGAGCGCCAGATGCGCCAGATCCGCGGCAATCGGATCTCCATGGTGATGCAGGACCCGAAGTTCTCGCTGAACCCCGTGATGACCGTCGGGCGCCAGATCGCCGAGGCCTACCGGCTCCACACCGGCGCTCCGAGCGGCGAGGCCGCGCGCAAGACACTGGAGATGTTGGAGGCCGTTCAGATCCGCGACCCTGAGCGCGTGGCGAAGCTGTATCCCCACGAGGTCTCGGGCGGCATGGGCCAGCGGATCATGATCGCGATGATGTTGGCCCCCAACCCGGAGTTGTTGATCGCAGACGAGCCGACGTCCGCGCTTGATGTGACGGTGCAGCTCTCGGTGCTGCGGATCATGGACCGGCTGGTGAAAGACCGCGGCATGGGGCTGATCTTCATCAGCCACGATCTGAACCTCGTGGCGACCTTCTGCGATCGGATCCTCATCATGTACGCGGGTCGGATCGTGGAGACCTGCCGGGCCGACGCGCTGATGGAGGCGCAACACCCCTACACTCGCGGTCTGCTCTCGGCCTTGCCACGGCTCGAAGACGGGCAGAGGCGACTGTCGGCGCTCCAGCGTGACCCGGCATGGCGGGAGGCACCCAGTGTCGACGGCTACCTCTGAGCCTGCCCTTGCGGTCACGGACCTCACGGTGGCCTTCGGCCGGGGCGCTGCACGCTCGGTGGCTGTGGATGGCGTGTCCTTTTCGGTGCCGGAGGGCGGCTCGTTCGGCCTCGTGGGTGAAAGCGGATCGGGCAAGTCCACGGTGCTGCGAGCGATTGCCGGGCTCGTACCTGTGGACGCTGGGCGCATCTCGGTCGGCGGGCGCACGCTCGGGCCAGTACGCGATATGGCCTTCTACAGCACTGTGCAGATGGTCTTCCAGGATCCTTACGCGTCGCTCCACCCCCGCCACACGGTCGACCGGACGCTGGCAGAGCCCGCCAGGCTCCACCGCAAACCCGACATCGAGCGCCGCATCGAAGAGGCGCTGGAGCAGGTTGGTCTTGGCCATGGGTTTCGCTTCCGCTACCCGCACCAGCTCTCGGGGGGCCAGCGCCAACGGGTCGCCATCGCCCGCGCGCTGATGTTGGAGCCGAAGATCCTGTTGTTGGACGAGCCGACCTCGGCCCTCGATGTCTCTGTGCAGGCGGAGGTGTTAAACCTGCTCGACGATCTCAGGCGGGAGCGTGGGCTGACCTATCTGCTCGTCAGCCACGATCTCGCCGTGGTGGCGCATATGTGCAGCACCGTGGCCGTGATGCGTGGAGGGCGCGTTCTCGAAACGCTCAGCGCCGAGACAATGCGCGACGCGACGCCCGCACATCGCTATACCCAAGACCTGTTAACCGCCAGCCAAGGGTATCGCGAGGACAGCTAAGCCGTGACCGACCATTTGACCGAAGCGCCCGTCGCTGTCTTCGACGGGCACAATGACACGCTGCTGAAGCTCGAAGTCGCCGAGCGGACCCGGACCGCGCTCGACTTTGCTGCGGGTGCGCCCGAGCTCGACATCGATCTGCCGCGGGCCCGCGAGGGAGGGTTCGCGGGCGGGCTTTTCGCGATGTATACGCCCGCGTGCGTGCACGATCTCGAAACCCCCTATGACCGGCTGAACCCGGAGCATTTTCGCCCGGTGGATCAAGGGGCGGCCCTGTCCTTCACCATGGCGATGTTTGCGCGGATGCACCGGCTCGCCCGTGCCCACCCGGCGGACCTCGCGATCTGCACCACGGCGGCCGAGGCGCGGACCGCGATGGACACAGGCCGGGTCGCCATGGTCCCGCACATCGAAGGGGCGGAGTGCATCGACCTTGATCTCCATGCTCTGGAGGTTTTCTACGCCGCCGGGCTGCGGTCTCTCGGGCTTGTCTGGTCGCGCCCCAATGCGTTCGGCAGCGGAGCGCCGATGTCCTATCAGCCCGAGATCGACCCCGGAGAAGGGCTGACCGATGCCGGGCACGATCTTGTCCGCGCCTGTGAGCGGCTCGGCATCCTCGTCGATCTCGCCCATCTGACCGAGGCCGGGTTCTGGGATGTGGCGCGGATAGCCGGCAAGCCGCTCGTCGCATCCCACTCAAATGCCCATGCGGTGTCGCCGAATGCCCGTAACCTGACCGACCGTCAACTCGATGCGGTGGCCGAGAGCGGTGGATTGGTGGGCCTGAACTTCCATGTCTGCTTCGTGCGGCCCGATTGCCGGCATGACCGGAACACCCCGATCGAGATGATGCTCCGTCATATCGATCATCTCCTCGCACGGCTCGGTGAGGACGGGGTGGCTCTCGGCTCGGATTTCGACGGCTGTGAACTGCCGGCCGAGATCGGGGATGTGCGTGGGTTGGGCCGGTTGGTGGCCGCCATGCGTCAGGCGAACTATGGCGAAGCGCTGATTGCGAAGATCTGCCGTGAGAACTGGCTTCGCGCGCTTGAACAGGCTGCCTGAGGACCAGGGCGATGCAGGACGACGTCCCCCCAGCACCGAGCCCTACCCGTGGCCGCTACATCCCCGTCGGGCGCCGCGAACTGGTCGCCAAGCTGGCAGATGAACTGCCCGAGGCCGAAACCCGCGAGGCCTTCGATGCGCTGGCCCGCCGACTGTCGCTGCTGTTCCACATCGAGTTTTTCGAGACCCGGGAGACGCTGAAGGACCTCTATATTAGGTTTAATCCGGACCGACCGGGGGACACACCTCTCCCCGCCGACCCGGAGGCACGTCGGACCTTTCTCGAGACACTGGAGGAGGCAATCTTTGCTGCCAACTTCCGGCAGCTTGGCGCGGAGGAGGTGCGGCCCGAGTCGGACGCTGCAGGACGGGTCAGCGCCGAGGTGCGCGTCTCGCCGGACGGCTTCGATATCTTACGCTTTTACGCGCGCGGGCGACGAAAGCGGATGATCATCGTCCGCACGCTGTTCGGACTGAAGCAGGAGGAGGTCGACGCACCGGTCTTCGACCATGTGATCTTGGTCGCGGCGCTCAGTCCCGATGCCGTGTTCCGGCGCACCTCTCATCGCAGGCTCCGGCCCGGCGCGGTGTATCTCAAGCTCTTTCGCAACATTCCGCAGGCGGACCTGCGCACCCTCAACCCGACAGCCCGGGTGGTGATGAGCCTGCGGGACAAGCTGATCCTCGGCGTGCCAGCGATTGCCGGTGGCGTGCCGATCCTGCTGAACATCGTGCCGGCCGTCTCGGTGCTGTTGGTGGTTGTGGGCGCCTATCTCGGCATCTCCGGCACGGTCGAGGACGACGCCGTCAAAAAGGCGCTCGCGGCGCTTTCGGGCCTCGGCGCTTTGATCGGCTTTCTGGCGCGCCAATGGATGAAATATGAGCGTCAGAAACTCCGCTATCAAAAGCAGGTCGCGGAGAACGCCTATTTCAACAACGTCACTAACAATGCCGGCTTCTTCGACATGCTGATCGGCGCGTCTGAGGACTCGGAGGTGAAAGAAGCGCTGCTGGCCTATGCGCTGTTGCGCCGGTCGGGCGGTCCGATGACACGCGATGAACTGGGGGCCCATGTGGAGACATGGATCCGCGCGCGGTTCGACGCAGATGTGGATTTCGAGATCGACGATGCGCTCGATAAGCTCCAGCGGCTGCAACTCGTGCAGCCTTCCGGGGAAACGCTCTCTGCGCTGCCGTTGCACGGCGCGCTTAAGGCGACCGAACGTGCCTGGACGGGTCTTGCGCAGGAGGTGCTCGACTGAGCTCCTGCGTCAGGTGCCCACGAATGCGAGGAAAATCAGGATCACCGCAGAGATAACGGCCACAATCACCGATCCTTTGATGAAGCCGTTGAAGACTTCGATGTTCTCGGTGATGTCCTTCGAGCCGTGCTTGTACTCGCCCATGCGTATTCTCCCCTGAGTGCCCGGATGCGCGGGCCGCACTCTACTCCGCGGGCCCAACGGCGCAAGCCTAACAACGCGCGATGATACGCGGCTCTGTGACGCTGCACCAACGGGCGCGAGGCCGCAGTCACGTCTCGGCTGCCGGGGGCTCGCTTGCGCGCTCAAGGCTCTCCGCCAGGGCAAAGCCGATACGCTCGGGCGTCTCCGTGACTTTGGGTGCGGCCTTCAGCATCACGTTCAGCTGGCTCACATGCTGGATCAGATGCGTGGTCACGCCCGCTTGGTCCCGGCCATAGAACGTGATGATGTCGGGCGCGAAGAAGCCCATGCCCTGGATCTGAAGGATGCCCGCGTCCGAACCGGCGAGGCCCATGCCCACCACATGGTGGCTGTCGAGGCTCTCCTCGAACTTGCGGATGTAGAGTACGAGCCGCTGATAGGCCCATTCCGCGGGGCTCTTTTGGGCGGCGGGTTTTGCGGCCATGGCGGCGGGCAGTGGTTCGTTCTCCGCACAGGAACTCGCGGGCGCATCGGTGCGGACGGCCTGTGATGGCACCGCCTCGGGTGCTGGTTCCTTGCTCATGGCGACTCCGCGGCACTGTACAGCCAGGCGCCGTCTGCATCGCGGCGGCGAGTTGCGCGCCCGGCTCTGTAGAGATGGTTCATATGGGCGATTGCCTCGGCCATGGCGAGGCCGAACTCACCGTCTCCGATTGGGCGGCGGTAGAGCGCATCGAAGGCGCCGACAGCGGTGAGCGGACTGGCGCTCAGGGCGGTCTCGATGCGGGACAGCGCGGAGCTGTGGTTCTCGATGAGTGCGACAAGGCGCGGGCCGAGACCGTGGAAGGGGCGCTTGTGCCCTGGCAATACCAGCGGATCGGCGCCGAGGGCTGCAAAGCGACGGCAGGTCTCGAGCCAACCCGACAGCGGATCCGCCTCTGGTTCGGTGGGATAGACGCCTATATTGGGCGAGATCCCGGGCAGCACCTGATCGCCGGAGATCAACAGTTCGCCATCCTCGGACCAAAGCGTGAGATGGGCCGGGGCGTGGCCCTCGCCAAGCCGGATGTGCCAGCTGCGTCCACCTGCGATGATCCGGTCCCCTTCGCCGAGTGCGTGGTAGCCCAGGGGGATCGCGGCGACGCAATCGGCGAAGTTGAAGGGCCGCTCGGATCGGTAGGTCTCCAGCCGCTCCCCTTTCACCCCGGCGCTTTGGCGAAAGGCGATCTGCTCGGGCGTCGCTGTCTCTTGTCGGTCAAGCTGCAGCATCCGTCCGGTCAGCCAGGCGATCCGGGTCGCATAAAGCGCCGCACCCTCGTCGACCCGCTGACCCGCCAGACCGATATGGTCTGGGTGGTGGTGGGTCAGGATCACCCGATGAACGGGGCGCCCGCCCAGGGGACCCGCATGGAGTGCAGCCCAGGCCTCCCGCCCGCTCGGCCAGTCGAGGCCGGTGTCGATCAGCGTCCAGCCATCCGCGCCATCGTCGAGCGCGTAGAGATTGACGTGGTCGAGCCCACGCATCGGCAGCGGGAACCGCATCCACAAGATCCCGTCGGCGACGGCATGGGCGGTGCCAGGCTCTGGCGGCTCGAACGCTTCGACCTGGTGGGCTGCGGCTGTGCTCATAGGCCCGCCGCCGCGTCCCAGTCGAACAGCGTCGCGGAGCCTTGCGTCGCAGCCTGCGCCTCGGCATGGGCCTGCGGCAGGAGTTGTCCGAGAAAGAAGGCTGCCACCGGGCGTCGCTCCGGGTCTCGCAAGGCCGCGCGGGCGAGGTGGTGCGCGCCGAGGGTCAGCCCCATCATCCGCAGATAGGGGCTCGCACCGGCAAAACGATCGGACATCTCGGGTGCACTCAGCATCCAACCCGTAGTGCCCTCCGCCTTCGAGCGGGCCGAAGAGAGCGCCCTTGCCATCTCGGTCTCACCTGCCGCCGACAAAGCATCCGCCGTCTCGCCGACCTCCGCGAGCAGGGCGCGCACTGCCCTCCCACCATCGACCGAGAGTTTGCGGCCGACGAGGTCCATCGCCTGGATGCCGTTCGTGCCCTCATAGATCGCCGTCACCCTCACATCGCGCCAAAGCTGGGCGGCGCCGGTGTCCTCCACATAGCCCACCCCGCCATGGACCTGGATCCCGAGATCGGCGACCTCCATGCCGGTCTGAGTCCCGAAGGCCTTGGCGATTGGCGTCAGCGCCGCCGCACGGGCCGCGTGGTGGGCGCGCGCGTCCTCGGATCCAGCCGCTCGGGAGAGATCGATCGACAGCGCGCAGTCATAGCAAATCGCCCGCGCCGCCCGGGTCCGGGCCACCATGGTCAGCAGCATCCGGCGCACATCCGGGTGCCCAGCGATGGTCGCCGTGCCGTCCGAAGTGCGTCCCTGGCGCCGCTCCTGGGCATAGGCGAGCGCGCGCTGGGTGGCGGCTTCGGCCACGCCCAGCCCTTCGACCCCGACACCGAGGCGCGCGTTGTTCATCATAGTGAACATCGCCGCCATGCCGCCTTGCTCGGGCCCAACCAGCCACCCGGTGGCTCCTTCATAGGCGAGGACACAAGTCGGCGAGCCGTGCAGGCCGAGCTTCTCCTCAAGGCTCACGGTGCGGATCGCGTTGCGTTCCCCCGGGACCCCTTCCTCGTTCGGCAGGAATTTCGGAACGGCAAAGAGACTGATCCCCCGGGTTCCGGCCGGCGCCCCTGGCAGCCGGGCTAGCACCAGGTGGACGATGTTCTCCGCCAGATCGTGGTCGCCCCAAGAGATCCAGATCTTCTGCCCGGTGATCGCGTAGGTGCCATCGTCACCGGCCTCGGCACGGGTAGTCAGTGCGCCGACATCGGATCCGGCCTGGGGCTCGGAAAGGTTCATCGTGCCGGTCCAGCGGCCCTCGATCAGCGGGGGGATAAGCCGCGCGGCCAAGGCGGGTTCTGCATGGGCTTCCAGCGCTTCGATCTGGCCTTGGCTCATCAGCGGGCACAGTGACAGCGAGAGGCATGACGAGGCCAGCATCTCGTTCACCATCACGGCATAGCTTTGGGGCAACCCCATCCCGCCATGCTCGGGACCAGCGGCGAGGCCGACCCAGCCACCCTCCGCAATCGCGCGATAGCCGTCTGTGTAGCCGGGCGACGTGCGCACGATCCCGTTCTCGAGCCGCGTGGGAGTGCGGTCTCCGGCCTGGTTCAGCGGTGCCAGAACGTCCTCGGCCATCCGGGCGGCTTCATCCAGGATCGCGGTGCGCGTCTCGGCCCCGGCCTCCGCGAACAGCTCTGTCTCACCCAACTGGCCCTGACCCACGCTGTCGGCACAAAAGGCCATCTCGTCAACGGGAACCCGGTACTGCATGGCGCTCCTCCTGTTTGGCTCGATCTCCGCCGGTGGCGTTGATGGGCTTCCCTCCCAACCACTCTTGCGGCATTCGACGTAATGGCCGATAGCGCGCGGACCAGGCCGTTTCAAGGCGCGGTGAGGTGCGAGAGCGTTAGGGACAATGGCAGACGGCACGCAAGAGACGCGCAGACTGGTGGCCGACGCCGAAGGGGTGACGGAGGCCGCAGCCCTGATCCGCAACGGCCAGCTGGTCGCTTTTCCGACAGAAACCGTCTATGGCCTAGGCGGCAATGCGCTCTCCAACGCCGCGACGACGGCAATCTTTCGTGCCAAAGGGCGGCCCGATTTCAACCCCCTCATCGTGCATTGCGCGGACTTGGCGGCGGCTGAGGCGTTGGCAGAGATCTCGCCCCTCGCGGGTCGCTTGGCAGAAGCGCTTTGGCCTGGCCCCCTGACACTGGTGCTGCCTCGGCGGCCGGGCATTGCCCTTGCTGATCCTGTGAGTGCGGGGTTGCCCACGGTGGCTGTCCGTGTGCCGGCACATCCAACCGCGCAGGCGTTGCTCTCCCAGGCGAGTGTGCCGCTTGCTGCGCCCTCAGCAAATCCGTCGGGCGCCGTCAGCCCGACAACGGCCGATCACGTTCTGGAAGGGCTGGGGGGGCGCATCGCGGCGGTCCTCGATGCCGGTCCCTGTGTGGTGGGTCTCGAGTCCACCATCCTTGGTTTCGAGGGTGGGCGCTCGGTGCTCCTGCGACCCGGTGGCATCCCGGCGGAGGTCCTTGCGGAGATCCTGGGCGAGAACCCCGCTTCTCCAGCCACTGCGGCGGTCCAGGCGCCTGGGCAACTCGCGAGCCATTACGCGCCCGGGGCAGCGCTTCGTTTGAACGCGACCGACCTTGAACCTGGCGAGGCGTGGCTCGGTCTCGGTCCGATCCCGAACAACGCCGGGGGGCCTGTGGCCAGTCTCTCGGTGAGCGGTGATCTGGCCGAGGCCGCGTCCCGGCTCTACGCCGCGCTGCGCGGTCTCGATGCGGCACTGGGCGGCCACGGCACGATTGCGGTCGGACCCATCCCGAACACGGGTCTGGGCGCGGCGATCAATGATCGGTTGCAGCGAGCCGCGGCACCTCGGCCCGGCTAGCGGATCGGCGCTCCAAGATCGGCGGGCTCGACCGTGCGCGTATAGTCGATGATGATCTCGATCTGTTCGGGTGTCACCGTGATGGGATGGATCGGCGAGGGCCGGTTCTGCGGGAAGGGCGCCGTCACGCCCTCCACTTGGGTGAACGCCGGATGCGGATTGAGGGCATAAAACCCGCGCATCCGGTCCTCCCAATCTGGCCAGTTGCGGATCACGGACAGCTTTGGCGTTGAGCCGATCCCGCCCATACGATTGCGGGGACCGATCACATGGCATCGCCCGCAATTGATATAGGTGAGCCGTTCGCCCGGTGCCCAGTCATCCGACTGCGCCGGCGTGGGTGCGGTAAGGCTCACCAACGCCGTAGCCATGAGAGCCAATGCGGCCCGAACGAGCGTCATTTTGCGCCCTCCCCTTGCGTCTTTTTGCTTTTGGGTCAGCCTAGGAGGCAAACCGGGTCGGCACAAGCAGGCCTTTCGGATCAGGGGAGAGCGGCCGATGATCGAGCCGGGACCGGAGAATTCGATCACCGATGTCGTTGGGATTGCCGTCGGGCAGGCCGAGGACCTCGGCCTTCTGACTGGCGTGACGGTGGTTCTTCCCGACCGTCCATCCGTCGCTGCCGTGGATGTTCGCGGCGGTGGGCCGGGTACGCGGGAGACGGATGCCTTGGCTGCGGGTCGCTTGGTTCAGCGGATCGACGCGCTCGTGTTCTCCGGGGGCTCTGCCTTTGGCTTGGATGCGGCGGGCGGGGTGATGGACTGGCTCCGCTCGCAAGGACGCGGCTTCGAGGTCGCGGGTCATCACGTCCCGATCGTGCCGGCCGCCATCCTCTTCGATCTCGGGTTCGGCGGTTCCAAGCAGTGGGAGACGCCGCCTTGGTTCGACCTCGGTCGCCAAGCTGCTGCGAGGGCCGGAGGGCCGGTTCGGATGGGAAATGCCGGGGCAGGGCTGGGCGCGACGGCGGGAGCGCTTAAGGGAGGCACGGGCACGGCCTCCATCCGGTTCGGCGATACCACGGTTGGAGCGCTTGCCATTGCGAACCCGATGGGATCCGTCCTGATGCCAGAGAGCCGGGTGTTCTGGGCGTGGTGGCTGGAACAGCGTCGCGAACTCGGCGGGCAGACGCCGCCGACACACCCCGCGCGCGACCTGCCAGCTCTCGGCGATTCCACCTCCAACACCACCCTCGCCGTTGTGGCGACGGATGCCGATCTCACGCGGTCCGAAGCCGAGCGCGTCGCTGTCATGGCGCAGAACGGGATCGCGCGGGCGATCCGACCGGTACACACGCCGTTCGATGGCGATGCCGTGTTCGTGCTTTCGACGGGGTCAGGCGCCAGACCGTCAGACGCCCGAGCTCTCGCCAGGATCGGAGAAGCGGCGGCCGATTGCGTGGCCCGGTCGGTGATGCGGGGCGTCTACGAGGCGGAAGGGCTCGCCGGCGTCGCCGGATACCATGATATCCCCGAGGGAACTCCCGCGCCCTAATCCTCGGTTAACCTTCCTGCGCAACCCTTTTCACATGGTTGGCAGACTGGACATGGGTTTGAACGGAGAGGACCGACGGCTTTGGGGCCGGGTCCGGATGGCCATGCTTGCCACACTGCTTATGTGCGGAGCGCTGTTTGCTGCGGGGTATCTGAGCCTTGGCCAAATGGCCACGGAGCATCGGGAGAGCGCCGAGGACGTGGCACGAATGGAGCGCCTGCGGCTTCTGGCGGACAGCATGGCTGACGAGGCGGCGGCCGTGCACTCCGCGCGCGGACCCGCGCAAGCTTTCCTCGCGCGGGAGACCCTCACCAGCACGCTGGCCGAGTTTGCATCCACTGCGTCGCGCTTGTTGCAGTCGGGCGAACGAAGCGGCGACCCTGCGGTGAGGGTCATGCTCCGCGCGTCGCCAACCCATCTCGCCGACGCCTTGATCGAAGCCCATGCGCTTGCCGTCACAGCCAATGGCCGATCGCCCGGCATTGAACGCCCTGCCGCGCGCCGGGCCGCCAAGAAGCTCCAACGGCTCGTGCGACGGCGGATCGATGGGGCGCTCGAAGACTTGATCGCCCTGACCAAACGTCGTGTCGAGGCCCGGTCCCGCGACGTGCAGGCAAGCGCCAAGACGATCGCGGTCTTGGCTCTGTTGCTCTTCATCTTGCTCTGGCGGCTCTCCCTCCGCCCCTTGCTCGAGACGATGGAGAAGAGGACCGGCGCCCTGATCCAGGCGAAGGCTGATGTCGAGCGCGCGCTGCTCTTTGACGGGCTGACCGGGCTGCCCAATCGCCGAAATCTCGTGGAGCGACTAGAGCGGCTCGATCCCGCGTCGCCGCTTGGCATCCTGCATATCGACCTCGCCGGCTTCCATGCCATCAACACAACGCTTGGTTGGGAGACCGGAGAGCGTTTGGTCCGGTACGCAGCAGACACGCTGGTGGACCTCGTCCCTCGTACGGACGTCGTTGCCCGCGTGAACACCGATTCGTTCGTGCTTGCGATCTCCCGCGAGACCGACCCCGAGCAGCTCCACGAACTGGCGGTCGAGATTATCGAGGCGCTTGCGCAGCCCATCGCGATCCTCGGCCACAACGTCGCGCTGGAGGCGGTCATTGGCATTGCGGCCCGCCGCGGTGGTCGCGAACCGGCGGCCAAGCTGCTGGCCAATGCGGATATCGCCCGTGCACGCGCCCGCGAAGAGGGGGGGTCGATCTATTTCTCGACCGCCATGCGGGAGCGTCTCGCAGCCCGGCGCCAAACCGCGCAAGAACTGCTGCAGGCGATCGTTCGAGGGGAGATCGAACCCTACTTCCAACCGCAGATCGACGCCGCCACCGGCGAGATCACCGGTGTCGAAGCGCTGGTGCGGTGGAAGCATCCGCAGCGCGGTCTGCTGAACCCGCACTTCTTCCTCGACATCGCGGAGAAATCTCAGATCGGGCGGCGGATCAGCGATATCATGGTGCGCCGTTCGGTGGAGGCCCTCGCAGAGTGGCAGGCGAATGGTCTCCCGGTTCCTCGGGTTGGGATCAACTTCTCAGCACAGATCCTGCGGGATCCCGAGCTATGCGACCGGTTGAAGTTCGATCTCGACCGCGTGGGGCTGGAGCCGGCCCAGATGTCGGTCGAAGTCTTGGAGACAGCCTTCGTGCAAGGCGATGACGACCCGGTGATCATCACGGTCGGGGCGCTGGCAGAGGCCGGTTTTCACATCGATCTCGACGACTTCGGCACCGGTCACGCCTCCCTGTCCTATCTGCGTCACCAGACCGTCTCACGGTTGAAGATTGACCGCTCCTTTGTGCGGGAACTGCATCTGCGCCCCCGTATCCGCAAAATGACCGCGGCGATGATCCAACTCGCCCAGACGCTCGAGATCGAGGCCCTCGCCGAGGGGGTCGAGACAGAGGCGGAGTGGCGGCTGCTCCACGAAATGGGGTGCAATGGGCTGCAGGGCTTCGCGATTGGCAAGCCGATGCCAGCGGCGGAGATCCCGGCCTGGGTCGCAGAGCATGAGTCCCGCCGCGCCGGGGGCCAGATCGTCGCCGCCTAGTCGCGCTCGATCGCACTGTTGCTAAGCAGCGCGCCGCTTTCTACGTCATAGGCGTGCAAGCGTTCGCGCCCGTCGGCCAAACGCAGCATAATCAGCACCTCGCCGCCCGCGCGCCCGAGCCCTTGAACCTCCGCTCCTGCGGGCAGTGCAAAGCGCTCCGCCGTGATCGGGATCAGCTTCGGCGCCGTCGGCGAGAGCCCCCCGAGGCGGATGACAAGCACCGCGGCCACCGATAGGATGCCGACAATCAGCGCGACCATCAGCGTGCTGACCAAGAGCCGCAACCGGCGCAGCGCCGGCGGCTCCGGCAAATCCTCGGGGTCGCGCCCCGATGGCTCCATCCCCGCGGGAGGCTGAGACATGACACCCACTCCCATCCCCGACCCGGATGAGGAGACAGGGCTGCATTTCTCCATTCCATCCGAGCTGGCCGGACAGCGTCTCGACCGCGCTCTGGCGATCCTCGCGGCCCAGGAGCCGGGCGGCCCGTCGCGCTCACGTATCGCCCAGGCGATCGCCGACAATGCCGTGACCGACCCGAGCGGCAGCGTGGTGACGGACGCCAAGCGCAAAGTCAAGGCGGGCGAGAGTTTTGTGCTCGTGCTTCCGGCTCCGGCTCCGGCCACGCCGCAGCCCGAGGCGATCCCGCTCTCTGTCCTCTTTGAGGACAGCGACCTGATCGTGGTCGATAAGCCGGCGGGCATGGTGGTCCACCCGGCTCCGGGGGCGGAGACCGGAACGCTGGTGAATGCGCTGCTTGCCCATTGCGGGGACAGCCTGACCGGAATTGGCGCTGAGCGGCGCCCAGGGATCGTCCACCGGATCGACAAGGACACCTCCGGCATCCTGGTGGTTGCCAAAACGCAGGCCGCCCATGCGGGGCTCTCGGCCCAGTTTGCCGCCCACACTGCGGAGCGGCTGTACCTCGCGCTGGCCTGGAGTGCACCCGACCGCGCCGACCCACGCCTTGCTGGGCTCCCAGGGGTGAGCTTTGAGCCGGGAGCGACAGTCCGCATCGAAACGGACCTTGCGCGCCACCCGACCGATCGAAAGCGCATGGCTGTTGCACGCCAGGGCCAGGGCCGTCACGCGGTCACCCGCATCCGCCGGCTGGAGCGCTTCGGGCCCGCCGAGCGACCGCTTGCGAGCCTTCTCGAATGCCAATTGGAGACCGGACGCACCCACCAGATCCGGGTCCACGCAACCCATATTGGCCATGGCCTGATCGGCGATCCCGTCTATGGCGGGCGCCGTGCCTTGCCTGCCCGCACAGATCCGGAACTCGCCGAAGCGCTCGCGGCCTTTCCGCGCCAGGCGCTGCACGCGGCGCATCTCGGCTTCCGACACCCTGTATCGGGTGAGGACCTTGCCTTCGAGACCCCTCTTCCGCCCGATATGGATCATCTTCTCGACATATTGCGCCGGAAAGCTTCGATCTTACGTTAGACTGCCAGCGGGCGCGTACCAGCGACGCCTGCCGCGTAGGAGAGGACAGACCGCATGTCGAACAATTACTCGTCGCTGCCAGCGCCGTCCCCGGAACAGGGTCTCAGCCGGTATCTCACCGAGATCCGCAAGTTTCCGATGCTGGAGCCGGAGACGGAGTACATGCTGGCCAAGGCATGGACCGAACGCGGCGACCGCGACAGCGCTCACAAGCTGGTCACCTCGCATCTTCGCCTCGCCGCCAAGATCGCGATGGGCTACCGCGGCTATGGCCTGCCGACGGCCGAGGTGATCTCGGAGGCCAATGTCGGGCTGATGCAGGCGGTCAAGCGCTTCGATCCCGAAAAGGGCTTCCGTCTCGCGACCTATGCCATGTGGTGGATCCGGGCGAGCATCCAGGAATACATCCTGCGGTCGTGGTCCATGGTGAAGCTCGGCACGACCTCGGCGCAGAAGAAGCTGTTCTTCAACCTGCGCAAGGCCAAGGGCAAAATTGGCGCGCTGGAGGAGGGGGATCTCCGCCCCGAGCACGTCGCCAAGATCGCCCACGACCTTGGGGTGAACGAGGAGGAGGTGGTCAACATGAACCGCCGCCTCTCGGCCGGGGGCGACAGCTCGCTGAACGCGCCGCTCAAGGGCGACAGCGAGGGCACCAGCGAATGGCAGGACTGGTTGGCCGATGACGATGCCGACCAGGCGATGGCCTATGCCGAGAGCCAGGAACTCGAGGCGCGCCACGAATTGCTCGTCGAGGCGATGGAGGGGCTGAACGACCGGGAGAAGCATATCCTCACAGAACGGCGCCTGCGCGAGGATCCGGTGACGCTGGAGGAGCTCAGCCAGGAGTACAAAGTCAGCCGTGAGCGCATTCGCCAGATCGAGGTGCGCGCCTTCGAAAAGCTTCAAAAGAAGATGCGGGAACTGGCCTCGGCCAAGGGGATGCTGGTGCGGAGCTGAGGCTCAGCCCGGCATCGCTGCGCACCCCTGGATGTCGACCGCCCGGTTGCTGGCCAGCAGGGTTATTCGGATATCCTCGCGGGTCACCCATTGGTCCTCGCTCGCAAGACCGAGGGCCGCTTGAACCGCAATCTGGCTGCCGTTTTGTGTGACATCGGTATCGTAGAACCAGCTGTCCTCAGTTCCTTCGATCACCACATAGGGGTTGATCAGCGGCGAGGAGACCTCGAGTGACGCGGTGAATTGGCGATCGCGCCCGGTGCCCTCAATCCGGCATTCCGCATGCGTTACGCCGGCGGCTGCACCGCTCGGAGGCACCGCAGACAGCGCGGCTTCGATCACCGCAACCGAGGAGGTATCGCTTGGGGCATAGGTTGCCTCGATGGTCGTGTTCTCGAACACGCAGATGTCGAGACAGACACCCAGTTCCATGGCGACAGAGACCTGGATCGGCTCGGCGGGGTTCTGGGGCACCAGCCGCACCGGCAGCACCACCCGGTCCCCATAGCCAATGGTGGTCATCCCAAAGCTCTCGAACAGCTCCGGTGCCGGCCACAGGACTTCGATCTCCGCCAGGTTCTGAGATCCGCTCCAGTCGAAACGCGGCGGGACGCCTGCCTCGCCGGGCGCGCGCCAATAGGTTTTCCAGCCTGGCGCCATGACGAACTCGAGCCCGGCAATCCGCTCGCCTCCGGCCATGGCGCCTGCCAGCAGCGAGGCGTCCAGGAAGGATTGTCCCGTAGACACGATAGATTGGGCGCCTGCCGTGCTGACAGTCACCGCACAGACCCCTGCGAGCAGCGATGCCCGCACCCTGTTTTTTTGCGTGATCATGCGGAATAGATATGCCACGGTCGCAGCAAGCGGAACTAAACTCTTCGCGATGCGGTTCATGGCGGGAGCGGGTTCGACCCGATGAGTGCGACGGCCCCTAAAGAGAGATCGGACTTCCTGACCGGACAGGCCCTGATTGCCATGCCCGGAATGCAGGATCCGCGGTTCCACCGGACGGTCATTTATCTCTGTGCGCATTCTAATGACGGCGCAATGGGCCTGATTATCAACAAACCGGCAGAGACGCTCGCACTGAAGGATCTGTTTGAAAGGCTCGGTATCGAGATCGACAGCGCGATCGCCAAACGCCGTGTCCGGTTCGGGGGGCCGGTGGAGACGGGCCGCGGCTTCGTGCTGCACTCGGGGGACTACTATGCCGAAGGGGCAACGCTGAACGTCGACGACACGACGTCGATGACTGCGACATTGGATATCCTGCACGCCATGGCCTCCGATGAGGGTCCGGCGCGCTCCATGGTGGCCCTTGGCTATTCCGGCTGGTCGGCGGGCCAACTCGAGCACGAATTGCAGCGCAACGACTGGCTCTATTGTCCGCCCGACGAGACCTTGCTTTTCGGCGAAGACAACGATGCGAAGTGGGGCCGCGCGATGGCGAAGATCGGCGTCGATCCTTCGGTGCTCTCGGCTGGGGGAAGCGCCTGAGCTAAGCCTCGGCCTTACCCCGTCGGTCTGACCGCAAGGCCGCATAGAGCACGTGATTGCGCCAGCGCCCGTTGATCTGGAGATAGGCCTGCGCCACGCCCTCATACTTGAACTGGCACCGCTCGAGCAGCCGTCGAGAGGGGGTATTGTCCGGCAGGCATGCCGCCTCCAGGCGCGAGAGATCGAGCTGCGCGAAGGCGTGGTCGCGCAGCGCCGCCAAGGCTTCGGTCATATAGCCGTTCCCGGTGTGCACCTGGCCCGTCCAGTAGCCCAAGGTTCCCGCTTGGGCCGGCTGCCGGCGGATGTTGGAGAGCGTGATCCCACCCACCACGCGTCCGGTTTCACGGAGCATTAGAAAGAGCGGGACGGCATCGCCCTGGCGAATCGCCTTCTCGGCCCAGGAGACCCGATTGCGAAAGGCCCGCTGTGAGAGATGGTCGCGGGTCCAGGCAGGCTCCCAAGGTTCGAGGAACGCGCGGCTCTCCTCGCGCAGCCCCGCCCAATCCTCGTAGTCGCGCAACAGCGGCGGTCGGAGGAGCAGCCGTTCGGTCGGGATCTCCAGTTCCGTGCGCGTGCGGCGGACGAACATGCCGCTCAGGCAGCGAGGCGGGCGGCCAGGGCCGCTGCATCGGGGGCCGTCGCCACCGGTCCGTAGAGCGCGAGCGTCGGGGTGCCTGCTGCCAGTCTGGCCGCGAACGCGCGTGTGCCCTCGCTGTCCACCGCATCGATCTTGGCGAGCGTTTCCTCGAGCGCCGGGACGCGCCCCCAGATGCCGAGCATGGCAGCAAGCCGCTCTGCCCGGGCGGAGGCGCTCTCCAGCCCCATCACCAGCCCCGCCTTGGTTTGGGCCCGGGCGCGGGCAAGCTCTCGGTCATCGAGGTCAATCGAGACCCGCCGGATCTCGTCAACGGTCAGCTCCGCAAGGTTGCGCACATCGCTCGCCCCGGTGCCGGCATAAATCGTGAAAAGCCCGGTGTCGGCCCAGGCCGCACTCTGCGCGAAGATCGAATAGCAGAGGCCGCGTTTCTCCCGTGCCTCCTGGAACAGCCGCGAGGACATGCCGCCACCCATCACGGTGGCCAGGATCTGAGCGGTATAGAAGTCCTCATCCCGGTAGCCCGGAGCAGGCAGGGCAAACGCGAAATGGGCTTGCTCGAGCACCTTCTCAACCCGCCGCTCGCCGCCGCCATAGGTTGCCGCCTCTCGCCCCGCGCGGGCAATCGGGGTCATGTCGCCAAAGAGTTTCTCGGCCAGGGTCACAAGAGCCCCGTGATCCACGGCCCCGGCAGCGGAGAGGATCATCTGCTCCGGCCCGTAATGGGTTGCGATGAAGGCGGCGAAATCCTCCCGGGCGAAGCTGCGCACCCGCTCCGGCAGGCCGAGGATCGCGCGGCCCATGGGCTGGTCGGGATAGGCGGTCTCCTGCATCCAATCGAAGATCACATCATCCGGGGTGTCGAGGGTCTGCCCGATCTCCTGCAGGATCACATGGCGCTCGGTCTCGATCTCACCGTCCGCAAGGGCCGGCTCGCGCAGGATGTCCGCGATGATGTCCAGAGCCAGCGGCACGTCCTCGGCCAACACGCGCGCGTAATAGGCAGTGCGCTCCCGCGAGGTGTAGGCGTTGAGATACCCGCCCACGTCCTCGATCTCCTCGGCAATGGCTCGGGCGGAACGCCGAGCGGTTCCTTTGAAGGCCATATGCTCCAGGAAATGGGCGATGCCGTTCTCCGCTGCGCTTTCATGGCGCGCCCCCGCATCGATCCAGACCCCGACCGACGCCGATCCAAGGGCGGGCATGCGTTCGCTGACCACCCGGAAGCCATTGGTGAGGGTCGTGATCTCGACGGTCATCGGCTGCGGCGCTCCCGTATCAGGTTCTGGATCTCGGCGAGATCGTTCGCCACCACCGTAACGCGCTCATCGCGCTCGTAAAGGTCCGCCATACGCGCTGGAAGGGCCGGGCGGATGCCGGAGGCGGCTTCGACGGCGTCCGGGAACTTTGCCGCATGGGCGCAAGCGAGCGAAATCATCGGTGTCGCGTGATCGCCGCGGCGTTGGCCAGCCGCGTGGACACCGATTGCCGAGTGGGGATCGAGGAGCTGTCCGGTCTCGCCGTGGATCCGTCGGATCGTCTCGGCAACCTCGGCCTGCGAGACGCGGGCGCTGGCGAAACGGTTGCGGAGATGGGCGAGCGGTTCCTCGGCAATCTCGAAGGCCCCGCCCTTGAGGTCCTCCATCAGCCCGCGCACCGAGAGCCCGTCGCGGTCATAGGCCTCAAAGAGCGCCCGTTCGAAATTGGAGCTGACCTGGATGTCCATCGAGGGAGAGTTGGTCGGAACAACCTTGTCTTTGACGTAGTGGCCGCTTTCGAAGGCACGGTGGAGGATGTCGTTCTCGTTCGTCGCGATGATCAAGCGCTCAATCGGCAGGCCCATTTCACGGGCCACATGTCCCGCATAGATGTCGCCGAAATTGCCCGTGGGCACAGAGAACGAGACCGGCCGTCCCGGGGCACCGAGGGCCAGCGCTGCGGTCACGTAATAGACCGTCTGGGCCATCACGCGGGCCCAGTTGATCGAATTGACCGCCCCCAGCGAGACATCGTCGCGGAAGGCGAAGTCGTTGAACATCGCCTTCACCAGCGCCTGGCAGTCGTCGAAGGTGCCTTCCACCGCGAGCGCATGGACATTGGGCTCGGTCGGTGTGGTCATCTGGCGGCGCTGCACCTCGGAGACGCGGCCATGGGGGTAGAGGATGAAGACATCCGCCACCGGGTTGCCGCGGAAGGCTTCGATGGCCGCAGAGCCCGTGTCCCCACTTGTCGCGCCGATGATCGTGACACGTTCATCGCGCCGGCCAAGGACATGGGCGAAGAGCTGCCCGATCAGCTGCATCGCGACGTCCTTGAACGCGAGCGTCGGGCCGTGGTGCAGCTCGAGCACCCAGTCGTTCGGGCCGATTTGCACCAGCGGGCAGCGCAGCTTGTGGCCGAAGCCCGCATAGGCGCGCCGAATCATGTCTTCGAACGCATCGTCGTCGATGCAGCCTTCGACAAAGGGAGCGAGGACCCGGGCGGCCACGGTCTCGAAGGAGGCGCCCGACAGCTCGTTCAGTTCGGTGCGTGACAGAACCGGAAGCGCATCGGGCACATAGAGTCCGCCATCGCGCGCAAGGCCGGCCAAAAGGGTCTCTTCGAACGGCAGGACAGGGGCCTGTCCGCGGGTGCTCACATAGCGCATTGGGATCTCCCTTAGGGTGCGCGCCATTTAGCGGCGATGCCGCGATGTCGGCAAGGATCGGCTGTGCCCTCGCGGCGAAAGTTTCGCAAGGACCATGGTCGGGTGGGTCCGCGGCGTCGCCGTCGGACGATATCCTGGAGCGCTGAGGTCGCGACGCTTGGACATCCTCTCCGCTTGCCGATGGTCCTTTGGTGGCTCCGCAAGACCTTCGTTCGGTGGGACGAATCATCCTGACGACGCCGACTGTGATCGGAAGCGACATCTTCCACGCTCTCGGCGCGCGGAGCGGTCTGACGTCGCGAGGTGCAAAGTACGACCATATCGTGATGGTCAACCGCTCGCAGTTTCGGCTGTTGGCAGGCGAAGTCCGACATGCGCTTACCGAACACATGCTGTCCCAACTGAGCCGGAAGCACCCTGCTGTGCTCACCCTTTCGATTGGATCGGACGGCGCAGCCCGCTCCGGAGCCACAGGATCGACATCACGGCCCAGACCAGCGCCAAACCGGCCCAGGTGATCGCGTAGTTGCGGTGGTTGTTCGGCAGATCCACCCCCAGCGCCATTGCGCGGGGGGAGGCGCCGAGGGAGTGCGCGTCGGCAACAATCAACAGCGGCTCGGTGCCGAGGGCTTCGGCGAGCGGACCGGGCGTGCGGCTGAAGACGATCCCGGCGGCGAGATCCGGTGGCGGTGCGCTGCTGTCCGGCTCCGGCCAGAACAGCGCGCCGGTCAGCGAGACGGCAGTGCCGGGTGCAGGAAGGGCCGAGCCGCGCGCGGTTTCGGGCACATAGCCGAGATCGATCAGGATGCGGCGGCCTTCGGTCTGAACGGGCACGATCACCTGAAACCCCGGCCCGTCGGGGCGCACCGTGGTGAGGCGATAGAGGGCTCCTTCAGCCAACCGCCCATCCACGGTGACCCTAAGGAATGCGTCTTGGTCCGGGTTGGGAGAGGCCGGCAAGGCTACTGGTTCGGCGTTCAAGCGTTCGGCGAGCTGGGTGATCAAACCCTCTTTCCACGCGAGCCGTTGCACCTGCCAGGCCGAGAGCCCGAGCAGGACTGCCACCCCGACGACGCCGAGGATGATGGGGGCGATCACGGCCTTGCGGATGCGGCTCATTTCACTCTCCCGGCGCAAAGGCCAAAAACGAAACGGGCGCCACCGGGGCGCCCGCCTGAACCCTGGACCTGTGGCGCGATCAGCCGCCCCAGATATAGACCCCTGCAAAGAGGAACAGCCAGACCACATCGACGAAGTGCCAGTACCAGGCCGCCGCTTCGAAGCCGACATGCTTCTCTGGCGTGAAGTCTCCCGCTCGCACCCGAAGCAGGCAGACCGCCAGGAAGAGGGTGCCGACCAGCACGTGGAAGCCGTGGAACCCGGTCGCCATGAAGAAGTTGGCGCCATAGATGTTGCCGGAGAACGAGAAGCCCGCATGGGTGTACTCATAGGCCTGGAACATCGTGAAGATCGCACCGAGCGCCACGGTCGCCATCAGGCCCCAGAGCAGCGGCGGGCGCTTGCCCTCGATCAGCGCATGGTGGGCATAGGTCACGGTGCAGCCGGAGAGCAGCAGGATCAGCGTGTTGATCAGCGGCAGATCCCAGGCGTTGAAGGTCTCAATCCCAACCGGTGGCCAGGGACCGACCGGCAGATCCAGCGTGCCAACCAGCGCCCCATCGATATCCGGAACCGGGAAGATCGCATGCTTGAAGAACGACCAGAACCAAGCCGAGAAGAACATCACCTCGGAGATGATGAAGAGCAGGAAGCCCATGCGCAGGCCGATCTGCACGACCGGCGTGTGGTCGCCTGCGTGGCTCTCCTTCACCATGTCGGTCCACCAAACCTTCATGGTGTAGAGCACGACGACGAGCCCGACGACCATGATCCACGGCGTGACATCGTGGAAGTAGAGCACTGCGCCGGAGAGCAGCAGCAGGCCTCCGATCGCCCCGAGAAGCGGCCAGGGGCTCGGCTCGATGATGTGATAGTCGTGGTTCTTCTCGTGCGCCATACTTGGTCCTCCGATGGCCGCGAGCGGCCCGCAATCCCAGGGTCAGTTCGTGTCGAGTGCCGCGCGCTGTGCGTCTTCGGTCTCGATCTCGTGGAAGGTGTAGGAGAGGGTGACGGTCGAGAGCCCGACGGTCTCGCGGTCCTCCACCATCTCCGGGTCGACATAGTAGGTGACCGGCATCATCACCCGCTCACCGGGTTGGAGCGTCTGCTCCTGAAAGCAGAAGCAGTCGATCTTCACGAAATAGCCGCCCATGGAATAGGGGGCCACGTTGAAGCTCGCGCTGCCGCTGACGGGCCGGTCGGTGGGATTATAGGCCTCGTAGAAAGCAAGGCCGGTCTCTCCGATGCGAATCTCAGCCGTGGTCGCTGCGGGCTTGAACTCCCACGGCATGCCGCGTTCCTTGTTGGCGTCGAAGCGCACAGTGATGGTGCGGTCGAGGATCTCGGAAGAAACCTCGGAGCTTTCCATCGGCGTGCCGCCAAAGCCCGTGACGCGGCAGAACCAGTCGTAGAGCGGTACTGCGGCATAGGCCATGCCCAGCATGCCGAACGCGACCCCGACCAGCGGGATCGCCTTGCGACGGAGTTCTGCAGGGGTGGGTCGGGTCATAGCATCACCCCCAGGGATTTCCTGCCTGGCCACCCATCTTGACGATGGTCACCAGGAACAGAAGCACCGCAAAGCCGATAAGCGCTGCCAGGACCCCAATATTGCGTCCGCGGCGGCGTCCGTGCAGTTCGTGATCGCGTCGCATCGGCATTCCTCAGATCAAGACCGGCCAGGGCAGACCCGGCACGAGGGCATGGAGCACGGCATCCGCCATGACTGCGCCGAAGATAGCAAAGAGATAGGCTATCGACACGCCGAAGAGTTTCTTCTCTGCGCGGTAGCGATCGGCGGCAGCATCCTCGGCGCTGCGGCGCGAGACGGCCCATGCGCCCTTGAGGAAGGCGACATTGGCAACGAGCCCGACAATCAGCAGCAGCGGCCCGCCAGCGTCGGTGAAGGCCAGCGCCACCGGCGTCGGCACCATCAGGAGCGTGTAGAACCAGATTTGACGGCGCGTTGCCGGCTCTCCCGCCACAACCGGCAGCATGGGCACGCCAACGCGCGTGTAGTCGTCGGTCCGGAAAAGGGCGAGTGCCCAGAAATGCGGTGGCGTCCAGAGGAAGATCACCAGAAACATGAGGATCGGGGCAACGCCGATCTCGCCTGTCGCCGCGGCCCAGGCAATCATCGGCGGAACGGCGCCAGCGGCGCCTCCGATCACGATGTTCTGCGGCGTGGCCCGCTTCAGCCACATAGAATAGATCACCGCATAGAAGAAGATGGTGAAGGCCAGCAGCCCCGCCGCCAAGGGGTTCGCGACCACCGCAAGCGTGCCGACCGAGAGGATCGAGAGCCCGATGCCGATGCCGAGCGCCTCTTCCCCGCCGACCTGCCCCGCCGGGATCGGCCTTGCGGAGGTGCGCTCCATCATCGCGTCGATATCGGCGTCCCACCACATGTTCAGCGCGCCAGAGGCGCCGGCGCCCACGGCGATACAGATCAGGGCCGCGACAGCGATGACAGGGTGCGTCGCAGCCGGTGCCGCCAGCATTCCTGCGATCGCTGTGAACACGACCAGCCGCATCACCCGCGGTTTGAGCAGCGTGATGTAATCGCGGAATTCCGCCTCTGGCTGGTCGGCCAGTGAAAAGTCGGGGGTAACCTGTGTCACTCGGGGCTCCGCACGCGGCTAGGGTTACTCAGCCGCTGGCGCTTGAGCCAGCGCGGGGCCACCGTTTTTCTTCGCGACCTCCTCGGCGATCCAGGCGTCGAACTCCTCGCGAGTCACAACCTCGACCACAATCGGCATGTAGGCGTGCTGCATCCCGCAAAGCTCTGAGCACTGGCCGAAGAATGTGCCCGTTTCGGTGACGTTGAACCATGCCTCGTTCACGCGGCCGGGGATGGCGTCGGTCTTGATCCCGAAGGATGGCATCGCCCAGTTGTGGATCACATCGCCCGCCGTCACCAGCAAATGCACATTGGTGTTCACGGGCACGACAACGCGAGTGTCGGTGGCGAGCAGATACTCGTCCGGCTCGTAGCCATACTCTTCCAGCTCGTCGCGCTCCAGCATCACGGCCGAGAGCTCAACGCCCGAGTCGGGATACTCATAGTCCCAATACCACTGGTTCCCGATGGCCTTGATGGTGAGTTCGGTCTCCGGGATCGTCATCTGCTTGTCGAGCAGACGCAGCGACGGGATCGCGATGATCACAAGGATCACTACGGGGACGGCGGTCCAGATCACCTCGATCGTGGCGTTGTGGGTGAACCGGGCAGGGGTTGGGTTCTTCCGCGCGTCGAATTTCCAGACCGTGTAGAGCAGCAGGCCCGTCACGAAGAGTGTGATCAGCGTGATGATCACCAGCAGCATGTCGTCGAGCCAGACGAGGTCAGCCATCTGCTCGGTCACCGGGCGCTGGAACCCTGTCCCGGCGGGGACCGGCTTGCCGGCCACCTCTTCGGAGGCAAAGGCCATCGCCGGTCCGAACGCTGCCGCCAGCGTTCCGATCTGTCCCAGTTTCTTGAGCATGTCACACACCCCGTGTCCGCAGCAGCGGGCGATCGATGGCCCGCGCAGTTTGCTTTTTCAGCTTTGGTGTATCACTTAGAGGTCGGGGCCGGGCAAGCACCGGCTTTGCGGCATGGTGCCGCTCCGCCCATCCGATCAGGGAGATCGCCATGCAGGACAGCCCGGGACCCTTCCGTCCGTTCGAGACCGCCTTGGATCGGCAGACAGCGCTCGGCATCCTGCGTGAGACGGTGGCGGGAGCCGATGATGGCGAACTGTTTCTGGAGCGCCGACGCTCGGAGGTTTACGGCTTTGACGATGGGCGGTTGCGGACGGCCTCTTACGACGCGGCGACTGGGTTCGGTTTACGCTGTGTGGCGGGAGCTGCGGCCGGCTATGCCCATTCGAGTGAGATGAGCGAGGCGGCGCTGCGCCGCGCGGGTGAGACGGCACGGCTGGCGGCCCGCGATGGCGGCGGCTCGCTCGCGGCGGGCCCGGCAGGCACCAATGAGGCGCGCTACCGCCCGGTCGATCCGGTCTCGGAGCAAGGCGCGGCCGCGAAGATCGCGCTGTTGGGGGAGCTCGATGCCTATCTGCGCGACCGCGACCCACGGGTGGTGCAGGTCTCCGCGAGCCTTGCAAGCGGGGTTCAGGAGGTCGAGATCCTGAGGGCCGAGGGGGCATCCGTTACCGATATCCGCCCTATGACGCGGCTGTCGATCTCTGTGATCGTCGAGCAGGACGGCCGGCGCGAGAGCGGCAGCTTTGGCGGTGGCGGTCGTCACGAACTCTCACTGATCTCCGGTCCCGAATATTGGAAAGCCGGCGCTGACGAGGCTTTGCGCATCGCGCTGGTCAATCTCGAGGCCGAGGATGCTCCCGCCGGCATGATGGACGTGGTCCTTGGCCCCGGCTGGCCCGGCATCTTGCTGCATGAGGCGATCGGCCACGGGCTCGAAGGCGATTTCAACCGCAAAGGCAGTTCCG
The DNA here is from genome assembly GCA_039816045.1 of Pseudomonadota bacterium. GTDB lineage: Bacteria > Pseudomonadota > Alphaproteobacteria > Rhodobacterales > Rhodobacteraceae > Thermohalobaculum. Next base: position 81,395 of record JBCBYB010000016.1, read on the forward strand.
CTTTCACCGAGCTGCTCGGCAAGCCGGTGGCGGCCCCGGGAATCACCGTGGTGGACGACGGCACGATTCCCGACCGCCGCGGTTCTTTGACGGTCGACGATGAGGGAACCCCCTCGGCGCGCACGGTCCTGATCGAGGACGGGATCCTGGTCGGCTACATGCAAGATCGTCAGAACGCGCGCCTCATGGGCCACGCGCCCACGGGCAACGGCCGACGACAGTCGTTTGCCCATATCCCAATGCCACGGATGACAAACACGATCATGCTGAACGGATCCGAGGATCCGGAGATGATCCTCGCGGGGCTCGATGACGGCATCTATGCGGTGGGCTTTGGCGGCGGCCAGGTCGACATCGCAAACGGCAAGTTCGTGTTCTCCTGCACGGAGGCCTATCGCGTGAAGAACGGTCGCGTGCTCCATCCGGTGAAGGGCGCGACGCTCATCGGCGACGGGCCTTCTGCGCTGCGCCAGATCCGGGCGGTCGGCAATGACAGCCGGATGGACCCCGGGATCGGCACCTGCGGCAAGAACGGCCAGGGAGTACCGGTCGGGGTCGGTCAGCCCACCTTGCTGATCGGCGGGCTGACGGTTGGCGGTGCGGCGGCGGCGTGATCGACCTCGCCGCGATGCGGCCGCTGCCTGGAGGGATCAAGCGGCGCGACGGAGCGGCTCTTCCTGTTCCTTCGGCTCAAGCGTATCGCGCAATGTAAAGGCGAGCGGTTTGTAGTCGGATTTACGCTCCGGTCGGGCCACATGCGAGATTGCGGCTTTCGCATGCGATGGGAGATCGCCGGCCTCTAGAGTGGCGAGGTCTTCGCGGGTCAAGCCGATATCCCTGAGGGAATGATCGCTCAATCCGTTGAGGACCTGAAGCGTTTGTGTCCGTTCAAACCAGTGACGCAGCCGCGTGAGGCCTGTGGCCAGGGTCTCGCCAATCGCAGCGGACACCCGCCGGATTGGGCCGAGCGCTCGATAGACCGCAGCGGCGCGTTCTTCCGAGGCCCGGCGGAGCATTGCGTTGTATGCCGGGTTCGAGATCGTCCAAATCGAGGTATTGGTCATCGTCGGTCTCCTCGGTTAGGAGATTAGCTTTCCTGAAGCGCTCTCCGTTTCGTGTGACCAATACTTGCGACAGTCAGGCCTTTCAGACAAACGAGGACTTCTGGCTAACAGATTAGGAATTCTTTCCCGATGTAGCGTCGGGGACGCGCGCCTCCGCCAGAAAGCCGCTGGCCTGCACGGTGTTGCGCCAATCGCTCGCACGGGCATCCAGAAGCCGGTTGATCCGCCCACCGAAGCGCTTCTCCACATGCCGCTTCCAAAGCTTCAGCAGATTGGCTATCGCGGAGTACTTCCCGCGGATCGGAAAGAGCGTCACATCGTCGAAGTCCCGCAGCAGATAGGCCAACCCATCACGCGAGAACCGCTGATAATCCTGGAACGACAAGTCGGGCGGGCCGTGATAGCGCCAGATCCACGGCACATAGACAAAGAGCCGCCCGCCGGGTTTCAAGCAAGTGCGTAAATTGGCCACCGCCGCCGGCGGGTCGTAGACATGCTCGAGGATGGCAAGTGCGATCGCCGCATCGTAGCGCCCTTGCATCCAGTCGGGGAAGGGCGCGCAGATATCGCCGAGTATGTCCGGATAGTCCCCGAAATCGTTGATATCCAATGTCTCGACGGTTCCCGGGTGCTGATCGAGCGCGCCGCGCATGCCCGCGCCGACGTCGAGGATCCGCGGGCACTCCGCAAGTTCTGTTGCGATGTGTGCCCGCGTCCGGTCTTGGTGCAGGAAGCGCAGGTCGATCCGCGCCGCCCGGGTGATCGCCGCGAGCCGGGTCTTCGTGGCCTCGGTATCGTGAATGCGCCGCTTGTCGGTCATGGCTCCCCACGTGCAAGTTGGAGCAGGAGCTTTGCCGCGCGTTCGGCGCCGTTTCGGACAAACGGCCATGGCGGGCGCCGAGGCGCAGCGATGGCGGCTTCGACAGCGCGGTGAAGCATTTCGGGTGTCAGGTCGAGGGCGCGCAGGACCGTGATCCCGGGCATGTCGGCAAGCGCTTTCGCGCGCATGGCTTGCTCGCGCTGTCCATGCTCCTCAAAGGGCACCAGGATGGCAGGGGTTCGGCACGAGGCCAGGTCCATCACGGTGTTGTACCCTGCGAGGCTCACCGAGCACGCGGCCCGGGCGAGCAGATCGCCATAGTCGGGGCGCGGTGGCTCGACGATCAGATTTGCCGAAGCCGTGGCGCGGAGCCTTGCGGTCACGTCTGTTGCATCTGGCCCACCGACAAGCAATCGCCAAGGCCGCGCGCTCATGGGAGCGGCCTTTGCGGCCATGGCTAGGAGATGTCGACCGAGCGCCCCGCCGCCGACGGAGACCAGCACCTCCTCGCCGCGACGGCCTTCACGGTCGGGCCGCCCGATGTAGCCGCAATGCCGGATCTTGTGTGCGGCATCATCGGGCAGTGGCCAGATCGATGTCAAAGGCAGCAGCGCCTCCTCCCCATGGACGATGACCGCATCATAGAGAGCCTCGATCCGAGCCGCAGCTTCGGCGACGCGGGCGGGGCGGCTCGGGGGCTCCGGAACATCGCGTACTGAGCAGACGACCCGCTTGTGGCCCTGGCCGTTGCGAACGACCCCGATCGCCCGCTCGAACTCCGCCGCGAGTCTGCGGCGCCCCAAAGGGAAACTCTCCGTTACGAAGACATCCGGTTCGAAAGTGGTCAGAGCGGCACCGATCAGGCGCGAGCGCTCGTCGAGATAGGCCTTGCCCGCGATGCCCCCATCGGCCCGGCGCAGATTGGCAAAATCGAACCCTTCGACGAGCAGTGGGGGCAATTGCTGGAAACCGACGTCTGAGTGATCCAGGTGAGGAAGCGCCCGCCCGCCCGAAATGACCCTGACTTCAGCGCCGAGATCACCCACAGCACGCGCGAGGGCAAGGCTTCGCACCAAATGCCCGGTGCCCGTCAGATGGCACACGAGGAACGCGACGCGGGTCATAGCCTTGGCGCCAGGCGAACGGGCGCAGCCGGGTTGGAAAGCCGCCCCGATGGGTCGCATTGCAGCGGGTAGATGCGCGCGCGTTTGATCTCCGGGTCGGGGGTTGTGGGGTCTGCACGGCGCAGCAGCAGGCGCATGACCGCCTTGTGTCCAACGACGAGAACGCGGCCCCCTGCCTGACCAAGCTCCAGCAACAGGGGATGAACGCGATCCCAGACGTCGAGCGCGCTCTCGCCGCCGGGGGGGCACATCGTCTCCGGCAGACGGTGCGTCGGGACAAAGCCCGATGATGGCGTTGCCATGAGATCGGCCGCACGGGCACCTTCCCATCTGCCCCAGCTTTGCTCGACAAGGCGCGCATCCGTTGCGACCGGGCGCGTGTCCGCGAGGGTTGTGGCCGTCACGAGAGCGCGGCTGAGGGGGCTGGCCAGGATATCCGCTTCATCCCAAGGGGCCGGCAGCGCAAGGCCGGCAAGCACTTCAGCGGCCTCAGTGTCGAGCGGTCGGTCGGTGCGTCCTTGGAGCCGAGCCTCTCGGTTCCAATCGGTTGGGTAGTGACGCAGCAGGCCAATCTCGGTCACGACAGGCGGTCCTGTTTCACGGCTTCGGAAAGCCAATCGGAGAAGATCCGTGCTGCGGTCCCAATACTGTGACGGTCTTGAATGTGCTTGCGCGCCCGTGTGGCATACTCGGTACGCCGAGAGAGGACCGTCTCGATTGCAGCCGCAAAGGCCGCGGGGTCGTTCGGCGGCACGAGGATGCCGCCTTCGACAACCGCGCAGGCTGCGGGACCAGTCTCGGCGACAACGGGGCAGCCGGCTGCCTGCGCTTCGAGCCAGACCATGCCGACGCCCTCTCCGACCCCAGGCCAGATGAGGCAGTCCGCCTGCGCGTAGGGGACAGACCCGGCGTCGCGCGCGGCACCAAGAAACCGGACCCTTGAGCCGAAGCGGAGGAAGAGTTTTTGGATGCTGTCCGCGGCCGGTCCGTCGCCGACGATGTCGAGGGTCCAGTCAAGCGTTATGTGATCCAGTGCGGCAGAGAGCCTGCGATAACTCTCCTGCTTGTCTCCTTGGCGCATCATGGCGACCGTGAGCAGCCGAGCGGGCGAGCTCGCTGTCCCGACCCGCACCTTCGCGGAAGCATCCACAAAAGGAGGCAGGTGGACCATACGCGATCCGTGCCCGGCAGCGGCGAGGGCTGGGCGATCGCGTTCGGTGGTCCAGAACAGACGGTCTGCCGCAGCGATAGCCTGCTCCGACGCGGCCGCGAACTCTGCCCATGGTCCTTCGCGCCTCCGCGGGGCGATCGACGGTTCGCTGATCGCGTAGGGGATGTCGAGCGCGTCCGTCACTGCAGGGCCGAGTAGGTCCGGCGCCTTGTAGTAGCAGTGATAGGTCAGCCAGGCATCGGGAGGATTGTCCCTCAAATCTATGGTCAGCCGGGAGGCTTCGGCTTTTGCACCCGCTGCAAGGGCGGCCTGTCGCCGAGGATCACCCTCCCCATCGCGGATGCGCAGATCCGACACCAAAAAAGGCGCCGCCCCCGCTTCCTCAAGGGCCCGTTGCGTCAGGCGGGCGATCTCTCGGTCTCCGGAGGGAACAGGATCGTCAGGCGCCTTCATCGGAGCATAGAAGGCCACGCGCAGTGGGCGCGACAGGTGCTGCGGTGCGGAACTCATGCAGCATCCGGGCGGGTCTCGACCAGGGAGCGGGGCTTGTCACCCAAAAGGGCTGTGAGCCGCAGGGTCAGCTGCGCGATCCCAGCATCCATGCCGAACGCTTCAACCAAACGCCGGTAGCTCGCTTCTGCCATTTCTGCGCGGCGAGCCGGGTCCATTGCGAGGGCTGCAATTTCTGCGGCGAGCGCCTCGGGATCGCCGGGCGGGACCAGGCTTCCGAAGCGCGCATCGGGGACGAACTCTGGAATCGCTGAAACCCTGGTCGACAGGATGGGCAGTTTCTGAGATGCGGCCTCCATCAGGACGTTGGGCAGACCATCTCGGTCGCCGTCGCCAGCGATCTTGGAGGGCAAGACGAACAGATCCGCCGCTCGCATCGCGGCAATCACCGCGGTCTGGTCTTGTTTTCCGCGCCACTCGATGCGGTCGGCGAGGCCGGTCGCAGAGGCCTTCGCGGCGAGACGCTTCGCAAGCTTACCCCCGCCAATGTGCACCAGGCGCCAGTCCAGCTCCGACGGCAAGAGCGCAAGTGCGGCCAACAGATCGTCGTAGCCCTTCTTCTCGACCAACCGTCCGACCGAGAGCAGCGTCAGGGCTCCACCGGTTGCTCGTTCTGTCGGTGGTGGTGGAAAACGGCGGAGGTCGAGACCGTGATAAATCAGATCGACCCGGGCAGGGTCGGGCGCGAGGTCTCTCAGATGTGCGGCCCCGGAGGCGGTGCATGTGGCGGCAAACGCAGCCTCCGCGAGCTTCTCGGCCTTCTCCCAGTCGGGAATCGTCCAGATGTCCTTTGCATGGGCCGAGAGCGCCCAAGGCAGGCCGCGCATCACGCTTGCATACCGTGCGACCGACGCCGGCGTGTGCAAGAAGTGGACATAGAGCGCGCGCGTGTCCTCAGGAAGCTCGGAGGCCAGCACGCAGGCCTGTCCAAAGCGACGGATACGGTTCCGTGTCGGGTCCCGCCGCAGATCGCGCCACCAGAGCCGGAGCGCCCTCACAAAACCCGGCCGCCGCACCGATGCGATCAACCCTTTCAGAACGCGAACAGGAGATCGGTGCAGATACTCGGGCAGGTAGCGTGGAGTGGCCTTGATACGATCATGGATTGGGTGAGTTCGGTCGTCGTAAGGAGCCCGCAGTGACCAGATATCGAACCGGAAGCCCGCCTCCTCCAGTGCCAGCAGTTCCTGGGCCACGAAGGTCTCGGACAGCCGAGGATACCCCTTCAGCACAACGGCCAGCGGTGGCACTTCTTTCTCAGCTGCCATAGGCGGGAACGAGATCCGGCGCCGCGACGGCGCGCTCCGCGATCCGGTCGAGGCCGGACAAAAGCCCCGGGAGGCGCACTTCCGACGGTCGCGGCTGATCTGCGAGCGCTTCGATGGCACGTGCCATCACGGCGGGGGTCTTGCCGTCTCGCTCCGGGTGGAGCATCTGCACGAGGCCGAGGCGCTCGGCGCTCGACGCGCGGATCAGTTGTTCGCGCCGGGGCTGTGTCCGCGGGGCAATCACCGCTGGGCGGTCCATCGACAGGATCTCGCAGAAGGTGTTGTACCCCCCCATGGCGACGACGCCTGCCGCTCGTTCCAGCACGGTCTCCAGATGGCCGTGGAAGCCGGTTGCAACCACGCGGCCACCCAGCCGCGCGATCCGCGAGTCAAACTCCGACCGGCGGGTTGCGTTCATGAATGGGCCGTAGACGACAAGCGCTCGGGGCGAGAGGGTCGGATGCGCCTCATAGGCCGACACCACCCAATCGACGAGCCCGTCGCCATCGCCGCCGCCCCCCGTGGTCACGAGAATATAGGGCCGCTCAAGCAGGTCGGGCTCCCCGGGCGCCGCCCCGTCGGTCGCGGCGCGGCGCAGATAGCCCGTATAGACCACACGGTTCTCCATCCGCTGCGAAAGCCCAAGCCCCGCGAGCGGGCGGCAGATCTCGGGAATCCCGTAGACCCAAACTTCGTCGTAGAAGCGCTCGATCGCATCAATTGCGCCCTTGCGCTCCCACTCGGCGATCAGCGCGTCTTCATCGTCCAACACGTCGCGAATGCCGAGCACGATCCGCGCACCGCGCGCGCGCGCTGCCAAAAGCGTATCGGAGAGTTCGTGCCGGAACCCCCAAGCCTCTTTGTCAACAATCAGGAGGTCCGGGCGATACTCTGCGTCGGTTGCAGCGATAATCTGCCCCCGAAGACGCGCCATGGCGTCGATGTCGAGGCGCAGGTTGGACGAGCGATAGCTGCCATCCGACATCTTCACCACGCCTGGCAGGCGAACGTGGTCGATACCCTCTGGGAAGTCGAAACGTCCGGCGATCGGAGACCCGGTCACGATCAGCGCCGATGCTGCCGGATCGGCCGCCGTCAACGCGCTTGCGATCGTTCGCGACCGCCGGAGGTGTCCAAGTCCAAAGGTGTCGTGGCTATAGAGCAAGATCCGTCGGTCCGGAGCTCCACTTACCACATGGTCTGGTGGTGCCATCGCCATCCCCCAAGGAACCCGCGCCACCGGTGCCGGCTCACCGTTCGCCCCAAGGACTGCCGCATATTGAGCGTATGGGCAAGTCCTGGGCTCGGTGTTTGGCCTCACAATTCCCAAGCCACCACTACGAAGCGGTCACAGGACCGACACGCTGCTGTCATGGGTGGCTGCACGGCGCGTCGGCCTATGCTACCTGTTTGAGGACGCCAGACTGACCTGTGTCAGCTGGTCACTGGGAACACTGTCGGAGGCTCGTGTCCTTTGTCTCGATTGCCGGTCTTGATGCTCGTGCTGTTGCTGTTGACGCCGGGGTTCATGGCAGTCTCGGCGGGCGCGCAGTCGCTCTTGGACTACGGCAGTCTCCTAGGGCAAGGCAGCGGCGGACAGCAGTCCGCATCACCGGCGCAAAGTGCCCCAAATCAGTCGACACCGCGCCCGAGCTTTGATCCCGACGCTGTTCCAAGCGCCGAACAGTATGGGGCCATCTCGGGTGACTATACCGGCGATATGATCGCGGGAACGCAACGCTCGCTCGAGATCTTCCATGCTCGGCTCCTGGCGATCATTTACGAAGCGCCCGACGCGCTGCGGGAGTTGCACCTAACGCTTGCCGTCGCGAGCCGCACCGGAGAGCCGTCCTATTTCATTGGTGTCGCGATCTTTGCAATGGTGCTTCTGGCGGTCGGGCGGGCAATCGCAAACCTGTTCACGGTCTATGTCGCCCGCCCGCTTTTCGTTGGTCTGCAGAAACCGAAGCCGCAGGGGTACCACGAGAAGATCCCTGTACTGTTTTTCCGGGTCGCGCTGACGCTCCTTGCGACGTTGTTGTCCGTCGCGGCCGCGAGCGCCGTCGGCTTGTTCTTTCACGGCGGGCACGAAGCGACGCTCCAGACCGTGATCATCATTTTCGGCTGCTATGTCGGCATTATGGTGATCGACACCATCTGGCGGATGATGTTGTGCCCGTTCCTGCCGAATTACCGCATCCCCCAGATTGCGACGAGCGAAGCGCGGCGGCTGTATCGCTGGCTGGTGATCGTCAGCGTTCTGGCGGTGGTCTCGCTCGGCTTTGGCCATTGGGTGAACGCGCTGGGGTTGCCGCGCCAGATGCTGGTGCTGTTCTCGGTCGGGCTGAGCGGTCTTCTGATCGTGGGCATCTTCCTGCTGATGCGCACCAATGCGTCTACGATCAATCGCATCATCATGGATGGTCGTCAGCGGCACGAGATCAGCTGGGTCACGTTGCTCAGCGTGACCTTGTGGGCGCCGCTCGCGACGCTCTATCTGCTCGCCGCCTGGGGCAAGTTCGCGGTCGAGTTGGTGATGGGGGTTGAGGCCGAGCCACTCGCGCTGCTGGTGCCCTATCTCGTGGTCCTGGGTGGCGCTTTGACCTATGCCATGGCCTGCTTCGCGATCGAACGTGTGTTCGAGCGCCGTCGCCTTATGCGTGCGCTGAACGCGCGTGCAGAGGAGGCGCGGCCGCTGCCCGACGGAGCCGAGACCGAAGAATTCGGTGCTGCGGGCGATGTAGATGGCGACGGAGAAGAGGAGGGCGGTCCGCGCGCGCCTGCAACAGAAGCCGACGCCCCAATCGCGCCGCGGCGGGGCATGCAGAGCTTCGAGGACCTGGCCAGGCGCGTAGCGAGCCTCTTTGCGATCGGGGCCGGCGCATATGGGCTCCTTTATTTCTGGGGCGGGGCCGATCTCTTTCAGGAGACCATGGCGCTCGGCATTGCCGAAGACGTCATCGACATCGTCTTCATCGGCTACATTGCCTTCCACGCCATCCGGATTTGGATCGATCGAAAAATCGCGGAAGAGGGGGGCGACGAGCCGTCGGCCGAACCAGCCGAGGGCGAGGGCGGTACGGGCGCCAGCCGGGTGGCGACGCTCCTTCCGCTCGTGCGGAGTTTCGTGCTCGGCATCATCGTGATCGCCATCGGCCTGGCCTTGGCGGGGGAGCTTGGCCTCAACGTGGCGCCGCTGTTCGCGGGCGCGGGCATCGTCGGTCTCGCCATCGGCTTCGGCAGCCAGACCCTGGTGCGGGACATTCTCTCCGGGGCGTTCTTCCTCATGGACGATGCGTTCCGACGCGGGGAGTACATCGACGTAGGTGAAGTTAAAGGCACGGTTGAGAAGATCTCGCTCCGCAGCTTTCAGCTCCGCCACCATCTCGGGATGCTGCACACCATCCCCTTCGGTGAAATCAAACACCTCACAAACTTCTCGCGCGACTGGGTGATGATGAAGCTGCCCTTGCGGCTGACCTACGACACGGATGTCGAAAAGGTCCGCAAACTGGTGAAGAAGCTCGGCTTGCAGCTGATGGAAGATCCGGTCATCGGCGAGAAGTTCCTGCAACCGCTTAAATCTCAGGGCGTGATCGAGATGCAGGACAGCGCCATGATCGTGCGCGTCAAGTTCATGACCAAACCCGGTGAGCAATGGGTGATCCGCAAGCGGGTGTTCCAGGAGATCCGCGACCTTTTCGAGCGCGAAGGGATCAAGTTCGCTCACCGGGAGGTCACGGTGCGGATCCCGGATCTGCCGAAGGACCGCGAGTTGAGCGAGGAAGAGACCCGGGCCATCGGCTCGGCAGCCCGTGCGTCCATCGATTTGATCGAGGCCGAGGGACAACTTGCGGCGGCGGGCGGACGTGGCCCCAACGAGCCGCGCTAGACCCTCATGCGTTCAAGCGCTCCGCGATCTCGTCCAAGAGTGCGAGCCGCCGCTTTTTCATGTCCTCCATGACCGAGTCGGACACCGGTTCGATATCGCTCTCGGCACGATGGATGGCCCTGTTGAGATGATGGTAGCTTTCTTCAAACCGGGCGAAGTGGGGCTCCTCCAGCTTGAGGGTATGCAGTTGGTCTACTTGCTCGGGGAAGAGCTCTGCGAGGCCGTGGGGCGTGTGTGACATGGGTGCGATCCTAGTGGATTGATCGGATCGGAAGAGTCCGTTTTTGGGTTCCACGGGAGTGCCGTTCATGCGAGTCTGCGTCATGCGCAGCGGAATTTCCATCACGGTCTCGACCGCCGATCGCCGGCGGTTGGAAGACATCGTTACCGATCGCAACAGCGCTCAGAAGCATGTTTGGCGGGCGCGGATCATCCTCCTCACGGACGATGGTCTCGGCACGGCCGCGATCATGCGTGAGGCGGGCGTGTCGAAAACCTGCGTCTGGCGCTGGCAGGAGCGGTTCATGGCTGAAGGTATCGACGGCCTTCTGCGCGACAGGAGCAGGCCGCCCGGCATTCCGGCGACGTCCGAGGCCAGGGTGGCCGAGATCCTGCGGCTGACCCTCGAGGAGCCTCCGCGGGAAGCGACGCATTGGACGCTGAGGGCGATGGCAAGGCGCGTTGGCTTGGCGCCCTCCACCGTGCAGGGGATCTGGAAAGCCCACGGCCTCAGCCCCCATCGCTGGCGGGTCTTCAAGCTCTCCAAGGACCCGGCCTTTGCGGAAAAGCTCGTCGATGTGGTCGGGCTCTATGTCGACCCGCCGGCCCATGCGGTGGTGCTCAGCGTGGACGAGAAGTCCCAGATCCAGGCGCTCGACCGGACCCAGCCGGGGCTCCCGATGAAGAGG
>JBCBYB010000017.1:0-90573 GCA_039816045.1 Pseudomonadota bacterium
CGCCCGGCCACCAGGGCCTCGACATGGGGACGCAATCCGACCGCGAAGATCACGATACCGATTACGTAGGCAAGGCCCTTATAGGCCAAAAGCGCCGGCAGCAGCACGAAGGCCATCGCGTAGAGCCAAAGCGCAAGCCCCGCTGGGCTTGGCAACCGGTCAATCATACGCTCCATCTCACGCCCTCCGCCTGTTGTGTGGCACCGCACCGCACGCGGGATTTCTCTCTGAAGCCAACCGATTTGTCGAGGCCGGGCCCGCGCGATAAAGACATAGGATCGCCACCTTCGCCGGGTTAGATTGGCTCAAGGCATGTTTGGGAGTGCACCGGCCATGAAGATCAACATCTCGCTCGTTCTGCTGGCCCTTGCGATCGTCGCGGCCCCAGTGGTCTGGCATTTGTCCGAGCAGCATTTGAGCGGCGGAGACAGCGAGTTCGCGGAGATGCGGGGCGAGATGGTCGCGCTGCGCGGTCTTGTCGAGGCGCAAGGGGAGCGGATCGAGGGCCTCAAGGACCGGATCGACGGGCTCGAGGGGCGGGTGAACCTCGCCACCATCGAACGCTCCGAGCAGGAGACCGGCGCGGTTGCCACAGGACCCGCGATTTCTGATACCCTGCGCGATGCCTTTGCCCAAGTCGTGCTGATCGCCAACCGGCGAAACGTAAACGAGGGGCTGACCCATGCAAGCTCTAGCTTTCTCAAGGAATTCCTCGGTCTGCCGCGCGAAGAGCTGGGCGACACCTGCGACGAGATGGAAAACGAGAAGCTGAAAGAGATGCTTGTGCTCGAGAATGTCGGGCCAATCCGTGTGCAAATGCTCCGCCCGGCGATCATCTCGCTGAAGCAAGTTTTCCGGAATGTCCAGGTCTTCGAGCCCGAGCTCTATGCGCGCATCCGTTCCTCCGGCTCGCTCTGTGTGCGCCGGGTACGGGGCGCCGAGTTGGCAGCTTCTGCCCATGCTTACGGCCTCGCGGTCGATCTGAACATCGACGGGCAGTTGGACACGTTGGGCGACGGCAAGACGCAGCTTGGGCTCACCATCCTTGCCGACTTCTTCAAGCAGGAGGGCTGGCTCTGGGGAGCCGCGTTCGGCCGCGAGGACTCCATGCATTTCGAAGTGAGCCGCGAGAAACTGGAGCAGTGGCGTCGCCTTGGCGAGATCTGACCCCTCAGCCGAGGTGCTTGCGCAGGAATGCCGTGCGCTCCGCCTCGCCGGGGATCGAGTCCGCCAGCAAGCGATAGAAGCTCTCCAGGCTGTCCGCCTTTGTCGAGGCCTTCTGGACGAGCACCCTCGCAACCGGGCCGAGATAGCTCGCCAGGGAGCTTTGCGTCTGCGTCAACGTCTCCGGATCAATGGCAATGCGCTGACCCGTGCTTTGGCTGATGCTTGTCGAGAGGCGCATCGCCGTGTCTGCCGCCTGCTGCCCGGTGGCTGAGCGAAGGAACTCTGCCGCCGCCTTCGGATCGCTGATCTCCCCCGCAAGCATCTGATAGAGCTCCGACACGGACCCGCTTCGCCCAGAGGCGCGCTTGACCATCACCCGTGCAATCGGGCCCACCACGCGGGCGAGCCGACGCTCCGCCTTGGCCAGAACCGCATCCTCGAAACCGACCTGCGGGCGCGGCGCCACCTTCGGTTGGGCGGGCGCGATGATGGTGGCCGCAGCCGTGTCGTTTGTGGCCTGCGCCAGCGCCTGTGCGAATGCCTGCGCCGTCTCAAACCGCTCCTCAGGCGCCTTTGCGAGGGCACGCAAAACCACCTGCTCGATGCCCGGGGGCACCGAGGGGTTCGCCGCCAAGATCGACGGAGGCGGCTCGTTGAGCACGCGATACATGATCTCGGCGCTGTTGGCTCCGGCAAAGGGACGCTGACCGGTAAGCAGCTCATAGGCCACGATCCCGGTGCTGAAGAGATCCGACCGTTGGTCGACCTCCGCCGCCATGAACTGCTCGGGGCTCATATAAGAGGGCGTGCCGATCATGGAGCCGTGGGCTGTCATGGTCGAGCTCTCAACCCGTGCAATGCCGAAATCGGTAACCTTGACCGCTCCACTGTCGAGGAGAAGCACATTGCCCGGCTTGATATCGCGGTGGACGATCCCGGCCCCATGAGCCGCCTCGAGCGCCGCCAACACCTGGCTTGTGACGAAGAGTGCGGCACTCACCTCGAAGGGCTTCTTCGCCATCAGAAAATCCGACAGCGGCCGACAGGGGCAATACTCCATCACGATGTAGGGCGCGCCACCCGCCTCCCCGAACTCGAAGATCGTCACGACGTTCGGGTGAATGCAGCGCGCCGCAGTCCGCACTTCGCGCGCGAACCGCTCCCGCCAACCGCCGGCATCTTCTTCCGCCAGCAGATCGTGCCGGATCGTCTTGATCGCCACCTCGCGGTCGATGGACGGGTCGTAGCCCTTATAGACAACGCCCATCGCGCCGGTGCCGAGCGCCCCGTCGATCCGGTACTTGCCGATCTGCTGCGGTATGGGCCGCTCGGCGCTCATGGGCGACGATCTCCTAGTGTTACTCGATCATGCGGAGCGCGTTTTCCAGACTGCGCCGCATGCGGTTAAACGAGTCGGTCAGGGAGGCGATCTCGCCGCCGCCACTGGCCTTCATCTCTGGCGCATCGAGGTTGCCGAGACTGATCTCCGAAGCCAGATCCGACAGCTTCACGATCGGCCGGATCACGACCATCCCGAGCAAGGTGTTCACAATCAGCAGCATCACAAGGAAGGCCGCCGCGAGAGAGATCATGACGATGATGAAGGTCTCCCGCGCTCGCTCGAGCGGCACGGCCATCGGGACCGAGACGATCTGCGCTCCGATGATTTCGTCGAGTTCCCAGCCGAAGCCGTTCGCCTCGCCATAGAGCTGCACCATCGAGGCCGGGGCTACCTCCGGCGTCGAGTGACACTGAAGGCAGGCCTCGTTCTTGATCTGGATCGGATGCGCGAGAACCAGGGACTGCCCGAGCGGCGTGTCACGTACCGCCACATGCTCGTCGGAGATGCGCCCGCTGCGGAAGGCACGAATGATATCCTCCTCCCAATCATTGGCCTGGTCAGCCGGATTGGTGGGGTTCAAAGCCGCTTCCTTGTAAGCATAGTCGTCGAAGGCCTCGCTCACCCGACGGAAGTTCTCCTGCGCAGCGTAGGACGGCACCGTGTGGGGCAGGAAGCGCTCGGCCGATATCGTCTGCAGCAGCGGCCGGATCTCGTCCGCCGTGTAGGACCGCATGGCGAGCGCGCTTTGGCGCATCACGCGCGCTTTGGCAAGCACCTCGTCACGCGCTGTGTTCTCCAGAAACCCCCAAAGGATCCAGCCGATGATGGCATAGCCGATGCCAAGGGCAACCAGCAAAACCATATTGAATTTCAGACGAAGGCTCATAATCAGTCTCCCAAAACCTGTTTTGTATGCCGAGCAAGGGCGTTGCGGTTCGGCGAAAGCTTACTGGCCCGCCAACTCGAACAACAGGTTCATCTGTGACGCATTCAAAAAGCCGGTGGCCTCAAAGCCGCGCAGTCGCTGAAAAGTCGATATCGCACGCCGCGAGAGAGGCCCAAGATCCCCATCGATCCCGCCCTGATAAAGGCCGAGCCCCCTGAGCGCGCGCTGGATCTGGCGCCGTTGTTCGCCGGTCAACTGCGCGTCATGCTCCTCGGGGGACAACGGCCCCGGCTCAGGCGGCGCTGGCGTTGTGGGCTCGGGGGCTGCCACCCGTTTCGGACCGCTGGCGGGTGCCTCAGGAACCGTTGTTACCACGGGTTGAGGCTCTGGTTCCGGCTCCGGTTCGGGTTCCGGCTCGACAACGATCGTCGCGGCGTCCGGTACTGGTTCCGGCTCTGGCTCTAGTTCCGGCTCGCGTACCGCCGGCGCCACCAAGGGACGATCGCCGCCCGTGCCGAGCACCGCATGCATGCGCCGACCGGAGAGTTGCTCGGCGCGGGTCGCAAAACCCAGCGCGATAGCATCGAGCCGTGCCGTTGGCACGCTGACCACCTCGGCGAAGGCCTGCGCGGTCTCCGCACCACCCACCGTACTGCTCAAGGTCACCCCGGGTTCGGCGCCAAGGACCACCGCGCTGCCCGGAGGCGTCGACTGATCCGCCAATCCAGGCTCAAGACCCTGCAAGCCGTCGAGCCGCGGTTCGGGATAGGCCCCGTCGATCACAGCGAACTGTGCTTGCCCTCCCGCCTTTGCAAGGGAGGCGAGAACACTGTCGAGGTCGATCCCTTGGGTTACGAAATCGAACGGCCGCGCTGGCTTCGCATTGCGCGCGATCATGAAGTTTCGGCCCCGGAGCTGCCGTGCATAGCCGACGAAATAGAAGACCGCCGACCCGTCTGGATCTGGCTCGGCACTCATCTGTCGCAAGGCAGACAGCAAGCCGCCCGTCGTTGCGTTCTTGATCACGGTGACGTTGAACCCGGTCGAGGTTAGCGCGCTCTCCAACGCCTCGGCCACGCCATCAAGCGGCAGAGGTTGAAGATCGCGATACTCAGCGTTCACCACAACAAGTGCGACGTTGTCTGCTTGCGCCGACGGGGCCGTCGTCACAGCCAGGCCGACCACTCCCCAAAGAACGGCGGTTGCCAGCGTTCTGCCCAGTCGCCGCATGCTCAAAGTCCTCCGCCTGACGGCGCGCCCGGAACCACCGTCCGTTCGGTATCCGCTTGTGTTAAGCTGTCTGCTTCGTCCTCGCCAAGCTCTACGACTATCACAGATATGTTGTCGGCGCCCCCACCATCTAACGCAATCTGAAGCAGCCGTTCAGAGATTGTCTCGATTGGTTCGGTCTGCAGCACCTCTTCCAAAAGCGCGTCATTGGCATATTTGGTGAGGCCGTCACTGCACAGGAGGAAACGGTCTCCCCGACCGACCCGGCCGATACGCTTGTCGACTTCGAGGACCTCCCCGACACCGACGGCGCGGGTGATAACGTTCGAATGCGGATGGTTCTCCGCTTCCTCATCCGTCAGATGCCCAGCCTCTACCAAATCTGCGACAAGCGAGTGATCCCGGCTTACGCGCTGGAGCTTTCCGTCGCTGAGCTTGTAGAGACGACTATCCCCTGCCCATAGACACGCGAAATGCCCCGCCGAAATAAGGAGCATCACCACCGTAGCGCCGATCGTCGCGCCACCGTTGCGAGCAGATTCTGCCAGGATCGTCTCATGCGCCTCCAACACCGCATCGCGGGCTGACTGCATGAGCTCTCCCGCCGGCAAACTTGGCGACAGCGCCCCTAGGGCCTCGACAATCGCGTTGCTGGCATAGGCTCCGTTCTTATGTCCGCCCATCCCGTCAGAGACCGCCCAGAGCTGGTGCTCCGGCAAACCGATCACGGCATCTTCGTTTGCAGACCTGACCTTGCCCACATGGGTCCGCATCGAGTACCGGATGGGGGCATCGTCGGCTTCGGTCATCTTCACCCCCAAACTCGGACGCCACAATTCACAGGAACCGCGTCCCGGTGGCGTCGATATGCCGCCGGAAAGCCTCCGTTCAGAGCGACTTCACACACCGAAATGCCTGCAGGGCCGACAGTGAAAAGGGATTGAGCGCTGAGCCTGCGCGCAGCTGAAATACCGCAATGCGTCCTCCAATGCTGAAAATGACTTTGGATCGGTCAGAGACATTGGTGCGCCGCACCTCTGCCTGGTCGAGCAGCCGGAACCAGGACCAAGGCCCTTCCGACTGTAGTGAGTTCGCGCTGTCTGGTTGTTGCGGGGTAAAGGCGACGCGGGTCCGTCCCCCGGCCTTGCCAGGCCATTTCATGGGCGTCGTTTCCGGTACCTGATGGGCATATTCGAGTTCCTGGCCCTCAACTTCCAACACCACCGAGGTTGCCTTGCTGTCCAGGGCAATCGGTTTGAGATCGAAGGTCACCGATGGCAATTGCCCGGTCAGGAAGAAGGCGTCTCGGATGTCGGCAGCGTGTTGGAACTGCGTTAGCACCGACGGCGAGATCCCAAGATCGACGCCGTTCACTTGCCGCCACCGCCAAGGCTTTGACGTCGTCTCGACATAGTCGATCAAGTGCTCCTTGAAGAAGCTGTCGATCAGTCCGCCCGGCGCAAAGAGTCGGCCGAAGTCCTGAATCGCGACATCGGCCGCGGCCCCCCGCTGGAAGGGATACCGTCCTTCGAGCGTGCGCTCGCAAAGTGGCAGGACTTCCGCTTGCCACTGACGGTTGAGCTGCGGACGGATGCCACCTGCACGAATGTTCGACGCAGACTGCACGACCTGGACGGTCCATCGCTTGAGCGGCCCGTCCTCCAGGGAGTTTGCCGTCTCCAGCAGACGCTGTGGCGCGCCCCCCTCACCGGGCTTTGCCAGCACGCCTGCCCCCGCCCCGACGGACTGACGGTTCAGTTCGTCATAGACCTCGCGGTACTCAGCCACGACAGTCTCGAGCTGTGAGGGGACCCCCTCCTCCTTGAAGGTCAGGTTCCGCAGCCAAGCAAACTGATCCTCGACATACTGCCCGGGGATCTCCGGCTCCTCCTGCTGTGCGTTTGAACTGCCAACTCGGTTGGACCCCTGAAGAACACGCGCCAACTGCTGGGATTGTGCGTCCAAGCTTCCAAGTGCTTGGCGTTCGAAGAAATCAGTGACCCGATCGACCGTTCCACTATCCAGCCCGATGTCTTCGAGCCCTTGGTCTTCGCGGCGCGTCAGCATGGTCTGCTCGGTCGCACTGTTCAGAATGTTGGTGATCGGCGACGTGGCACCGGACAAAATGTTGGTAATCCGCACCGCATCGTTGAGAGAGTTCGGCGGAACGATGTCAATATCGGACAACAGTCGGTCCCAACGGTCGACATAGTCGTCATAATAGAGCGACAACACATCCCGCGTGTACTCCGACAAACGATCTTCGGTCAGATCATCCGCGTTCACGCCGAGCACCCATCCCTCGCGTTGCATGCGATCTGGTACGGCCAGCGCCTGATCGATAAAGACCTCCGTAAACCCACGATGGGTGAAGATCCCTTCGACCCCCTCGGAGAGAGGCTCTCCAGAGGGACGGATCAGCACTCTTGTGGCCTGGGGGCCGGCCGCCTCCGTGATCCGCCACTTCGGCACCGCTTTCGCCGCGGGGCTTGTGACGATGCTCTGATAGATCCGCTCCGGCACCGGACGGTCCGAAAGAATGCTGCGCACTGCCTCGACGAGGTTGCCGTTCAGATCAACCTGCTGCATCGGGCTCGCAATCAGCGCATCGAAATGCACCTCCAGATCGCTCCGCAAGCCGGCATTCGCAGGACCGGGATAGGCAAGGCTCCAATCAATCTGGAGCCAAGTGCGGACCATCTCCTCGTCCATCGGCCCCTGGAGCCCAAGGATGAGATACACGCGAAGCGCTTGGTAGAGGAGGTCCGGCCGGTTGAAATTCGACTGCAGCTGTTCTTCGAGCCGGAGGAGCAGCCGTGGCAGGAGCAGCGAGTTCAGAGCGTTACGATAGGACTGTGCGGCCTCGGTCCCGATCGCATCGCCCTGATAGAGACCCCAAGTCAGAGAGGTCGCAGGATCGGGGTCGTTCACCGTCGGATTGCCGGGCATATCGCGGAGCGTGTTGAGCGGGCCGACAACGGCGGGCAGGTCGAAGTCTTCGACCGGGTTCACCTGGATGCGAGCGATGGCCTCTCGGTATTTGACCACCTCCGCATTCGCTTGATCGATCAAGTCGGTGTTGCCGAGATAGCTGATCGTCCAGAGTGTCGCGAAGCCACCTGTGACCAGAAGGCCAGCCGCGACAGACCCGCGCCAGATCCATTTGTAGCGGCGCTCCACCTTGTCATCGGCAGAGACAAGACCCGCTTCGGGGAAGATCACGCCCTCGAGCAGGCGCGTGAGGAAGAAGCTCTTGCCGGCGCCCTTGCCCGTCCCGACCGCCTGACGCCCGATCCCAAAGGCCTGGGCCATGCCGCGCATCAACCGGTCAATCGGCGTGCCTTCCTGGGTGCCAGAGGCAAAGTAGATCCCACGGAAAAGCTGCTGTTGCTCGAACCGGCTCTCTTGGAAAACCTCGGCGAGGAAGTCCTTTGCAACCCCGCGCAGCGACTCGACCTGCTGCGGGAACCCGTAGATCAGCGAGCGGCGGTGGTGGTCGACTTCCTGCTGCAACAGCTCGATGGAGCGGTCGTTCAGGCGCTGAAGCAGCGCGTCGAACTCCGCATCGAAGCGGCCCATCGGATCGCCTTCTTCCTCGCCCTTCTTGTAGGGGAAGGTGACGCCCCAGACCTGTTCGCGATCTTCCTTGCCAAGCCGATCGAAGAACTCAGCGAAGCCGACGATGAGGTCAGCCTTGGTAAAGACCACATAGACCGGGAAGCGCACTCCGAGCTTTTCGCGCAGCTCCCGCAAGCGCGTCCGCACGGCAAGCGCATGGTTGCGCCGGGCGGCGTCATCCTGCACGGACAGATCCGACAGTGAGATCGCAACGATCGCCCCATTGATCGGCTGACGAGAACGTGTGGTCTTGAGGATATCGAGGAAGCCGAGCCAAGACTTCGAGTCGGCTTCGACGTCGCTCTCCTGCGTCGTGTAGCGCCCGGCCGTGTCGATCAGCACCGCCTCATTGGTGAACCACCAGTCGCAATTGCGCGTGCCGCCGATGCCCGTGATCGCAGCTTTGCCCATCTTATCGGCAAGCGGGAACTTCAACCCGGAGTTCACAATTGCCGTCGTCTTACCCGCGCCAGGCGGGCCAATGATAATATACCATGGGAGCTGGTAGACGGATTTGCGCCCCCCCTTTCCACCGAGCTTTGACTTCTTGAGGATCGCCATCGCCTCGCGCATGCGCCCCTGCAGCTCGGCGATCTCCGCCTGCGACTGCACATCGCTCTGGTCGACCTCTGCTTCTTCGGTCGCGCCTTCTACGATCTTGTTCTCGAGCTTCAGGCGGCGACGGCGGCGCAGATACCAGGCCAGAATCGTGCCCAGAATCACGACCCCAGCCACCACACCGATGGCAATCAGACGCTCCTCGACACTGTCGAGAGGGATCCAATCCCCCCACTGGATCAGCGGTCCGAAGTACCAGATTGCTGCCCCAAGCGCTCCAATGATCAGGAGCATTATCCCGATCGGGCTAAAGATAGCCCGCATCAACAGTGCTCGGACCTTGCTGAATATTTTCATGGTATCAGCTCGACTTTACGAGGATCACTTCGATCCGACGGTTTTTGGCCCGACCTTCAGCCGAAGTGTTGGACGCGATTGGTTCCTTGTCCGCACGGCCTTCCGCGCTCAGGCGACCTGGATCGTTCATTGTCTCGGCCATGCGGTTCATCACCGATTTCGCGCGCGCCAGAGACAGTGCGGTGTTGTTCGGGAACCGCGCTGTGCGGATCGGGATGTTGTCAGAATGGCCGGCGATCAGCACCCGCCCCGCGCGCTCGTTCAGCGCCGTGGCGATGCGGTCCATCAACTGCTGGTACTCCGGCGCCAACTGATCGGAGGCGGACGCGAACATCGCCTTGCCGGAGATGCGGATCGTAACCGTATTGCCGTTCTCGAAGACTTCGACGGTCTTGTTTGCCACTTCCTCCTCGAGGAAGCCGGAGACCTGCGCGAACTCTGTCTTTGCCTGAACCTCGGGCGGCGGCGGTGGCGGGGGCGGGGGCGGAGGTTCGCCACCTTTCACCTGAATGGGCCCGACCGGGCCCAAACTGACGATTTGGCCCTGCACGCGCTCCACATCTCCCTGCAACAGAAACGAAAACCCGAGGAAAATGAGGAGGAGAAGTCCCACCGTCAGCGCTGTGATCATCCAAATCGGCGCGAAAGCGGCGATCGCCCGATGGGGGAGGTTTACGCCCTTCCAGCGGGGGGCGAGATCGCGCTCGATCGCCCCGCGTTGATCTCGGATGACACGCGCCAGCCCGTCGCGGAGCTGGAAATGCTTCTCCGATCCACGGTCCTCAACACGCAGCCTCCCCTCGAACCCGAGCGAGAGACAGACATAGAGGAACTCCACAAGATCTTTATGCCGCGCGGGTTCCTGCTCGAGCCGGGTCAGCAGGTCGAACACCCGATCGCCGCCCACGGTCTCTTTGTGGAAGGTGCCGACCATGCTCTGCTGACGCCACACGCTCTGCTCACCCCAGGGCGTGTTCAGCACGACATCGTCGATGGTCGCGCACACCAGATACCGCGCGATCCGCAGCGTCTGGACAGGAATTTGCAGCTCGAGCGCCCGCTGTTCGAACGTCTTGATCTCACGGGCCACACTCTGCCGCAGCACGTCCGGATTTGGGTGCTGCGCTCGGTTGCGGATACGGCCCACCAGCGCAAAGAGTGGCGCCGCAGCGGCACAGAGCGGGTTCAGGCCTGAGAGCGCAGCTTCGACGCTGACATTGCCGCCCGGCATCGGCGGCGTGGCGCCAGCCTGACGCGGCGGCGGTTGCTGAGCAACGGGCTGTTGCGGCATCGGCTGCGGCGCCACCGGCGGCGGAGCCGCCATGGGTTGGATCACCGTGCGCTCGGTATCGCTCGGTTCAGCAAAGGGATCGTCCTGGTTCATCGCACGCCTCCCGGGACGTCACTGATTGCGGATGGCCCACAACTCCATGTTCAATCCGGGGAACTCACCAGGCACGAAAATGGCGAGCCCGCCCGACGTAGCCATTTGCTTCCAGAATGGACTATCGCCGTCCAACTCGAAATAGACAACACCCGCATGGAAGGGGATTTGCCGCGGGGCAACGGGCAAAGGCCGAAGACCGATGCCCGGAAGCGCGGAGTTGACGAGCTGACGGATCTGCTCGACGGGGCCGACCTTGGCTTGCGTCGGCATGTGACGACGGATCTGCTCGGCGGGCACATCGGCCTGGACGGCAAGAACAAAAGTCGCCGCCGTGAGCAGGCGTTTGTCCGCAATCACCCCGACGCGAACGCCGTATTTGCGCTCTTCGAGTGGGATCGCAATGGCCGTCTGCTCGAGCACCGCCGAGAGATACTGCCGGAGGGCCCGCATTACGGGCTGGAACACCCCGGTCAGATCGTCATGGCGATAGGAGGGAAAAGTCTGCGCCCGTTTGTCTTGGCTGAGGAACGTCGCGAGCTCGCCAGCGAGCCCCACAAAGTACCGGAACGCGTGCTCCGGGTGCACATTTTCGATCGCGCCCATATGCCGGAGCTGAGGCAGCACGCGGTTGCACACCGTGAGCAGCATAAAGTCTGCAATGTCTGCAACACCTTTAGCCCCGCCGCCCGCCGTAATCCGCCCAGCCAGCGCCTCCGCCCGCTGATTGATCATGCCCTCAAGCTCAGTCACGAACCCGGACAATGCAGGAGCCGCCCGCAAATCCACAACGGTTGGAATGAACGCCCGGTCGAGCACAATCGAGTTGTCCGCCCGCACTTCGACGATCTTTGCGATCGGGATCACCAAGAGGTCGGAGAGGTCATCGACCTCCAACGCGATCTGCAACCGGAGCTTCCCGATGGCCACCGTGACAGGCCGCTTGTCCCGCCCCATCACATCGGTCAACTCAATCTCCTCGGCGCGATACCGCGCAGCCGAGCTTTCCCCCTCCTCAAGCGCGATCTCCAGCGCACCGGGGCGCCGTGTCGCCACAGCAATGTAGACGACACAGTTCTTGATCGTGTCCGGCACGTCGAATGCCGGGGGTAGTGCATCGGTTTGCGGAACGCGGAAAGCCGCCCCGTCCGGCGTGATCCCGGCACAGGACTTCACCGAGATCTTGCCAAGCTTCAGCAGCTCATCGTCAAGCACGATCTCGGTCAGACCCCACCCATAGGGGACCAGTGCACGGGTCACCTGCGAGACCAGCGTCTCCGTATAGCGGGTCTGCTGCTGCAAATGGTGGGGCTGCAGAAACAGCCCCTCGCTCCAGATGACCTTATTCTCCCAGGACACGCCGGCTCCCTCACTTATACCGGGACAGTCCCGTCACTCAGCGATCGCTTCGAACTTCGCGCCATCCGCATCGACGGTCAAGCCAACTGCGTTGGGCGCACGCGCATTCAGATCCGAGATCGCCCGCCAGCCGGGCTGGTCGATATCGCGCAGCCCTACCACCGCACCGATATACGGCACCGCAAGATCAAATGTCTTGGTATCATCGGCGGTGTCGCCTGGTGCCATCAGGAACTCATCGACCGCGACCAGATCCTGACCCAAGGTTTTGGCCGGCTCGTTGTTGAGCGCAAAGTAGTCGGCCGCGAGGAAGTTGGCATCTGATGTGAGGTAGAACACCTTCACCTTCGCAGGGTTACCACCATTCATTCCCGGGCCGGCCGTGATGGCCAGTGCAACCCCGGTCGGCGCGGGCGGCGGCGGCGGCTCCGCACAGGCTGCAAGGGCAAGTGCCAGTGCGATGCAGGGAGCCAGTCGGGCGAACCGTCCCTCGAATGAACGCAGCATGGGGATACCTCCTCGAAACATTCCAATCAGTGGTCAGAGCTTGCGCAGCTGTTCCTGGTATGCGCGGGCGAATTCCTCTCCGAACAGCGAATGGAAATCGTCCTCTGCATCGCGCGCAATTTCACCATACATCTTTTCATACACCTCCCAATAGCGCGCCTTCTTGCCGGACAGCAGGCTTCCAAGCCCGCCTCCCGCCTCGAGACGCCCTTCAAGGGTTTTGGGGTCGAGCCGGTTGAGCATGGACTTGAACGCCGCTTGCATGCCGGAGATCGTCGCGACTTCATGGGCTTTGATATCCTTCAAAGCGCCGTCAGCCGCCTCATCCGCTTTCATGTAACCACGCACAGCGGGCCGCACCATCGCCTCCAAAGCTTGCTCGGGGCTGACCGAAAACTTCAGGGGATTGTTGCCGCCCGCCTGGATCTGCGTGCGGTTCATCCGGAACTCATCCTTGATGCTGCTCCGAGTCATCAAGACTTCGCGCAGCCCCTCCACCATTGTCCCAAAGGCCCGCCCCAACCGCTCCATGGTCTCGACCAACTCGGCGTCGCTTACGGCGACATCGCCCGCCCCCGCCGCCCGAAGAAAAGCACGCGCAGCCGCGTCAGACACCGCACCGGACGCAGACGGCACCGCTGGAGCCGAGGGCGCGGTTGGCGCCAAAGCCGGTTCTGGTGCGCCAATCTCTGCGCTCGCAGGAGGCATTTGCGGCTGCGCCCCGGCACTGGGCTCGTCAACACTGCGGACACGCGGTCGTGGAGGCGTCACAGGCGCTGGCGCGGGGGCTGGAGCAGGGGCCGGTTCTGCAACCGGGTCGTCGCCCAAAGCGAAGGGATTCTCCGGCTCCGCATCGACCGGCGCCGGGGACGGGGACGGGGACGGGGCGGGAGAAGAAAAAGGATCTAACGGCTGTTCCAGTTCCGCCTGCGCGAGCGGATCGGGCGCAGCTTGAGGTGGGGCCGCCGGCGCTGGCGTAGGCGGTGGAGCTGGCGCGTCGGGAAGCGGGAAGTCATCATCACCGCCTCCGAACTCGCTGTCGAAGTCATCCGGGATCATGTTCCCAGCCTGCTTCGGGCCACCGTAGAACGATGCCGTACTGGCCGCATGATCCGACCGCGCGCCTTGCCCCGCGAGCCATTCGTCCTCATTCGCGCCGCCAGGGCTGAGCGGATCTGCATCACCCGGCAACAACGCTCCGCCGTCGCTCGCCCCGAGTTCGGCCATTGGGTCGCCGCCCTTCGCCAAGGGATCCGAAGGGCCCGCAAAGGGATCGCTTCCGCCAAATGCGCCTGCCGACGAGCCAAGCGGATCATCGGGAATGAAGGCGCGGTTGCCGCCTCTGACAGCCGCACCGGTCGCCGGCCCCTCAAGGATGCCCAGCAGATCATCTTCCCCGCCCGCACCCAACGGATCGTCGAGGTCATCGTTGGCGTCGTGGCGATGCCCGCTCTGAACAGGTTGGGAATAGGACCCCTGCTCTAGCGGCGGCGGCAAATCGGCATAAGGGTCTGGGGCTCCGAGACCCGGATCCAAAGGATCGTCGATCTGAACCCGCAGTTCATACTGGCCAAGCGTGATGACATCGCCTGGATTGAGCGGCATAGCTTGCCCGCGCGTGAGCGTTTGATTGTGGTTCAGGACCGTGCCGTTGGTGCTGTTGTCCGTGATGAAATAGTCGTTGCCGCGCTGCTCGATCACACAGTGCTGCGAGGAGATGTGCCGGTCGGGGTCGGGCAGCACGAGATCATTGTCGTCGCGGCGCCCGATGGTGAGGACGCCGCCTCGCATCTCGGTCGCGGAGACGCCGTCCGGCATCAGACCACTTCCCTCTGGCCTCAGCGTCAGTCCCACCAGTTCCTCCGATCAGCCCAAAACGCCAGAGTTCGGCGCAGGGGATACTCTCCTCGAGCCAGCATGCAACGGGCCGCCCCAGGGCACAAGCGTCCCACGCCGCCAACGGACGTCAGATCAGCCCGTCGCTGCAACGGGTTGCACGTTGCCATTCCCACCGCGGGCGATGTCGATCGCACGTTCGATAAGGATCTCCCCCTGAGGATCGATCCGCTTGGGATCCAGGTAGAGCGACCGCAAAGCCATGCCGAAAACAGCCGCCCCGACCGCGCCCGGTGGCGCTTCGTAGTCTTCGAGATCACCCGGGCCCAGCGTGCCCGGTGCGAACGTCGCGGCAAGGGCGCAGAGCTTGGTCTTGTCGCCCGGCATCGCATTTTCCATCGCAGTCCTGGCGTCCGAGCGGGTCTTGTCCCCGGGTTTGAACACCCAGGCTTCTGCCGTCGACAGCGTCAGGGGATCAACCGATTGGTCCTTCGGAAAGAGGTCGCGGCCAGACAGACACGCCCACCACGTCGCTTCACGCTTTGGAAGCGCATGGGCCATCAGATGCAGCACATCCAGCACGGCGGCCTTTTTGTCCAGCTCCGCAAGAACGACAGGCACCGAGGCATCCTCCGGTGATGTCACAGGGGTTTTCAGCTTGATCCGCTCACGGATCATGAGCGGGTGCGCAGCCTCACCCGTGATCTTCTTAAGATCGGCAAACCGTCCGAGATCGGTCATCGCTTCGCCATCCTCAGTTGATCATACATACGCCGCCATCCACGATGACCATCGCGTCGCCGCCAACCTCGACCATGGAACCGCCGATAGTAATCATGCCATCCGAAGACAGCTCAGCGCTGCCAGAGGCGGAGATCGTTGCCGTGGCCTGTGCCGTCACTTCGATCTGGGTGCTCTCGATCTTGATCGATGTCTGGTCGATGGTGATCGACGACCCACCTACGGTCAATGTGATGCTGTCTTGCGACGTGATGCTGATCGCTCCAGTCACGTCGATGGTCTGACTTCCGGCGACGGTCTCCGAATGGTCGCCATTGACGGTCATCTCGCGGTTGCTCTCGACCGTGTAGGTCTCGTTGCCCGTCTCAACCGTGAAGGTGTGATCGCCCTCCTGCACGGTCTCGGTCCGGTTGTTCTTGATCGTCTGTGTGAAGTCACCGGCATCCGCATGTTCGATGCCAATCGTGATCTCCGCGTTGTTCTTCACGATCTGCTTGTAGTCGCGCTCCGACTGGAAGCGCACGAACTCGGAGTCCTTCTTGTCCTCAAACACAAGCTCGTGGAACGTGTCGGTCCCGCCTCCTTTGGTCGAACGCGTGGTCCAGCCCATCTGGGTCATGTTGGCAGGCAGCGCGTAAGGATGCATGGTCGCATCGTTATAGAGCATGCCCACAATCAGAGGTCTGTCCGGATCGCCCTCCTCAAACTGAACCACAACCTCCTGACCGACGCGAGGGACCCACACCTGGCCCCAGTTTTTGCCCGACCAGGGAACCGAGGTCCGGATCCAGCAGGTCAGAGACTCGTCGGGCTTGCCCTCCGGGTTCCGGTCCCAATGGAATTTAACCTTCACCCGTCCATGTTCATCGGTGTAGATCTCGTCGCCCGAAGGTCCCATGACCTTAGCGGTCTGCAAACCGGAAATCGTCGGTCGCGGATACGGATAGGGAATACGATACTCCGTCTGCGCGGGCTGCACTTGGAACATCACGCGGAACGGTTCTTTGTGCTTCTCGTGGTCGAACTCCTCGAGCATACCGAGCGTCGATTGCTGGAGTTCCGTCGTCATCGAGTCATCGTCGATCTGCAGCAGATGGGTTGCGTCCACAATCAGGTATTCTTGATTGGCTGCCTCCCGGGGATGATCCTTAAGTTTGAACCGATATCCGACCGCCATGGTCCGCAGACTGCCTTCGCCCCAAGCCCGTTGATGCCCGGCCTTCAGTGCCTCCATTCGAACCCGTGCCAGCTTGTCACCGTCGCTCGTTTCCTCATAGCGCCCGTGCCAATCATAATTCTCATAGGCCTTGTAATTGTGCTTACCAGTTTCAATCGCATTCGCCGACTTGAGATCGCTCGTTGAATTCTTAAAATCATAGTCGTTCAGAGTGGTTTTTCCGGTGTGCATTCTCTCAAGCGACCGCCACTCGTAGATATGATCGCCCCGCTGCCTATGCACACTCTGACGGAAGTGAAATTCAACATCGCTTTTTTCTTTGATGCTTGAGTGCGAACCAGAGCTCGCAACCAAAACCATCTTGTCTTTCTTCTCTTCATAATCGAAATAAAAATAAATGCCGTCTTCGATCATCAGGCGATATATAAAATCCCAATCCGTTTCACGGTATTGCACGCAGTAAACACGTTCTTTATAGGTTGTCTGTGTTTTGTCTTCAAAATCGCTAAAGTTATACTCACCAAATATCTTTTTAATGATGTCCATCGAGGACTTGTCTTGAAAGATCCGACAATCTGCCGTTCTGGTTAGCATCCAAGGCCAAGAACGCAAGGTTGCACAATAGTGCCCTTGGTTCATATAAGTACCCTCGAAGAGGATCTCTATACAATGCCCAGCATAGTAGCGAATATTCTCGCCTTCAGTATCAATCTCAATGGACATCGGCTGCCCAATCACATCCTCAAGCTTAATATCCACGTTGGTAGACAAAAACTCGACAGTGATCTCAGTAAACTGCCCTAAACCTTCTTTGACTTTCGCGCGAAAGAACTGCATCTCCCCGGCAGGAAGAGGTCCCTTCAGCCGTATTGAACGACCTTCATATACAAGCTCTGTATCACCAGCCATATTATATTCCTTTCAATAATATTTCTTAGTATTACGCTTCTATGTCAATCTCCAGCAATTGCTCATCAACACGCAAACGCTCAATAATTCGGGCATTGATATTCCAGAGATCCGTGGCTTCCTTGTCCTTGGGCAAAACAGTTTGAAACTTTGCAAAACTTGACATGGAGAGGATTGCGACAGGAACCGGGTACTCCCCCATCCCAGATAGCAAATTGCTCATGTACTCTTCACCCCGGACCAAAAAATACCGGCCATTAAAAAGAACAATGGTGATCGGATGTGCTAACGGATCCCCATCCTTTTGTACTTCCGTATTCATCACAAGTCCTTCAAAAGCGCCTCAAGTTCAGCATCCATATCGTCATCCCCGGCATCCTCGTCGTCGTCGCTGTCACCAAACTCCGCAAGCAGCGCATCGAGATCGTCGTCGCCCCCGTCGTCCCCACCACCTTCGTCATCCGACCCAGTGTCATCATCCAGATCGGCTAACAAAGCGTCCAAATCGTCCAACCCACCACCATCGGCATCGTCGGCGTCATCGTCAGGCGCGTCTAAATCAGCCAGAAGCGCATCGAGATCATCCGTGCCACCATCATCGTCGGCATCAGCCACATCAGCGTCATCTGCCTCGAGGCCCGCCATGATATCGTCTACATCGTCACCTTCGCCACCCGGGATCGGCGAGGCCAAAGCCTCCGGCATAGACGCAGCCGCAACCGCTGCGACGGACGCATCGTTGCGCTGTTTCATTGCGGCAGGTCCACCGACCCCGCCGCTGGCCCAAGGCCCCGCCAACTCCGACCCCGCAACGGAGCGCCAAGAGCCGAGACGAACTTCATTCCGGCCCTGGATCGAGAGCACCGGCATGATGCCGCGCTGAGCTGTGATTGCGACGGTCTTTTCGGTCAGCAAACGCTCGGTGCAGGGCAGTGCGATCTGATCGCCGTAGCTGTCGGTCACATAGTGGAAGGGCATGTCATCGAATGTCATGACATCGCCCAGCTTCACCTTGCCGCCGGTCTGGGTCCAGCTGGCGCCAAGCAGTGCCGCCACCAGAACCGCGGGATTGGTCCAAAGCATACCCTTCAGACCTTCGCTCTGCGTGAACTCCTCGAAATCGAAAGGATCGATGGGGTCGGTACGCTTGCCATAGGGCTGGCGAAGCAGAAAACGCGGCGATGCGAGACCGATGAAGGCCGCCTCCGGCAACGCCTTCAGATCGTCCCAGGCCTCTTTGACCAACGGATGCACGTCGTCGGTTTTGGTGTCGACCAGCTTCGCGGAGATCGAGGCCACGAAAGGCGCGTCGATATAGGCCGCGATCCGCGCCATCCGTCCGAGCAGCTCTGCATGCGGCGGGGTCTCTTCGAACTGGTAGAGCCCGATCACAGCAGCGAGCCGGCCCTGACCCATATCGAGGCCCGGCTTCTCCGCCAGCATCTCGAAAAGACCGCACTCCGTAAGCTCATCCTGAGCTGCGAGATCGGCCGCCATCTCCTCAGCAGCCACGTCATAGATCACAAGCTCGAGCCCACCGCCGGTCTCGATACGCCGCGAAAGCAGATCAAGCGAGCGCCAAAGGGACTCGACCGCCTGGAAATCCGGATGGTGGAGGAGCCCACGCATGGCCCCCGAAAGCGCCTCATCGACCGCGGCCACCATCCCTTCGACCGCCGGGTCCTCGGCCTTGACCACATAGGGGCCGACCACACGCTGGATAAGCTCATCTGCCGGTGTTGCTTCCGGAGCACTCTCCGGACCGCCACCGATCAATTGGGCAAACTCCGAGAGCTTCATGTCCGCAGGCACCTCGGCGCCGCGGGCCCGTTTTCGTGCCAGCGCCTTGAGGGTGCCGTACTCGTCGCCCCAGCTCTTCAGGTTCTCCATCGCCTGATCGGCACGTCCACCTTTGAGCATGCGGCGCAGGTTTTGCAGCTCGGCAAAAATCTCGACATTCTCGTAGAGTTCGTCCGGATGCAGGTCGTCGATGCTTCCGAGCTCAACCTCCACCGACGCCCCGCCAGGACCAATCGGCAACACGAGTTGCGTGCGAAAGCGTGCGATGACATCGTCGATGGTGTCGACATCAAGCTTCATTGGCTTGCGCGCGCCGAGGGCCGAGCCGGTCTCCAGAACGCCGCGGCTCGCGCGACCGGAGAAGTCGCCCAGGATGGCGATCCGGAACTTGTCGCGACTTGCGCTGACGGCTTCGGTGTTTTCAGGAACCGTAAGGACACCGAAGGCGGGGGCCTCTTCCTCAGCCGCACCTTCGACATCGTCCGCGTCAATATCGGTAACGGTCATATCTCACTCCGAAATCAATCGCTGGGCCCGGCAGACCCCCGCCGATGCCCGTCTTAATGCACGGGCTCGCCAAACTTCGCAACTGTGCCCTCGGATCGCAAGGGGTTTGGAAGACTTCGGCATCGGATCGCTGCCGTCCGAGGCGTCCGTGTCACTCTGTGCGAGGTGGCAGGCCGGAACCGCCTTGATCCCGCGCCGCTTGCAACTGAGCGGTCAGGCGGTTGATGTCCTCGTGCAGCACCGCAATTTGCTCTGCCACAGCGGCGTTCTCGGTCCGCACCAGGTCCCGGAGACGTTCAATCTCCTCCTCCTGCTGCTCCTCCACCGCCGCCTGCATGGCGTTGACAAGAATACCGATGAAGAGGTTGAGCACCGCAAAGGCCGTCGCCGTGATGAACGGCACAAAGAAGGCCCAGGCCCAGGGGAACACCTCCATCACCGGGCGCACGATGCCCATCGACCAGCTCTCAAGCGTCATGATCTGAAAGAGGGAATAGAGCGATGCCCCCAGAGAGCCGAACCATTGCGGGAACGCCTCGCCAAACCAGAGCGTCGCCATGATCCCGAAGATGTAATAGATGACGCCCAGCAAGAGCACGACCGCCCCCATTCCGGGCAGGGCGTCCACAAGCGCCTTCACCACCTCGCGCATCTGCGGGAAAGCCGACATGACCCGAAGCGCCCGGATCACCCGCATCCCGCGTAAGACGGCGAGTGTGTCGTTCTGGGGCATCAAAGAGATCAGCACCACGACCAGATCGAAGATGTTCCAAGCCTGAGCAAAGAAGCGCATTCGATAGGCGTAAAGCTTCGCCACCATCTCGAGCACAAAGATCACGATCACGATCGTATCGATCACCTCGATGATGTAGAGCGAGCTGTCCGAGAGCTTCTGCGAGGTCGTGATCCCCAGAAGAATTCCGTTCAGCACGATCACCGACAGAATAAAGTTCCGAGCCTCATCCGTCTCCAGCACGGCGCGCGTCCGTGCGCGCAAGGATCGCGGATCGAGGGCCTCAAGTTCTTGGATCTCAGCATCCTGGCTGTTGATCGCGCGGTAGGCGGAGATGAGCCTGAGAGCCCGCGCCAACCGGACAGCGCGCAACATCGAGAGGTTGCCAACTTCGGGCACCAACGCCACGACAACAATTACCAGATCGAAGACGTTCCAGGCCGAGTTGAAGAACTTATCCCGATAGGCGTAAAGCTTCAGGGCCATCTCCGCGACGAAGATCCCGATCGCAATTTTGTGGGTAATCCTAAAGACCTCGCCGAACTCGGCGCTCAACGTTTCCGATCCGCTCAGGATCAGGGAGATCACATTCAAAATGATGACAGCGAAAATAGCGTTGGAGAAGCCGTTGCTGTCGACCATCGCGACGACACGGTCATGGAAGCCCGTGGGGCGCTCGGTCGTGTCGATTGCCATCGGCCTCCCCCTTCTGGCGCCCAGTAAACGCGAAAAGCGGTTGGCCGCGCGCGGCCAGGGCGGCGTGCCTATGCTGTCAGACCTTGATCACCCAGTTTGATGCAAAGCGCAACCCCCGCCCGGTACGCAAGGGCAACGCTACGCAATAATCGTTGCAACAATGACTCTTGGCGCGCCTAGTCGAAGCTGTAGGTGAACTCACTGCCTTCGACATCCACGGCGACTTGGCGCACCTCCTCGCCGTCCATCAGTCGCTTGAGAAACTCGTTTGAGATCGCCGGCAACATCGTGTTGGTGAGGATGCTGTCGATCATCCGTCCGCCGCTCTCGAGCTCCTGGCACCGGTCGACAATGGTCTGCACCACCGCGTCCGTGTAGGTGAAGGGCACGCCGTGGTTCGCCTGTACCCGTTTCTGGATGCGCCCGAGCTGGAGCTTGCTGATCATCGCGATCATGTCCGGCGTCAGCGGATAGTAGGGGATTGTCACAAGACGCCCGAGGAGCGCGGCCGGGAACACCTTCAGCAGCGGCTCGCGCAGTGCCTTTGCGATCCCGTCCGGCTCCGGCATCAGATCCGGATCCGAGCACATGTCCATGATCAGGTCGGAGCCGACATTGGAGGTCAGCAGGATCAGCGTGTTCTTGAAGTCGATCATGCGCCCTTCGCCGTCTTCCATCTGGCCCTTGTCAAAGACCTGGAAGAAGATCTCGTGCACATCCGGGTGCGCCTTCTCGACCTCGTCGAGCAGCACCACCGAATAGGGCTTGCGCCGCACCGCCTCGGTCAGGATGCCGCCCTCGCCATAACCGATATACCCCGGAGGCGCGCCCTTGAGCGTGGAGACGGTGTGCGCCTCCTGGAACTCGCTCATGTTGATGGTGACCACATTGGTCTCGCCGCCATAGAGTGCCTCGGCCAGTGCAAGGGCCGTCTCCGTCTTACCCACTCCTGACGTACCTGCGAGCAGGAAGACACCGATCGGTTTCTGCGGGTTATCGAGCTGAGCGCGCGAGGTCTGGACGCGTTTGGCAATCATCTCCATCGCGTGATCCTGGCCGATGACGCGCTTGTTGAGCACGTTGGCGAGGTTGAGCACGTTGGCAATCTCGTCCTTCACCATTCGGCCGACCGGGATGCCGGTCCAATCGGCGACAACGGAGGCCACCGCCTGCTCGTCGACAATGGGCAGGATCAGCGGGCTCTCGCCTTGCAACTCCGCGAGTTCCGCTTGCTTCGCACGGAGTTCGGTGAGCAAAGTCTCGCGCTCCTCGTCGGTCATCTCAGAGCCCTCAGGCGCTTCCTCAGCACCCGGCTCATCGACCTTGCCACCCCCCTCACGGAGCTTCGCGCGGTCCTCCAGGATCTTCTCGACCAGCTCTTTCTCTGTGTTCCAGCGCTCCTCGAGGACACCGAGGCGTTCCTTCTCCTCATCAAGTGCGCGGTCGATGGCTTCCTTGCGTTCCGTCACATCGAGGCCCGCGGACGCATCCCGCCCGATGATCTCAAGCTCGGTCTCAAAAGCCTGAATGCGGCGGCGGGCATCATCGACCTCCGCCGGCACGGCGTGCTGCGAAATGGCAACGCGGGCACAGGCGGTATCGAGCAGGCTCACCGACTTGTCGGGCAGCTGACGCGCCGGGATATAGCGCGCCGAGAGCTTCACCGAAGCCGCGAGCGCCTCGTCCAGCACCTGCACCTTGTGGTGGTTCTCCAGCATCGAGGCGATGCCGCGCATCATCAGGATCGCCTTCGGCTCATCCGGCTCATCTACCTGCACCACCTGGAAGCGCCGGGTCAGCGCCGGATCCTTCTCGATATGCTTCTTGTACTCCGCCCAGGTGGTCGCACCGATGGTGCGGAGTGTCCCGCGCGCAAGCGCCGGTTTCAGCAGGTTGGCAGCGTCGCCCGTGCCAGCCGCACCGCCCGCACCGACAAGGGTATGCGTCTCGTCGATGAAGGTGATGATCGGCGTCTCGCTCGCCTGCACCTCCTCGATAACCGAGCGCAGGCGCTCCTCGAACTCACCCTTCATCGAAGCGCCGGCCTGCAACAGCCCCACATCGAGGTTGAGCAGCCGCGCATCCTTCAACGATGGCGGCACATCCCCCCGCGCGATGCGCAGCGCAAAGCCCTCGACCACAGCGGTCTTACCGACGCCGGCCTCACCGGTCAGGATCGGGTTGTTCTGCCGCCGCCGCATCAGAACGTCGACGATCTGGCGGATCTCCTCATCGCGCCCGACGATCTCGTCGATCTCGCCGTTGCGCGCCTTCTCAGTCAGATCGACGGTGAACTGGGCGAGCGCCTCTTCCTTGCCCATCTGAGCCGGCGCCATCGCGCCGCTCGCCTCACCGGGGGTGGCCCCGCCACCGACGGTCGAGCCGTCCTTCGCCGCCAGCGCATCCTCCGGCGAGCCCCCGATGATATCCGCGAGGTTGTCACCAAGTTCCTCGGCTTTGATCTTCTTGAACTCCGGTGAAATCGAGACCAGCACGTTCTGCAGGCTCGGTGTCTTCACCATCCCGAGGATCAGGTGCCCGGTCCGCGCATGGCCTGATTTGAACTGCAGCGAGGCATAGACCCAAGCGCGCTCGACGCTTTCCTCAAGATGGCTCGAGAGATCCGAGATCGAGGTCGCCCCGCGTGGCAACATATCGAGGCTCGCCGTCAGGTCGCGCACCAGCTTGGCCGGGTCCAGCTCGAAATGCTTGACGATGCGGTGAATGTCGCTGTCCTGAAGCTGCAGGATTTGATGGATCCAGTGCACCATCTCCACATACGGGTTGCCCCGCATCTTGCAGAACACGGTTGCGCTTTCGATCGCGCGGTATCCGAGCGAATTGAGCTTGCCGAACAGGGCTACGCGGCTGATCCCGGCCATCCTTTAACTCCCCTTCTTTCCTGTTTCGGCCGGCCCATCCCGGGGCGGCCCGTCGAATTGTGGCGCGACGACCAAATCGTCGGCGTCTACACCCTCCGGCCGCTGGCCGATCCAGATGGTCCAGCCAAGCTCCCCCTGCCGCCCGAGGCGCGGACGCGGCACCTCATCAGCACGCAACACCAGATCGACATCCCAGTCGAGCCCGTCACCTGCGTAATTGCGGACAATCGCGGCGAGCCGGCTCAGGCTCGCGCCGCCCGGTAACAACCGTTCATAAGCCGCAAGGCTCAGCGGGCCAATGCGAAACCGGAACTTGGCCTGACGGGACCAAACCCGCTCACCGACGGAGATCGAGCGACCCAGACGATTCGTCGGCGTTCCAGCCGGCATCGAAAACTGTTCTTTCGGATCGAGCTGGAGCCAACTTCCAACAAAGCTCTCAATCGAGACAGGCGCCCGAAAAAAGCTTGAGACCATCGCCAGGAGGCCTTCTTCATTCCGGGTGCCATGAGACAGCCGCCCAGAGAAGCGCAATTTGAGCATGTCCGGCAAGGCATCCCGCTTGAGGAGATGATCGCCCTTCAGTCCGGCAACGGCTGCAACCTTGTCCGCAAACGGGTCGTCGTCATCGCGGTCGTAGGAAGGAGCCGGCTCCGCCTGCGCCCAGGCTCGGTAAAGCAGGCTCGTCATACGGTGGTGAAAAACATTCGCGAACGCGACGAGCGTCGGGTCGCGGCTGTTGCGCATACGATCCCGAGCATGCTCCGTGAGATGCAGCGGCATTGGCCCGTGCGGTCCCCACAACCCGAAGAAGCGGTTCGTCAGGCGGGCGGGTGTCCCCTCTTCCGGATCGGGCGGCGTGAAATCGTTGACGGTCGAGGGTGGAAACGCGAGTTCGGGCTCTTGGTGTAGGCGCACGGCATCCTGCGACGGGCGGATGGACCGACCAAGCCTCGGGTTGTTTGGGAAGGACGCCTCGATGATCCGAAGCGCTTTGAAGACATGGTACCGCGTCGGATCCGCGGCCAGGGCTTCAAGCGCGCTCAGATTAGGAGCCGTGTCCCGCTCCTTGGCTGCCATCGCGCAATTTCTCCCCGGTCCTGACTTGCGATCACCGTTTCGGTGAAACTGTTGAGCGCCACATATTTTGCAAAGAAACGGTCGAGCACCGCCCCGAGCAAATAGACGCCGGTTCCCTCAAAAATATTCTCATCGAAGCTGACTTTGACCTCAAGCCCGCGCACCGCCGTCGAGAGCAGTTTGTCTTGGACGCGGCGGACGATCGGCGTCGACGCCACATCCACGATCCCTTCCATCTGTTTTGACATCGCGCGATCGCCGAGGGGCGCGTAGATGGACAGGATCTCTCTCAACGCCGAGGCGCCCTCGCCATTGCCGGTGTCGCTGATGGAAAGATAGTTGAGGCTGAGATGGCTGATCAGTCGCCAGGCCGCATCCCCCTGCCCCAAGCTCGGACGCGGGCGGGTTGGGGACACGATGGCCCGCACCTCGCTGACCGGACCGCCGTCGGGCAGGAAGAAGTCGGTCTTTCCACCACCAATGGACAAAATCAGCGGAAGGTCTCGGTTCGAGCAAACCGCAGTAACCGAGAGCTGCTCGAGCTGGTTCGAATACGGAGCCTGGTTGCGATCAACCAGGGTGAGGAAAACCTCTGACCCGAGATAGGATGTCCTCGCACCCTTCAGCCGCTGCCGCTCCGAGCGCTGCCGCATCATGCGCTTGATCGCGTAATAGGCCGAATGGCTCTCGCCTGCTGCCGTCAGATCATCTGAGCTGTAGAAAGGGGTAAAATCCATGTCATCGCCGCCCTGCCCGGCGATCCCGACGACCTTCTTGATCTGGTGCACCTCGTAGTCCATCGGCGCCGTCCGGTCCGGCACTATGTGATGGTCAATGTCGACATCGCGCACATGGACGCGGTCACAGCGTTTGTCGAACAGGTTGATCGCCGGTGCCGCATGGAGCTTGAAGCTCTCCTTGTCCAGCGTGGTCGCCAGTTCCCGGTTGGCTTCCGACAACAGGATGTAGATGTCGATCGTCGACTCCTCGACGCGCTCAACCGCCTCAGCAAGCTCACTGAGGCGGATAAAGAAGAACCGCTGCGGCAGCGCAAAGTATTCTTGAAGCAAGCGGTACCCGTCGAAAGACTCTCCCGGATAAGGAAGGAGCGCTTCAGCCTTGTCGAAGCCGATTGGCGTCACCGGGCACTCACCAAGCCGCATCACCCAATCCGCCCGTCGGTTGGTCGACCGGGCATAAAGAGCGACGGCATCCTTCGAAATATTCTCGTACAAGCGCCACGGTTTTCCGCCATCGCCCGAGAGATAAAGGGTCAACTGATCGAGGGTCAGCGAGGAAATCGACCCACCCTGAAGATGGCGGATCCGCAATCGTATCGCCGCGCGGGCCTGTGTCGCCGCACCCATTCCGGCTGCCACCAACTCGCCACGGCCGTCTATGTATTCAGCCTCTGAAACCTCGAGAGGATAGAGCGTCACATCATGAGCCGTCCGGAAGACGCAGGCCGTGGTCTCCCCGTCGCGGAGCGGACTGCGCAAAGGCGTCCCCGCCGGGAGCCGAAACCCGTCATCCATCCCGCCCTGCGAAGGATCGGGGTTGAACTGGGCAATCATCATCGATGGGGTTGGCGCGGTATAGTGTGGGTAGACGATCTCGAGGAGATGTTGGGTGAACGTCGGATATTGGAGGGCGATCTCAAGCTGGACGCGGGCTGCGAGAAACGCAAAACCTTCGAGCAAGCGTTCGACATAAGGGTCGAGAACCTCGAACCCCTCCATCCCGAGGCGCGCCGCAATTTTCGGGTAGGACTCCGCAAACTCCGCGCCCATCTCCCGGATGAAACCGAGCTCGCTCTCGTAGTATTTGAGCAGACGGGTATCCATCGCAGACCGGCCTAACTCTCGTTCCGCACGGTGATCTTGCCACCGGCGAGATCAAGCTCTGTGCGCATATAGAGCTCCATAGGCAAGGGATGCGCCCAAAGCTCGCCCCGTATCTCCAGCACGATCACCACATCGCTGCCGATGTCCTGTTCCGCAAGCCGGATATCCAGCGTACCCGGAATAATCCGTGGTTCGAACATCTCCACGGATTTCTTCAGCGCCCTTTGCAAGTTCATCGCCTTGGAGCGACCAATCTGCATGCCGGCAATGTCAGGGATTCCGTAGTTCACCACCGAAGACGCGATCCGAGGATAGGCTTCCAAGTCTTCAACGGCCGAGAAATTGGTCGTGTTGAACAGGTTGCTGAGGTCCCGGAGCACGATGGCACGAAGACGACGCATGTCGATCACGCGCTCGTCCCGGCTTTCTCCCTGTTCCTCGGGAGACATGTCGGTTAGACGATCAAGCAGCGAGGGTTGCAGACGCTCGGATGCGAGCTTCTCATCCATCGCCGGGCTCCGCCTCCGTTTCGCCTTCCTCAGGAGCTTCTGGCGCCTCAACATCGAGAGACAAAGCGCGGATGTCCATAAGAGCGATATCGTCGGCGTCGGTCGCCAACACGCGTTGACCTATCCCGACAAAGGTGTCTGACCCCACATCCGCCCAGTCGGTTGCACGCGACAAGCGGTGCGCATTGGTCCAAGTCTCGGACAAGCCAGGATAACGCGTCGGTATCAGCGCAGGAACTTGCCCGCCATTCGCCCATGTTACGGTCGCGGGCGTCCAGACCGCGTCCCGAAGGTCAGTCGGTTCGTCCATCTCGATCGAAGAGATGCAATTGAACGGCGCCCAGTAATAGCGCCCGTTCATAATCACCTCAAGAACGGGACCAAGGCGCATGTCCGCGTCGGCAATCCACTCGAAGGCCGTATCGTTGGCTTTGCCGGATGTCGTCGGAGCCGTTTCGAACGCCTCCTCTCTCAACCCCGCGGCACTCGCTGCATCCCCACGCCCGAGCGCGCCTACGGCTTCGATCAGCAGCGCAATCCACTTCTGCGGCTCACCAAAGACAAGCGGCGGCGTTTCCCCCTTGAACACCCGCTCGCGGATCAACTCACAGCCGATCGCCTCACGATAGGTCTGCGCCATCGGCAAGGCGGCTTCATCCATCTTGCCGCACACACGGAGCTGTGTCAGAGCGCGATCCCAATCTCCGAGCGCGCAGTGAAGCTGGAAGAGGAAGATGCGCAACTTCGAATCTGCAGGAGACTTGCGAACTTGGTCCTGGAGATCCTCAAGCGCTGCGTTCAAATCACCGGACTGAAGCAATTCAAGCGCAGTCATAACACTCCAATCGTTCGTCGTGCGAACCCGTTGACATCATCCCGACCATTCCTCGTTTTTCTCGCGGTCCCAACCTGTCGTCGAGACCTCGTAAACATCACCATCTGTCGCCTGTTCATAATAGGTGATCTTGATCCGAACATACTCGACCGTTACCGAATCTGTTGGCTCGGAGTCGTCGGACTGCTCAGTATTCACCTTTGTGACAATAGCATCTTCCATCTCTATGAACATATAGGTGAGGCCATTGCGGCGAAGCTCAATCTTTGCCCACTTGTACTTAAGGCCCTTAGCACAGGCGTGAATAAGATCGGGTGTGGCACGATCAGTCAGCTTTTTAACGGTAATTGCCTCGAGCTTGGCCTTTCCCGCTTCCTCGTCGGACCCTCCCGACGGAGCGTTAACGCCAGTGCCAATCTTCTGATCGTTCTGAATATTGAAACCAAACGTTGAAATAGAAAACGCCTTACGCTCTTTCGGTGATTTCGAAGTCGGACCAAGCCCCTTCCGATTATCTGTGGACTCGCCGTTGATAGCCTTCGGTTTGAGGTCGAAATACAGAAAGGCGTCATCAGTATCATCCGTCGCCATCAGTCTCTATGCTCCCTTGGAAAATCTCAGTCGGTCATCTTTAATGTGAGCGATGAAAAACACGCGCACCTAAAACGACGGGCTTGGGCAAAGCGAACCGCCATGCCCAAGCCCTTCCTATCTGCGGTTTGAACGCTCATTCTTCACGTCCAGACAAGACGGGTCCTCCAAGCGGCGGCACCCCGGTGTACGGGGTCAGATCAGAGCCCAACCCCGTATCCCGCTTACGTCATTACAGCGACGTGACTTCGTACTCGCTCGCATTGGTCACGCGGCTGAACGGAATCTCATCGGTCGGGCCGGCGGCGATATCGCCCGATGCGTCTTGAGCGAAGTACTCGACATTGATCGCACCCCAATCAACGACGAAGCTGTCCTCGGACTCATCATCGCCCGACGCCGTGGTCTCCATCTCGGCAATAATGCACATCTTGAACTTGAAGCGCATAAAGGTCGCGCCGCTCCGGCGGAGCTCAAGGACGACCTCCTCGAAATGCGCCCCCAGGATCATCGCCTTGTACAGGCTGCAGGTTGCAGCATCTGTGAGCTTCTTCATCGTCAGACGCTCGAACTTACACTTGCCTGCGCCACCTGCACCCGTGGTGGAGGACCCGATTGCAGTGGAGTTCTCCCCCTTCACGTTGAACTCAGAGAGTTCGAAGGCGTTGTTGCCTGACAAGGCGGAGTCCTGGCTCTCGCCCCGGATTTCGATCGCACCTTGAGTGGGTGTGTTGCCGCCAGTGAAATAGCAGATGTAGTCGTATGCTTGAGAGTCAGCCATGTGTCTTCACTCCTCTAGAAATGCCGAATAGCCGGCTAAGATAACCAAACGGCGACCATCGCCGCGTGATCCAACTGATCAACCGCCCTTTTCCGAGGGCAGTTTAGAAACCAACCTGAGAGAGACGGTAAGACCCTCAAGCTGGTAGTGGGGGCGAAGGAAAAACTTTGATGAGTAATATCCTGGGTTTCCTTCAACCTCCTCGACGACGACTTCGGCGGCGGCGAGCGGCTTCTTAGCCTTTGTCGTTTCAGTCGACGTCTCAGAGTTCAAATCGACATACTGGCTGATCCATTTCTGGAGCCAGCGTTGCATCTCGGCCCGCTCCTTGAATGAGCCAATCTTGTCGCGGACCATGCACTTCAGGTAGTGAGCGAAGCGGCAGGTCGCAAAGAGGTAGGGCAGCCGAGCCGAGAGATTGGCGTTGGCTGTTGCATCCGGGTCATCATACTCGGTGGGCTTCTGCAAAGACTGCGCACCGATGAATGCCGCCATGTCCGAATTCTTGCGGTGGATAAGCGGCATCATACCGTTCTTCGCAAGCTCAGCTTCGCGGCGATCCGAGATCGCGATCTCGGTCGGGCATTTCATGTCCACACCGCCATCGTCAGACGGGAAGGTGTGGGTTGGCAGGTTTGGCACTGCGCCGCCGCTCTCGACACCACGGATCCGGGTACACCAGCCATAGAGCTTGAAGGCCCGGTTGATGTTGACCGCCATACCGTAGGCCGCGTTGACCCACGAATACTTGCCGTGGTCGGAGCCGTCGGTGTCCTCCTCGAAATCGAACTCCTCCACAGGGTCCGTCTTGGCGCCGTAGGGGTAGCGACCGAGGAACCGCGGCATCGCCAGACCGATATACCGGCTGTCGTCGCTTTCGCGCAGGGACCGCCAAGGGGCATACTCAGGCGTCTGGAAGATCTTGGTCAGATCGCGCGGATTGGAGAGCTCCTGCCAGCTGTCCATTTGGAACAGTGTCGGGTTCGGTGCGGCCAGGAACGGCGCATGCGCTGCGGCAGCGACCTTGCTCATTTCGCCAAGCAGCTCGACATCCGGCGGGCTATGGTCGAAGTAGTAATCGCCAACGAGGCAGCCATACGGCTCGCCACCAAACTGACCGTATTCCTCTTCATAGACCTTCTTGAAGATCGGCGACTGATCCCAGGCAGTCCCCTTGAACTTCTTGAGGGTCTTGTGCAGGTCCCGCTTCGAGATGTTCATCACGCGGATCTTGAGCATCTCATCGGTTTCGGTGTTGTTGATGAGATAGTGCAGACCGCGCCAGGAGCTCTCGAGCTTCTGGAAATCCGGATGGTGAAGGATCTCGTTGATCTGCTCCGTCAGCTTCTTATCGATCACGGCGATGATCGACTCGATGGAGGCCAGCGCGTCATTCGAAATGAGCGCGGTGTTCTCGAGCGCATGCTCGGCGAGCGTCTTGACCGCTTCCTCGACCGCAGAGCGTGCGTTGTCCGACTTGGGACGAAACTCTTTCTCGAGAAGCTGGCTTAGCTCGTCCGGGGCAAAGGACGTGGCGCCTTCAGCAGCGCCGGCTTG
Source organism: Pseudomonadota bacterium (assembly GCA_039816045.1). Lineage (GTDB taxonomy): Bacteria > Pseudomonadota > Alphaproteobacteria > Rhodobacterales > Rhodobacteraceae > Thermohalobaculum. The sequence goes on from JBCBYB010000017.1 coordinate 30,887, forward strand.
GGCTTCGGTATCGACCATCCCTTACTCCTCCTTCTGCTCGTCTTCCGGCTTCGGCGCCGAACTCAGCGCCGACATGAGGCTCGGATCAGCCATCACTTTGGAGATGAGTTCCTCGGCACCGGATTTGCCGTCCATGTAGGTGACCAGGTTTGCGAGTTGCGTGCGCGCATCGAAGAGTTTGCGCAGCGGTTCAACTTTTCTCGCAATCGCGGCCGGCGAGAAGTCATCCATGCTCTCGAACGTCAGATCGACCATCATGTTGCCTTCGCCGGTCAGCGTGTTCGGGACCGGGAACGCCACCCGCGGCTTCATCGACTTCATACGACTGTCGAAGTTGTCGACATCGATCTCAAGAAACTTCCGATCATTCACCGGAGGAAGCGGATCTTCCGGTTTGCCGCTGAGATCGGCCATCACACCCATCACGAAGGGGAGCTGGACCTTCTTCTCGGCCCCGTAGACCTCAACATCGTACTCGATCTGAACGCGCGGGGCGCGATTGCGAGCAATAAATTTCTGGCTGCTTCCGCCCATAGTCACATCTCCCCAGATTTCACTCGTTCCAACTTAACCCAGCCACCCTCAGGATCGTCAAGAAAGATCCTGGATCAAGCTGCGCCGCCCCCCCGGTCACGTCGCTTCTGTCGCACCATTGTTCAGCCATCCTCGGGCTTTCCTGCCACGGTCTTGACTTGTTCGAGACCGCCCGGGGCCAAATCCTCCAGGATCGCCATGAAATCGGCCATGACCAATTTCTGCGCGCGCTTGAGGATCAACGGGACCGGGCTCGATGGCTCGTTCTTGGCATAGTAATCGCAAATCTTGTCGATGGCGGTCAGCACGTCCTTGCGGCTCTCGATCATGCCAACACCCCTTGGCTGAGCCGTTCGGGCTGCTGGCGCCGCGGAAACCGCGCCCTCCGTATCGCCGTCGGCGGCATCCTCCGTGTCCGCTTCTTCGGGTTCGGCGTCGTCTTCGAGCGCTGCGCCACCGAACTCGTTGAGCGCGTTCTCAAGGTCTCTCAGCAAGCGTGCAAGCGGCACCATGTCCGGACCGAGCCCGGGCAGTTTGTCGTCGAACACCGTCTCGATTGCCTTGAGGTCGGCGCGGGCGTTCTTGACCGCTGTGAGATTGGATTGCGTCTGCTCTGGTGGCGTGTCGAGAAAAGCCGAGCTGATCGCAGCGGTATCGACCTGCACACCATCCGTTGCCTGATACTCGCCCTTGGCGATAAGGACTTCACGCAGCGAGAAGGTGCCGATCCGCGCCGACCCTGCGAGGGGCGTCAGCCGCAGCGCCTTCAGGATGGTGTCGGCCCCCGCGAGCCCACGCACCGCATTAACCCGGGCGGTGGGGTCATTGTCATCATCCGCGTCGAGCTGCGGATGCACGTGATCCCAATACTCTTCCAGACAGCGCCGCGTGTAGCTCATCGCCTCGGCAATCGCCGAAATCCCGTCCATCTTGGAAGCAGCGAGGCAGTAGTAGACGATGGCCCGCAGATCCTTGCTGCGCTGGAGGACGTTCAAAGCAGCATCGCGCACTTCGCGGTAATCGGGCTCCTCAGCCTCGATCACGCTGTCGCCGACTTGCTGTTCCTCTTTCGGCATCGCCGCCAGCTCGAGGGCAATGAAGTCCGGATCATATTCAAGGTCTTCACCGCAGGGAGCGTCGTCCCCGAAGCTTGCGAGCAAGCTATCTAAATCCAGCGCCATACCGTACCCCTCGAATATGCGGCGGACCCTACTCGGATAAATTCAGTCGGTCCAGAAATTCACTCAAGCAATTTGTCGTATCAATCTGATGCATTAGAGATAGGGTAGGGGGCCCCCAGCTTGCAAGAGGGTGACGTTCGCTTGTTGCGCGCTCAGGAGATTTTCGGCAGTTTCGCAACAGTTCAAGGGCACCGCCGGTTCCAGATCGGTCCCAGAACCGGGAGAGCAGCGGCATGACTGGCTTCACTCGCGCTGTGGCAGCTCTCGCCTTGGTGGTTTCGCCGATCTTGATCGCGACTTTTTATTCCCTGTTCGGGCAGGCGGCCGGGCTCAGCATGCGCATTCGCGACATGGACGGGGATTTTGTGTCCGGCATCCTGGCGGCTCTCGGGGTCCTGCTCGTGCTCCAGATCATTCCTCTGCCGGTCCGGCATCGGGCGATTCTAACCGCGCTTTGGCTCATCCGGGCCGCCGTGACCCTGGGACTGATGCTGTTCTACGAAAGCTACTACGCGGTCCTGGACGCGAAACACTATTACCACGAAGCGCTGTTCCTGAGCGATCCTTGGGCGCTGGTTGCCTATGGTGATGGCACCGAGAACATCATTGCTTTGACAAGCGTGCTGGCCGAGTTCTCGCAGTCCTACGCGGTCTTCAAGGTGCTCTACGCCGCTATCGGCCTCGCAGGCGTATACCTCAGCTACCGCGCCGTGATCCTGGCACTCGGACGCGAAAGCCATGGCATGCTGTTCATCCTCGGCCTGATGCCGAGCATCCTTTTCTGGACCTCGATCCTCGGCAAAGAGCCGATCGTCAGCCTTGGGATCGCACTCATCTGCATCGGCACTGTCGGCTATTTCGAGCGGCGCAACGCCGCGTATCTGCTGGTCTTCGCAGCAGGCGCCCTCATCGCCGGCTTCATCCGCATGTGGCTCTTGATCATATTCCTGACCCCGTTTCTCGCCACGCTTTTTCTGTCCTCGCGCAGCCCCGCCTGGACCAAGGTCGCGCTCGGCATCCTCAGCGTGCCGCTCTTTCTGATGGCGATGCAGACCTTCTCCGACCGCTTCCAGATCGAAACGGCACAGGACCTGCTCGCGCGCTCAAATGAGATCGCGAAAAACTTCTCCACCGGCGGCTCTGCCCAGAAGCTCGACTCCAGCTTCGACTCGCTCGGCGGAATGATCGCCTTCCTGCCGCTTGGCATCTTCACCGCGCTCTTCCGGCCACTGCCGGGCGAGGTGAACAATCCCTTCGGCATCCTTGCGGGGCTGGAGAACGCGGGCATCCTGTTCCTGCTGATCTACGGGGTGTGGCGGCGAGGGGTGCGGCCCTTCACAGTAGAACCCATTCTGATATGGGCCGTGCTGACGTTGCTGGCTTGGGCCGCCGTCTACGGGTTCGTGTCCTACTACAACCTCGGAACTGGGTTCCGCTTCCGCCAGATGGTCACACCGATCATGGTCTCCCTCGGGGTCTGGGCGGCGTTCGGACCGGCCTGGCGCGCGCCCGGCAGCGCTGGGATCAGGGCAGCGCGAACGGCGTAGGGTCCGAGAACCGCCGCACCACCCGCTCCAACATCGCAGAGACCGGGTTGTCAAAACCGTTGCTCGGCAGGCTCCCGCAGAAGGTGATCGAGCCCGTGGAGAACACGGCCCCGCCGGCCGGCGTCTCGAAAAACACGATCTCGGCCCGGATCAGATCGATTGCCGGCTCTCCGGGCAGAGTGACCAGGTGGGTGAGCTGTTCTTCATGCACGAGGACAAAGTGATCCGAGTGCCCCTCGGACCGCGCCAGGATCAAGGCATGGGCAGGCGTGCCGAGGCGCGTGTCGGCCCGATCGAGCTCAAACCCCGCCGCACCCCCGCCCGAGAGGCCAAAATCACCCAAAAGCTCTCCGGGCGCGGCCACACCGTCGAAGATCCACGCCACCCGACCGTCAAGCGCCTGCTCGGTGATGCGGTAATGCGCGCCTTCGAAAATGCCTTGGGCGGAGAAGCCAACGCCGGCGAGCGCTTGGGGCGCCCTGCCCTGGCGCCGCCACAGCCCGCCATAGGCTCCGTCGAAGGCGTTGAAGTACTCGCCCGGCTCCGAGGCCCAGGCGCGGATCCCCCCCTCGCCGCGGCGGATCTCGATGACCTCTGGCACCTCTGCGTGCCGCGCCACGCGCCAGTAGAAGCCGTTGCCCCCAAGATAGCAAAACCGCCCGCCGCCATTGCGATAGGCGGTGAGGGCATCCAGCGTCTCACCGGTGTGGTACTCGGGATGGGAGCAGGTCAGCACCGTGAGATAAGGCGCAATGAGGTCTACGCCCTCCTCGTCGAGATCGTGGTCGGTGACAACATCATAGGCGATGCCCTTCGCCTCCAGCCAGGCGATCAGATGCGTGTCCGCCGCGAAATGGCGCAGTCCCGAGCCGTGCGGGTCGTTCTGGTTCATGAAGCCCGGCCGCATGGTCATCATCGGACGCAGGGGCGAGGAATGGCAGATCCCCGACCCGTCCGAATGGGTGTTGTAGGTGGAGAAGCCGTATTCGGGATGATCGCCGGGGAAGTCTTCGTTCATCCCGATCTCGGCGGCCCTGTGACGGTAGCCTTCGTTGAAGTCCGGGCGGTCGAAATTGGTGTAGACCACATAGGTGAGGGTCGACATCAGCACGCAGACTTCCGCTGTCTTGGTTCCTTTGGGCGGGAGCACGAAGAACGGGATTGTGTCGACTGCGTCTCCGGCCGTCAGCCGCATGCCCCAAACACCGCTCGGAAGATCCGGCACGGTCAGAGTGAAATCCGTCTCCCACCCGCAATCGGCAAGATCGGTGTCGTGGAAGTGGATGGCAGCATATTGCTCCGGTGCATGGCGCCAGCACATCTCCGACCCTGTCCACCGGCTCGATCGCATGGCCCGGGCGGGGAAATTGACGAGCGTAGCATCGAGGCCATGCGGTCCGGTGTCATGGGCCGTCAGCGTCGGAACGCCGAGGCTGAAGTCCCAGGCCGCAAGTGGCGCGCCGGGATGCGCTGCGAGCGGGTCTTCGGGGCCGGCTCCTTGGCGGATGGCCGGCGCTTCGATCTTGCCGTTGAAGAGGCCCGCCATGCCCTGCGCACCGGGCCCCAGGGCCGCGATGTGCCAGCGCGCACCGAGCGGAACGGTGCCTGGCGCCATCGTATCACGGACAATGACCGAGGGCACCGGCCCCATCGGTGGCGACACCGGCCCCTGCGCGATGGTGACCTCGCCGCTTGCGGGGTCGTGCGTGCCGCGAATACGGGCCCACTGCCGCTCGGGAAGAGGCTCGCCGGTCGCGACGCGCACCGGCTCCGCTCCCGCGCGCGCGATTAGGATCATGGCCGCGCCCGTCGCATCGAGACCGATGGCAACTCCGGCATTCGAATCGACTGTCGAGAGCGCAATCTGCTCCCCCTGACCCGGGCGCGTCGGCCAGACCACCGCTTCGAAGGCCAGCGGCCCTTCGGCGGTGACGCCTCCGGCCTCGACAACCGCGTAAGACCCCGGATGGCTGGCCTTCGGGCGCCCCTCGAAACGGTGGGTGAAAAGATCGCCCCGTTCCTCCTCAATACGGCCCGGACCCGCGGGATTGGGATCAGCACACACGATGCGCACGAGTTTGGCCTCTACCGGACCCGGCTCGGCGACCGAGATGCGGAACTCTATGGACTCTCCAGGGCGTGCGGAGAGACGGTCGGTGTAGCCGGTCAAGGAAAGCATGGGCGGGCCCTCGGATTGCGTCGCGGTTTGCGATCTTCGGCGAGGCCTGCCCCTGCGGCAAGGGGGATGCGTGCAAGAAGCAGCGACAGGAACGCGCGGGCGGGATGCGGCGGTGATCCTGGTGATCGGCGTGCTATGGGGGCTGAACTGGCCGCTGGTGAAGCTTCTGCTGGCCGAGTTCTCGCCCTGGACATTGCGCGGTATGGGACTGAGCCTGGCCGCCACCGGGCTTATGGTGGTCGCAGTCCTGAGCGGGCAGCGCCTCCGCCCGGCCGCAGCGGAGTGGCCTGCGCTCGTGCTGGCGGGGCTCTTCTCCGTCTTCGGTTTCAACCTGTTCACGGCGTTCGGGCAGATGGAAACCGAGACGTCCAAGGCCGCGATCATCGCCTTCACCATGCCCGTCTGGGCGGCGCTGTTCTCGGCCGCCTGGTTGGGCGAGCCGCTTGGGCGCCGCGTGCTCGCCTCGTTGGGACTTGGGATGAGCGCACTCGGGTTGTTGATCGCCGAGGATCCGAGCGGGCTGCTGAGCGCGCCAGCCGGGCCGCTTTTTATGCTCGGGGCCGCGGTGAGCTGGGCCATCGGGACGGTGATCCTGAAGCGCGCAGCCCCCAGCCTGGCGCCGCTGCCACGGGCGGCGTGGATGGTGGCGGTGTCGGCCCCTCCGGCAGTCTTCGGGGCACTGGTGTTCGAGGGACCGTGGACAGCGTTGCCCTCGGCATCCGGGGCGCTGCTGCTGGCGGCGCATGTGCTCGGACCGCTGGGGATCTGCTATGCGGGGTGGAGCGTCCTCGTCTCCCGGCTGCCGGTCGCAGCGGCGACGGTCGGCACACTGATCGTGCCGGTGGTCGGTGTGCTGTCAGCCGGCTGGCTGATCGGCGATGCGCTCGGGCCACTTCGGCTGGCAGCCCTGGCAGCGGTTGCGGGCGCAGTCGCAATGGCGCTCCGGCGTTAACGGAGATCGGCACCGAAATTGCGGGCCGGATCAAACTCGGGCGAGAGCCGCCCTGTGGGTTCGGCGGCGGGCCCGGCTTTGCGCGCCAGAAACTGCCCCATGCCGGGCGCGGCGGCCTCGGTCAACGCACCATCCTCAACCAAAACGTGCCCGCGCGAAAGCACGGTCACCGGCCAGCCGCGCACCGTGCGTCCGGCATAGGGCGTGTAGCCAGTGCGGTCTTCGACCATCGCATCCGAAAGGGTCACGGTCCGCTCCGGATCCCAAATCGCCAAGTCGGCGTCCTGGCCGATGGCGATGGAGCCCTTTCGGTCGTGCAGTCCGTAGAGCCAAGCGGCCTCCGTTGCCGTCGTCCAGATGAACGAGCCGAGCCCTCCGCGGCCCCCATGCACCATGGCATCGAAGAGAAGCGGCAGGCGCCAGTGAAGCCCCGGCAAGCCGTTGGGGATCTCCTTGAAGGAGGGGTCCTGGCCCGCCGCCAGCTTTCCGGTCTCGTCATAGGCGAAAGGCGCATGGTCCGAACTGACAGTTTGCAGATCGCCGAGCGCGAGTGCCCGCCAGAGCGCCTCTTGATCCGCCGTCGTGCGGGGAGGGGGCGAGCAGCAAAACTTCGCGCCCTCCGACCCAGGCCGGTCGAGATCATCCGCGGTCAAAAACAGGTATTGCGGGCAGGTCTCCCCCCAAACCTTGACGCCTCGGCCACGAGCCTCGCGGATCACCGCCGCCCCCTCTGCGGTCGAGACGTGGAAGATCATCACCGGCTGGTCCAAAAACTCAGCCATTGCAATGAGGCGCTGGAACGCCTCCGCCTCGGAACAGCGCGGATGCGAGACCGCATGATAGCGCGGAGTGCGATATCCCCGTGCGATAAGTCGCTGCGATATCCATGCGATAAGTGCGTTATTCTCGGCATGGGCACAGACCAGCGCGCCAAGCTCCCGCGCCTTGGCCAGGACATCCAGCACCTGCGCGTCGTCGAGCTGCATCGCGGGATAGGTCATGAAGATCTTAATGGAGGCATGCCCCGCCTCGACCAGCGGCGGAAGGTCCTGCTCCAGGGTCTCGGGCGTCGGGTCCGCAAGGATCAAGTGCAGCGCGTAGTCGATCACCGCGCCTTTCGCCGCCAGCGCATGATACTCCCGCGCAACCTCCGAGATCCGCATCCCCCGGTGCTGGCAGGCGAACGGGATCACCGTGGTCGTGCCGCCGAGCGCCGCCGAGCGCGTCGCACTCTCCCAGGTGTCGGCATTGGTGAGCCCATTGGCCGAGAGCTGCTCGATATGGCAGTGCGTGTCGACCCCGCCTGGCAACACCAAATGCCCTGAGGCATCGATCACCCGCTCCGCCTCCAAGCCGTCGCCGAGGGCCGCGATCCGCCCGTCCCGAATACCGAGATCGGCGTCCATGGTGTCGGTCGCGGTCACAAGGGTTCCGCCGCGGATCACGAGGTCGAGGGGCTGCATGCTTGATCCTTTGCGCAGGTCGCGGGAGGATGACCCCGCAGCAGGGAGCCTAGCCACATGACCGCAGACCCACAACGCATCGTCGTGATCAATCCAAACTCGAACGGGCAAGTGACCGCCGGGATCGATGCGGCGCTGGAGGGGTTTCGCCTGGGCCCAGAGATTGTGTGCGAGACGCTGGCCGAGGGTCCCTTCGGCATTGAGAGCCAGCGCGATGCCGACGCCGTCAGCCTGCCGCTCGCGGACCGCGTGGCAAAGGAAGATGCCACCGCTTGGGTGATCGCCTGCTATTCCGATCCCGGGCTGCACGTCTGCCGGGAGGCCACGACCGCCCCGGTCTTCGGCATTGCCGAGTGTGCGGTGCTGACCGCGCTCGCCCGGGCAGACCGGTTCGGGGTGCTCGCGGTCAAGGCACGCTCGATCCCGCGGCACATCCGCTATCTGCGCCAGATGGGGCTGGTGGACCGGTTGGCAGGCGAACGCCCGCTCGAGATGTCGGTGGCGGAGACGGCCTCCGGCGAAGGGACGCTTGCGCGGATGATCGCCATCGGGACGGAGCTTCGCGACCAGGACGGCGCGGGCGCCATCGTGATGGGATGCGCGGGGATGGCGCGCCATCGCCACCCGCTGGAGCAGGCCCTCGGCGTGCCGGTGATCGACCCCTGTCAAGCGGCGGTTGCCATGGCGCTCGGCGCGCTGCTCGGCTGAGGGCTAGTCCTCCAGGGCCCGGATCGCAATCGCGACCGCGGCTGTGCGGTTCTCGACCCCGAGCTTGGTGTAGATCTGCTCGAGATGCTTGGTCACCGTGCGGGGACTGAGATCGAGGATCGAGGCGATGTCCCGGTTCGCCTTTCCGTCGGCCAGCCAGGACAGGACCTCCCCCTCGCGGGGTGTGACGCCAAGCTGGCGGCTGAGCTGGTCTCCGGGCGGTTCTCTGCGCATCGGGGCGACGCGGACAAGGTGGCTCTGCTTCTCGGTACGCGCGAGATAGGCGAGTTCGGCGCCTGCCCCGCCGGGACGGTCCAACGTGAAGGGCCGCAACTCTGAGAGCCGCTGCGCCGCCGACCGCTCCAGCCAATCCGCAAGGCCATGGCGCGTTGAAACCGGGGTCGCGGGGCCGGCAACAAGGCCATCGACCAGCGCCTCGGCACGGGGCGAGGCCCATTGCACCTCTGCCTCGGGGCTGAGCGCGAGCACCGCGCGGCCCGCCATGTCGAGCGCCGTGCGCGCCTCGGCAACGATCCGGGCATTGGCGGCGTGGACGGCGATCCGGGCGATCAGCGCCTCGCAGTCCACAGGCTTGGTTACATAGTCGACCCCGCCGGCCGAGAGCCCACGCACGATATCCGCACTCTCCGAGAGCCCGGTCATGAAGATCACCGGCGTGGCGGCAAAGCGGGGGTCCTGCTTTATCCGACGGCAGGTCTCGAACCCGTCGATCCCGGGCATCAACGCATCGAGGAGCACCAGATCCGGAGCCACCCGGTCGAGCAGGCCGATCGCGGTCTCCCCGTCGCGGGCCACCAGAACCGTGAGCCCCGCGGTCTCCAACGCCTCGGTGAGCATACCCAGCGTCTCCGGGCTGTCGTCGACCAGCAGTACGATGTCGCGGGCAGGGGCCATGGTGCTCATGTCGCCACCTCGCCGGCACCGGCGAACTGACCGAGCCCCCCAAAATCATAGGCCGTGAGAAGCGCGCGCCCCTCCGCAACAAACGGACCCCAGCGCGGATCGGCTGCCTCCAGCGCGTCGAGCGCCGCCGCCACCCCAGCCGCATGGTTGATCCCAATGGCGGCCCGCAACGGACCGAGTGCCGAGGCCGGCGGACGGCGAATGCCAGGGACCGTGGCCGCCGGCACCTCCTCGCTCCAGACCAGACCGAGATGCCGCCCGATCCGGTCGAGCAAGTCATCGATGCGGATGGGCTTGGTCACGAAGTCGTCGTGGAGCGTTGCGCCTCCCCCCTCCAGCCGCTTGTCGAAGGCATGGGCGGACACCATGAAAACGGGTGCGGTGACGCCCAAATCGTGCCGAAGCCGCGACAGCAGCGTCCAGCCGTCAACGCCCGGCATCGCGACGTCAAGCAGGATGAGATCGGGCGCAAACCCCGCCAGCACGGCCTCTGCCGCCTCCCCGGTCTCGGCAAAGGCCAGGCGAAAACCGAGCGGGCGCAGGATATCGGCCACCAGGCTGCGGTGCTCGGCATTGTCGTCGATCACGAGGATCTGCTTGCGGGCCCCCTCATAGCTGCGGATCGGACGGCGGATGTCGCGCGCAGTCTCCCGATGACTGCGCCCGCGCGGCAGCATCAGCCGGACGCGGAACGTGCTGCCCTCACCGGGCGTGCTGTCGAGGGTGAGTTCTCCGCCGAGCATCTCGGTCAGAAGCTTGGTGATGGTCAGGCCGAGCCCCGTGCCGGGCACCGGCGCCCGGGGGTCCTCGATCCGCTCAAAAGGCTGGAAGATCCGCTCTCGCTCGACCCCGGGGATGCCGCGACCGGTGTCGGATACGGTGAACGTCGCCGTCTCGCTGGCATAGGCAACCTCGAAGCGCACCCGACCCTCGTCGGTATAGCGCACGGCGTTCGCCAGCAGGTTCATCAGGATCTGGCGCAGACGCTTCTCGTCGCCATGAACGATGTCAGGCAGCCGCTCGGGCAGCGCAACCTCGAACTCCAGCCGCTTTTCACGCGCCTGCATGTGGAAGACCGCCGCAATGTGCTCGAGGCACTCCCGCAGGCGGATCTCATCGCGATAAACCTCGAGACGGCCCGCTTCGATCCGACTGATGTCGAGGAGCCCCTCGATCAGACCGCCCAAGTGCTCGGCCGAGCGGCGGATCACCTCGACCCCGGCACGGCGGTGTTTCGGAACCGTGGGATCGCCCTCCATCAGCTGCGCATAGCCGAGGATCGCGTTCAGCGGCGTCCGGAGTTCGTGGCTGATGCCGACCACATAGCGGCTCTTGGCCTCGTTCGCGGCCTCGGCATCCTCCTTGGCCTTTTGCAGCTCCGCATCCGTGCGCTCATGGGCGGCGATCTCCGCCACCAACCGTTCGGTCTGGCGCTCGCCCTCCCGCAGCGCGCGCACCCGGCTCTCTACCGCCAAGACATGCAGCCAGGCCCCGACACCGACCACAAGCGCGAGCATGGTGAAGGTCATCAGGAGCCCGCGCTCCAGGATCGCAGCGCCATCGGGATGGGTGAGCGAGACCTGCTGGTGGATCAGCAGCATTGCCGCGCCGATGACCACCAGGAAGCTGGCCCAGATGCCGAGATAGAGACCATACCGGGACTGCCAGGTCGGCCAGCCTTCCCCGCCGAAGCCCAGACGCCGTCGAAGCCAACGCAAGGGACCCGTGATCGCCGTCTCGGGCGGTTTGCAGCGGTCCCCGCAATTGGCGTCCAGCGTGCAGCAAAGCGAGCAGATCGTCGCCTGATGGAACGGGCAATCGACCATATCCTCGGCGTCGAAGCTGTGCTCACACAGAGAGCAGGCGCCGGCGCTCAGGTTGGGATCAGGGATGCGGGCGAGGTAGTAGCGCCCCCCCGTGGCCCAGGCGATCAGGGGGGCGGCGACAAGCGCGGTGCCGAGTGCAATGAAGGACGACATCGCCTGGCCGAGCGCCCCGAACGCGCCGAGATAGGCCGCGAACGACACCATCACAGCCAGGGTCATGGCGCCAGTGCCGACCGGATTGATGTCGTAGAGATAGCCGCGGCGGAACTCGATCCGCTTCGGGCTGAGGCCAAGCGGCTTGTTGATCACGAGATCGGCGACCAGTGCGCCCACCCAGGCCACCGCCACATGGGCATAGAGCCCCAGCGTGTTCTCCAATGCGCCGAACACGCCGAACTCCATCAGCATCAGCGCGATCAGCACGTTGAACACCAGCCACACCACGCGGCCCGGATGGCTGTGGGTCAGCCGCGAGAAGAAGTTCGACCAGGCGATCGAACCGGCATAGGCGTTCGTCACGTTGATCTTGAGCTGGCAGATGATGACGAAAAGGCCGGTGACGGTGAGGGCCACCATCTCCCAAGGCAGTGCGCTCGAGAACGCCGCGAGATACATCTGCGTCGGCTCGACCGCGTGTTCGGCCGCCACCCCTGCCCCGAGCGCCAGCACCGCAAGGAACGACCCCGCGAGCATCTTGAGCGTGCCGATCACCGCCCAGCCAGGTCCCGCCGCGATCAGTGCCGCCCACCATTTGAGGCGCTCGCGCGGGGTCTTCGGCTCGGGCAGAAAGCGCAGGAAGTCCACCTGCTCGCCGATCTGCGCGGCCAGCGAGAACACCACGCCCGACGCAACAGCGAACAGCAGCAGGTCGAGCTCGCCATCGCCGAGGCGCCCTTCATGGCTGAGCCAGGGACCAAGGCTCGTCGCCGAGACCAACAGGAACAAAAACGGCAGGATCTGCAGCGCGAGCCAGATCGGCTGGGTCCATTTCTGGAAGGCACCGATGCGCGTGAACCCATGGGTCACTAGCGGGATCACCACCAGCGCGTTCAGCAGATAGCCGATCTCCAACGGGATGCCGAAACAGAGCTCCAGCGCCAGTGACAGGATCGCCGCCTCGAGCGCGAAGAAGATGAAGGTGAAGGAGGCATAGATCAGCGAGGTGATGGTGGACCCGAGATAGCCGAACCCCGCGCCGCGCGTCAGCAGATCGATATCCACCCCCGCCGTCGCCGCATAGTAACTGATCGGAAGCGCCGTCAGGAACAACAGCAGCCCGACCACCAGGATCGCTGCCACCGCGTTCTCCACCCCGTAGGACAGCGTGAGGGCTCCGCCGATCGCTTCGAGCGCAAGAAACGAGATCGACCCGATCGCGGTGTTGGCCACGCGACCGGCAGACCACTTCCGCGCCCGCCGCGCCGTGAAGCGCAGGGCGAAGTCCTCCATCGTCTCGTTGGCAACCCACTGGTTGTAGGTCCGCCGATTTGCCCCCGGGATTTCCAACCGATCCATCGCTCCGGTCCCGTAACCCCATTCTCACACATTTCCGCCCAGCCGCGGATGCCCCCCGCGACGGTCCTGTCTTGGCGCTCTCCCGGACATAGGCGCAGGCGTTCTCCGGCCGGCCGCCTCAGATCATGAAGGCAGTATGTCCGAGCGAAATGCGCAGCGCGATACGCAATTCGACGTATTCTGTGGTGCGACATTCTTTCCGATCCTCGCCCTCAAGCCGCATCCAGGGCCGCATCCGGCCCGAGAGACGCATCAGAGAGGAGCCGAGATGACCGACCGATCCGACGACACCCCCGCCAAGGGACCGCGCCTGCCGGCGCAATTCGAGCGCCCGAGCCGCCGCGGTGTGCTGATGGGCATGACCGCCGCTGCGATGACGCCGGCGCTGTTCCGCCCCTCGAACGCCCGCGCCTCGGATTTCCCGACCGCCGAGGTCAACACAACGGGTCTCGCGGTCACCGACGACACGGTCACCATCGGCATTCTGCACTCGATCACCGGCACCATGGCAATCTCGGAGACCGGCTCGGTCCAGGCCGAGAAACTGGCCATCGACCAGATCAACGCCATGGGTGGCGTGCTGGGGCGTAAGATCGAATACATTCAGGAAGACGGTGCCTCCGACTGGCCGACCTTCGCCGAGAAATCGCGCAAACTGCTGCAGAACGACAAGGTGGCCAGCGTCATGGGCTGCTGGACCAGCGCATCGCGCAAAGCGGTGCTGCCGGTCTTCGAGCAGTACAACGGGTTCCTCTACTACCCGACCTTCTATGAGGGTCTCGAGCAGTCGCCCAACGTGATCTACACGGGCCAGGAGGCGACCCAGCAGATCATCGCGGGCCTTGACTGGGTGAACAAGACGAAGGGTGCCAAGACCTTCTACCTGCTCGGCTCCGACTACATCTGGCCGCGCACCTCGAACAAGATCGCGCGCAAGCACATCGAGAACTTCATGGAAGGCTGCAAGGTCGTGGGCGAGGAGTACTACCCGCTCGGCCACACGCAGTTCAACTCGGTGATCAACAAGATCCGCCTGCGCAAGCCGGATGTGATCTATGCCATCGTTGTGGGTGGCTCGAACGTCGCCTTCTACAAGCAGCTGAAGGCCGCCGGCATCGACATGACCGAGGAGAAGCCGCTCCTGCTCACCATCTCGGTGACCGAGGACGAGATCCGCGGCATCGGTGGGGAGAACATCGTCGGCGCCTATGCCTGCATGAAGTACTTCCAGAGCCTCGAGAACGAGAACAACCAGGCCTTTGTCCAGGCGTTCAAAGAGATGTGGGGCGACGACATGGTGATCGGCGACGTGACCCAGGCTGCCTATCTCGGCCCGTGGCTGTGGAAGATGGCAGTCGAGAAGGCCGGCTCCTTCGACGTGGACAAGGTGCGCGCGGCAAGCCCCGGCATCGAGTTCACCAGCGCGCCCGAGGGGTATGTGAAGATCCACGAGAACCATCACCTCTGGTCGAAGACACGGGTCGGCCGCGCCAAAGAGGATGGCCAGTACGAGGTGGTGTTCGAGACGACCGAGCTGGTCGAGCCCGATCCCTTCCCCAAAGGCTACCAGTAAGCCCTGTTCCGGCCGGCCCCGAGTGGGGTCGGCCTCCCCTTTCCAGCGACGGAGCCTCGCGATGTTCGACGGCTACACCTGGGGCGAGCTCGGCGCCATTGCGGCGATGCAGGGCTTCGCCGGCCTGATCCTGTTTTCCGTGTTCGTGCTGATGGCGCTCGGCCTTGCGATCATCTTCGGCCAGATGGGCGTCATCAACATGGCGCATGGCGAGTTCATGATCCTCGGCGCCTATGTCACCTATCTCTGCTCGATTGTCTTCGAGAGCTACATGCCCGCGCTTTATGGCGGGTATTTCTTCGTCGCGATGATCTTAGCCTTTTTCGCTTCCGGCGCCTTAGGGATGGCGGTGGAATGGGGGCTGATCCGGCATCTCTACAAGCGCCCGCTGGACACGCTGCTGGCAACTTGGGGGCTGAGCCTGATCCTCCAGCAGATCTACCGCTCGACCTTCGGTGCGCGGGAGGTCGGCGTGAGCGTGCCGGATTGGATGCTCGGTTCGATCCCGATCACCGATCTGATCGAGATCCCGTTCAACGGGCTGTTCGTCATGATCCTGGCGGTGACGATCTTCGTCGCGGTCTATGTCATGCTTTTCCGCTCGACCTGGGGCAAGCAGGTGCGCGCCGTGGTCTCGAACCGCCAGATGGCGGGCGCCGTCGGCATCAACACCGAATGGACCGACCGGCTGACCTTCGGCATCGGCTGCGGGGTGGCGGGCGTTGCCGGCTCTGCCTTTACCATGATCGGCTCGACCGGGCCCACGGCCGGCCAGCTCTACATCGTCGACACCTTCCTCGTGGTGGTCTTCGGCGGCGCGACCAGCCTGCTCGGCACCATCGCCAGCGCCTTCACGATCTCCCAGTCGCAATCAATCCTCGAATTCTTCCTGTCGGGCTCGATGGCCAAGGTGCTCGTGCTGCTGACCGTCATCGGCATCCTGATGATCCGTCCGCAGGGCCTCTTCGTCTTCAAGGTTCGCAAGTGAGGCCGCCATGCAGATGACCCACTCCAAGAACCCGTTTCTGACGCCCGCCGAGATCGCCGGCTTTGCGATCCTCGCCCTGGTGATCTTCGTCGCGCTGCCGATGGGGCTCGACAGCTTCCGCCTCAACCTGTTCGGCAAGTACCTGACCTATGCCTTCGTGGCGGTCGGCCTGGTGCTCTGCTGGGGGGCGGGGGGGATCCTGTCCCTCGGCCAGGGGATCTTCTTCGGCCTCGGCGGCTACTGCATGGCGATGTTCTTGAAGCTCGAGGCTTCGACGCCGGAGAATACCTCGATCCAGTCGACCCCGGGCATCCCGGACTTCATGGACTGGAACCAGCTGACGGCTCTGCCCTGGTGGTGGGAGCCGTTCAACTACCTGCCGCTGGCGCTGCTGGCGGTGCTGATCGTGCCCTCAGCGCTGGCCTTTGTCGTCGGCTACGCGATGTTCCGGCGGCGTGTGGGCGGGGTCTACTTCGCCATCATCACCCAGGCGCTGGTCTCGGTGCTGACGATCCTGATCATCGGACAGCAAGGCTATACCGGCGGCATCAACGGGATGACCGATCTGCGCACGCTGCTCGGCTGGGACATCCGCACCGACGAGGCGAAGACCACGCTCTATTTCGTCAACGGGGTGCTGCTGTTCGGCTGCCTGTTCCTCGCGCAATACGTGCGGCGCTCGAAGCTCGGCCGCGTCCTGATCGCCATGCGCGACCAGGAGGAGCGGGTGCGCTTCTCGGGCTATGACGTAGCCTCGTTCAAGGTCTTTGTCTTCTGCCTCGGGGCTGCCATGGCCGCGGTCGGGGGCGCGATGTTCACGCTCCAGGTCGGGTTCATGTCGCCGACGCTGATCGGGATCGTGCCGTCGATCGAGATGGTGATCTTCTGCGCGGTCGGCGGTCGGCACTCGATCCTGGGTGCGGTCTACGGCGCGCTCCTGGTGAACTGGGCGAAGACGACGTTCTCCGAGCAGTTCCCGGAGCTTTGGCTGCTCGGCCTCGGCGGGCTCTTCATCGCTGTGGTCCTGGTGTTCCCCAACGGGCTTGCGGGGATCTACGAGGACTACGTCAAGCGCCCGGTCCTCAACCTCCTCGCCAAAAAACCCGCCGCCGCGCCAATGGTGGCCAGCAGCCACGCACCGGCGGAGTGAGGCCATGAACGCAACCCCAATGCACCACACCGACTACCTCCTCGCGGTCGAGGGGCTGACGGTTTCCTTCGACGGGTTCAAAGCGGTGGATGATCTGTCGTTCTACGTCGATAAGGACGAGATCCTGGTCATCATCGGCCCGAACGGCGCCGGCAAGACCACCGTGCTCGACTTGATCTGCGGGCGGACAAAGGCCACCAACGGCTCCGTGCGGTTCAAGGACCGCGAGGTGCTCAGTCTCCGCGAAGACCAGATCGTCCATGCCGGGATCGGGCGGAAGTTCCAGAACCCCTCGATCTACGAGGATCTGACGGTCTTCGAGAACCTCGAGCTCAGCTACCCCACCGGCTACAGCGTGTTCGGCAGCCTGGCCTTCAAGCGCTCGGCGGAGGTGGTGGGGCGCATCGAGGAGATCGCCGAGACGATCTTCCTCGCCGACCAGCTCTCGGAGAAGGCCGCCTTCCTCTCGCACGGCCAGAAGCAATGGCTCGAGATCGGGATGCTGCTGATCCAGGACCCCGAGCTCTTGATGCTCGACGAGCCCGTCGCCGGCATGTCCGTCGCCGAACGCAAGAAGACCGCCGAACTGCTCAACAAGATCATCAAGAACCGCAGCGTGCTCGTGATCGAGCACGACATGAAGTTCGTGGAGGACATCGCCCACAAAGTCATCGTCCTGCACCAAGGCAAGATCCTCGCCCAAGGGTCCATGGCCAAGGTGCAGGCCGATCCGAAAGTCGTCGAAGTTTATCTCGGACACTGAGGACGCCATGCTCACAGTCAACGAACTCCGCGTCGCCTATGGCCAGTCCGAGATCCTGCACGGGCTCGAACTGGCTGTCGAACCGGGCGAGATCGTCGCCATCATGGGCCGCAACGGCATGGGCAAGACGACGCTCATGAAGTCGCTGATGGGCGTGATCCCCTCGCGCCAGGGCCGCATCAGCATCGGCGGCACAGAGATCACCAAGATGAAGAGCCACCAGCGGGTCGCCTCGGGCGTGGCTTACGTCCCCCAGGGGCGCGGCATCTTCTCGACCATGACCGTGCAGGAAAACGTCGAGACAGGCCTCACGGTCACCGGCGAGCGGGAGGTGCCGGGCGAGATCTATGAGCTGTTCCCCGTGCTGCTCGAGATGAAGCACCGCCGCGGCGGCAACCTCTCCGGCGGGCAGCAACAGCAGCTGGCCATCGCCCGGGCACTCGCCGCCAAGCCCAAGGTGCTGCTCCTCGATGAGCCCACCGAAGGCATCCAGCCCAGCATCATCCGCGAGATGGCGCGCACGCTGAAACGCATCCGCGACGACCGAGGGCTCTCCATCGTGGTCTCCGAACAGGTGCTCAGCTTTGCGCTCGACGTCGCCGACCGCGTGGTGGTGATCGAGAACGGCGAGTTCGTCTTCGAGAGCCCGGCCGAGGGCATCGACGAGGCACGCGTGACGAAATTCCTGTCCGTCTAACCAAAAACACCAGCAGAGGAGGCACTCATGCCCGATACCGCACCACACTACTCCACACCGTCCAACACGCTGATCAGCGTGGATCTGGACGACAGCCCCCACAACAACCCGATGATCCACAACCGCTGGCACCCGGATATTCCGATCGTGACCTGGGTGGAGCCGGGCGACGATTTCGTGGTCGAGGCCTATGACTGGACCGGCAGCCAGATCTCCAACAACGACGACGCCTCGGACGTGCGCGATGTGGAACTGCCGCAGGTGCACTATCTCTCCGGGCCAATTGGCGTGAAGGGGGCTGAGCCCGGCGATTTGCTCGTGGTCGAGCTCTTGGATGTCGGCCCGCTCAACCGCAGCCTTTGGGGCTTCAACGGGGTCTTCTCCCAGACCAACGGCGGCGGCTTCCTGACGGAGCAGTTCCCCCATGCTCAGAAGACTGTCTGGGACTTCCACGGCATGTACACGACCTCACGCCATGTGCCGGGCGTGCGCTATGCGGGCCTGATCCATCCGGGGCTGATCGGGACCCTGCCCGATCGCAAGCACCTCGACATGTGGAACGCGCGCGAGAAGAAGCTGTTCCAGACCCAGCCCGACCGGGTGCCGCCGCTTGCGACCCTGCCGAACACCGAGTCCGCGCACATGGGTAAGATGACAGGCGATGCGCGCGAGGCGGCGGCTGCCGAGGCTGCCCGCACCGTGCCGCCCCGCGAGCATGGCGGGAACTGCGATATCAAAGACCTCTCCCGCGGCTGCAAGATCTGGTTCCCGGTCTATGTGGACGGCGGCGGTCTCTCGATGGGCGACACGCACTTCTCCCAGGGCGACGGCGAGATCACCTTCTGCGGCGGCATCGAGATGGCGAGCTGGCTGCACGTCAAGGTCGAGCTGATCAAGGATGGGGTCGCCAAATACGGTGTGAAGAACCCGCTCTTCAAGCCCTCGCCCCAGACGCCGAAATACGACGACTACCTCATCTTCGAGGGCATCAGCGTCGATGAGAACGGCGAGCAGCACTACATGGATCTCAACGTGGCCTACCGTCAGGCTTGCCTGAACGCGATCGAGTACATGACCAAGTTCGGCTACTCGCGCGAGCAGGCGTTGGCGATCCTCGGTACAGCTCCTGTTCAGGGCCACGTCTCCGGTGTTGTGGATATCCCGAACTCCTGTGCCACGCTTTGGCTGCCGACAGACATCTTCGAGTGGGACATGATGCCGAACGCAGATGGCCCAACCAAATATGTCGACGGATCGGTGAAGGTCCCGGTCTCGCCGGATCTCTGAGCCATGCCGGTTTACGAGTATCACTGCGAGACCCATGGCAGCTTCGAGGCCATGCGCCCTATGGCAGATTATGCCGCGCCCTGCCCTTGCCCCGTGTGTGGGGCAATGGCCGAGCGGGTCCTTCTCTCGGTGCCCCGCCTCGCAGTGATGGAGACCGGCAAGCGTCGCGCGCACGAAACCAACGAGCGCTCTGCCCATGAGCCGAAGCGGTCGGGCACCCATGGGCTCACCGCGGGCAAGGGAGCCGGGGCGCGGGTAAAGAACACCGGCGTGCGCGCGCCGGACGGGTCAACGGCCTTTCCAGCCAAACGGCCTTGGATGCTCTCCCAGTAATGGGGGCGGTGGCGGGCTTCCCCCCAGCCCGCCGCTAGAGCCCGAGCACGGTCTTGACCGACCCCTCGGGCCCGAACGACCAGTCGATGCTCTCGTTCTCCACCAACCCCATGATCGAGTTGCGCGGGTCGAAGCCGATCTCGCCGAGTCGCTGGCGGAAATCGGTGTAGAGCGCCTCCTTCTGCGCGTCGGTCCGCCCGCTCCGCAGGATGATCTCGACAATCACCGTTTGGCCTGGGTCGCGCTGCCCGAGGAAGCTCGGGTGGATGATCCGGTCCTCCGGCGCGTATCGGGTGATCAGGCAGGTGTTGTCGTCCGGGTGCACGGCGCAGGTGGCAACCAGGCTCTCATGGAGCGCCTCGGCCATGGCGCGGCAGATGGTGGCGGGCAGATCCGCAGGCACGTGGAGTTTGCTGACGGGCATCGGGGTCTCCGGGCATTGGGGTCTTTGGGTCGGCCCGCCTCAGGCGGCGATCCGCCGCTCGAGCCGGGAGAGGAGCCGCACACAGGGCCAGAGGATCGCGAGATAAAGCAGCGCTGCCAGGACGATAGGCGAGGCGTTGAAGGTGATCGAGCGGGCCATGTCGGCGGAGTAGAGCAGCTCGGGCAGCGCAACCACGCTGGCGAGCGATGTCAGCTTTACCACTTCTATGGTGTTCGACACCAGATCCGGCAGCACGGTCCGCACCGCTTGGGGCAGCACCACCCACACCATCGTTTGGTTTGCCGTGAGGCCGGTGGAGCGAGCGGCCTCACGCTGGCCCTTCGGCACGCTTGCGATCCCCGCGCGGTAGATCTCCCCGTAATAGGCCGAGCTGTTGAGCGTGAACGCGATGGCCACCGCCTGGAAGGGCGTGAGCTCGATGCCGGCAAAAGGCAGCCCGGAATAGACGAAGATCAGCAGCACGAGAGGCGGCAACGCCCGGAACACATCCACCACCGGCACCATGGCCCAGCGCACCGCCCGGTGGCGCGAGGTCGCGAGCAGCGCCGCCCCAAGCCCGCCGAGCAGCCCGAGCGGGATCACCGCCGCACAGAGCATCAGCGTCACCCACAGCCCACCCAGCAGCACGGGCCAGGCCTGCACCATGATGTCCACATTAAAGAATTGCTGGATGAGCGCGTCCATCAGGTGCGGCTCCAGGCAAAGCGCGTCTCGATCCAGCGCCCGACCATCACGACGGGCACGAACAACAGCAGATAGGCGATGGCCCCCAGCATCAGCGGTGTGGCGTTGCCGGAGAACGAGGTGGCGGTGGTCGCCTGGTTCAGAATCTCCCCCACACCGATCACCGTGCCCAGCGCCGTGTTCTTGGTGATCGCGATGGTGCGGTTGGTGAGCGGCGGGATCGTGAGGCGCACCGCCTGCGGCAGCACGACCCAGGCCAGCGTCTGGCCGAAACCGAGCCCCGTGGAGCGCGCCGCCTCCCACTGCCCCTTCGGCACGGAGAGGATGCCGGCCCAGAAGATCTCCTCGGCAAAGGCTGCGAGCACGAGCGTCAGCACCAGCCACAGCACGACCCAGTTGGACCAGACGATCCCGATGTTCGGCAGGCCGAAGTAGAAGATCAGCACCACCACCAGCGGCGGCAAGGCGCGGAACATGTCGACAAACACCACGATCAGCGCCGTGACCGCCCAGATCCGGTAAGCGCGCGCGACCGCCAGCGCGAGGCCAAGCGCGAGCCCCGCAATCACGACGGCGATGGCAACCTCGATGGTCACCCAGAGGCCGCCGAGGATATCGGGCCAGTAGCGCTCGATCACCTCCGGCTTGAAAAAGGTCTCTAGGAAGAGGTCCCAGCGGTCCATGTCAGTGCGCGATATCGGCGAGGAAGGCCTGGGTCCGCGCCTCCTGCGGCGCGCCAAAGAGCGCATCCGGCGCCCCCTGCTCGACCACACGGCCGGCATCCATGAACACCACCCGGTCGGCGGCGTCCCGGGCAAAGCGCATCTCGTGGGAGACCACGAGCATGGT
The DNA here is from genome assembly GCA_039816045.1 of Pseudomonadota bacterium. Classification (GTDB taxonomy): domain Bacteria; phylum Pseudomonadota; class Alphaproteobacteria; order Rhodobacterales; family Rhodobacteraceae; genus Thermohalobaculum. The sequence continues at coordinate 52,485 of JBCBYB010000017.1, forward strand.
CATGCCGTCCTCTCGCAGCTTACGCATCACCGCCAGCACCGAGCCCACAAGCTCCGGATCGAGCGCGGAGGTCGGCTCGTCGAACAGCATGATCTTGGGCTCCAGCGCCAGCGCGCGTGCAATCGCCACCCGCTGCTGCTGCCCACCCGAGAGCTCGGACGGATAGTTGCGCGCCTTCTCCGCCAGCCCCACCTGGGAAAGCGCCTTGTGGCCCCGCTCCTCGGCCTCGGCCCGGCTCTGCTTCAGCACCCGCCGAAGCGCCAGGGTCACGTTCCCCAGCGCCGTCATATGCGGGTAGAGATTGAAGCTCTGGAACACCATTCCCATCCGCAACCGCATCGCGTTGAGATCAACCCCGGGCGCCAGGATGTCCGCCCCGTCCACCTGGATGGAGCCGCTGGTGGGCTCCTCCAGCCGGTTGCAACACCGCAGAAGCGTGGATTTCCCCGACCCCGAGGGCCCGATGAGGAACACAAGCTCCCCCGGCGCGACGGCGAGATCGATGCCTTTCAGCACCTCCGTCGCGCCAAAGCTCTTGTGCAGCGCTCGGATGTCGAGGATGGGCGCCTGGCTCACCCGCAATCCGGCGTGTGCTCGGTCGGGTCATAGCCTGGGAAACCCGGCATGCCGAAGCCCGGATAGACCGTGACCGCCGCCGAGCCCTCTGCCGGGGGGATGCCGAACCACTTCTCGTGCATCGCGGCGATGGTGCCGTCGAGCTTCATGCACTCCACCGCCACTTCGATGCGATTGCGCAGTTCGACCGAGTCCTTGCGGAGCGGGGTCGAGAACACCTTGCCGGTCGAATGGGTGTAGGAGAGCGCGAGCTGCGGGTTCTTCTTCACCGCCCAAGCAACGCCCGTGTTGCCCGCGACGTTGGCAAAGGCGCGGCCCGAAACCACGGCCTGGATCGCGTCGAGCTGGGTGCCGTAGCTCTCCACCGTCCAGCCGACTTCGTCCGCGAGATCCCGGGTCCACTTGTCATAGGCCGAGCCCTTGTTCACCGCGATGGTCTTGCCCTTGAGCTGGCTGAGCTCGGTGATCTCCTCGGCGCCCGCCTTGGTCATGAACTGGAAGTCGGTGTTCAGGTACCCCTCGATGAAGAGCAGGTTCTCGGCGCGCTCCTCGGTGAGGGTGGTGGGGGCGGCGATGAAATCATACTGCCCGGCCTGGAGCCCTGGCAGCAGCCCCGACCACTGGGTGGCGGTCAGCTCGATCTCGACGCCGAGGCGTTTGCGGAGCTCCTCCACATAGTCAACGTTGAAGCCCTCAACCCCGCCGCCGAGCTTCGGCATCGCGTGCGGCGCAAAGGTGCCGTCGAGCCCGGTTTTCAGCCCCTCAGCCCCAGCCGCGTTGGCCGCAAGCGCCACAACGCCGGCCATGAGTAACCCCTTGATCGTCATCACCTGTCCCTCTCTGCTGAAACGGGCGGCAGATGTCTCACGGCGCCCGCTGAACTGACCATGTTTTCTGCACATCCGAGGGGTGTTCACCCCGATGCCCGCTTATTGCTCAGCACTGTTCCAAGTGGGGGCCGCAGCGTCAAGCCTGCAGGTTAGGTCCGCTCCAGCGCCAGCTTCAGCCCAAGAGTGCCGAGCACCGTGCCTCCGGCCCATCGGGCAAGGCGCTCGGCCCCGGCACTCTTCTTCAGCCGGGCCGCGACCTGCCCCGCACAGGCCACATAGGCGAGATCCCCGAGCGTCCAGATCAGGTTGCAGAGGGTGCCGAGCAGCAGGAGTTGCAGCCAGATCGGGCTGTCGAGCGTGGGATTGGTGAACTGCGGCAGCAGCGCGATGAAGAAAAGCGCGGTCTTGGGGTTCAGCACCTCGACGGTGACGCTCTCGACAAAGGCCCGCCGGCCCGTGCGCGGTGGGGGCGCATCCGGCCGGGTGCCGCGTGGCCATATCATCCGATAGGCAAGCCACAGCAGATAGGCCGCGCCCGCCAGTTTGACCGCCAAATAGGCCTCCGGCACCAGGCGGAAAATCGCCGAGAGCCCCAGCGTCGCCGCCATCACATGCGCCATCCCGCCAAGGCTGAGGCCGAGCACGGCCATCACCCCGGCCCGGCGCCCTCGCGCCACCGTCTGTGCAACAGAGTAGAGCACCGCCGGCCCCGGCATCACAGCAAAGACCAGGACGGCAGCGAGAAAGGCGGGCAAAAGCGTGGTGTCGAGCATCGCGTCATCCTCCGCGCCAGTCTTAGAGGCCCCCTCCCCCGGCGCAATCCCCAATCCGTCTCGTGCCCGGCGCGGCCCAAGGCCAGTGGGGGAGGACGACGGTCCAGCACGCGACCGGTTGAATGGGTGGGCGGGGCCTTGGGCCGCGCCGGCTCAGGCCGCCTGTTTCTGCCGCGCGAGTTTCGCGAGATCCCGTGCGAGCGCAAAGGCGCCGCGCAGACGCTCCCTGTCCTCGCCCCAGTCGCGGCGCACGATCAGCTTGTTGTCGCGGATCTTGGCGTGCTGGCTCGGCTCGGTGAGGAACTGCGCGAGACCGGCCGGGTTCTCGAACCGGTCGCCCCGGAACTGCACGGTCGCCCCCTTCGGCCCGGCATCGAGCCGCGCGACCCCGGCGCGCCGGCACATGGTCTTGACCCGCACCACCCGCAGCAGCGTCTCCACCTCCCGCGGCGGTTTGCCGAACCGGTCGTGGAGCTCGGCGGCAAAGCCCTCCAGCTCCTCACGGCTGTGCAGATCCGAGAGCCGCCGGTAGAGCCCGAGGCGCACGTCGAGATCGGTCACATAATCCTCTGGGATCAGCACCGGCACCCCGAGATTGATCACCGGCGCCCAGGTCTCGCCCTCCTCGACCACGCCCGCCTCGCCCGAGCGGATCTTGGCGATCGCCTCCTCCAGCATGTCCTGATAGAGTTCGAACCCGACCTCCTTGATGTGCCCGGACTGCTCCTCGCCCAGCAGGTTGCCCGCACCGCGGATATCGAGATCGTGGGAGGCGAGGTTGAACCCAGCACCAAGGCTGTCGAGGGAGCCCAGGACTTTCAGCCGCCGCTCCGCCTGCGGGGTCATCGGCTTGCGCGGTTCGGTCGTGAGATAGGCGTAGGCCCGCAGCTTCGAGCGCCCGACGCGCCCGCGGATCTGGTAGAGCTGCGCCAGACCGAACATGTCGGAGCGCCGCACGATCAGGGTGTTGGCGCGCGGGATGTCGAGGCCGCTTTCGACGATGGTGGTGGAAACCAACACCTCGTATTGGCCGTCATAGAAGGCGTTCATCCGGTCGTCGAGCTCGCCCGCTGCCATCTGGCCGTGCGCCGTCAGGAAGCGCACCTCCGGCACCTGTTCGCGCAGGAATTCCTCAGCTTCGGGCAAATCCGAGATCCGCGGGACCACCATGAACGACTGCCCACCGCGGTAGTGCTCGCGCAGCAGCGCCTCGCGGACGGTGACCTCATCGAACGGCGCCACATAGGTGCGCACGGCGAGGCGGTCGACCGGGGGCGTCGCGATCACCGAGAGCTCGCGCACGCCCGACATCGCGAGCTGCAGCGTCCGCGGGATCGGCGTCGCAGTCATGGTCAGCACATGGACATCGGCGCGCAGGCTCTTCAGGCGCTCCTTATGGGCGACGCCGAAATGCTGCTCCTCGTCGATCACCAAGAGCCCGAGATTGCAGAATTTCACCGATTTCGCGAGCAGCGCATGGGTGCCGACGACGATAGAAATCTCCCCATCGGCCAGCCCGCGGCGGGTCTCGGTGGCCTCTTTGGCCGGCACGAAGCGGGAGAGCTGGCGCACACGGAGCCCTGTGCCCTGGAAGCGGCTGGCGAACTCCTTAGCGTGCTGGCGGGCGAGCAGCGTTGTGGGCGCGATCACGGCGACCTGGAGACCCGAGGCTGCCGCCACATAGGCCGCCCGGAGCGCCACCTCGGTTTTGCCAAAACCCACATCGCCACAGACCAACCGATCCATAGGTCGGCCCGAGCCGAGATCGGCAATCACATCCTCGATGGCGCGCAGTTGGTCCTCGGTCTCCTGATACGGGAAGCGCGCGCAGAAGGCGGCATAGCCCCCCTCGGGCGGCTCCAGCGCCTCAGCCTGACGCAGCGCCCGTTCGGCGGCGATGGCAATCAGCTTGTCCGCCATCTCGCGGATGCGCGCCTTCATCTTGGCGCGGCGGCCCTGCCAGGCGCCTCCGCCGAGGCGGTCGAGCTCACCCGTGTCCTGGCCGTACCGGGTGAGCAGCTCGATGTTCTCTACCGGTAGATAGAGCTTCGAGGCGCCGGCATATTCCAGGCTGAGGCATTCATGGGGCGCGCCCGCCGCGGTCACCGTCTCCAGCCCCAGGTAGCGCCCGATCCCGTGGTCGAGATGCACCACCAGATCACCGGGCGTGAGGCTCTGGGTCTCGGTCAGGAAGTTCTCCGCCCGTCGGGTTTTCCGCGCGCGCCGGATCAGCCTGTCACCCAGCACGTCCTGCTCGGAGATCACCGTAAGCCCGGGCGCCTCAAACCCCTGTTCCAGCCCCCAAACCAGCAAGTTGACGCCCGGCTCCACCTCTGACCAGCGTGCCACCCGACGCGCCCCTTCGAGCCCATGGTCCGCGAGCAGCCCCTCGAGCCGCTCGCGTGCGCCGTCGGAATAGGAGACCACGACGACAGGCCCGGCCTTCGCCTTGGCCCGGACATGGCCCACCAGCGCGTCGAAGAGGTTCACCCCCTCCTGCTGGCGCTCCGGCGCGAAGCTGCGGCCAGGGCGCGCGCCGGCATCGATGATCCCCGGCCCGAGCGGCTGTTTGTGGGGTGTGAGCGCCCTGACCGGCCGATCGGTCAGGCCCGCGGCCCAGTCCTCTTCCGACAGATAGAGCATCGAGGGTGGCGCAGGACGATACGTGCTCTCCCCGACAGGGTCTGACCGGGCATCATAGTGCTCCGCGATCTGGGCCAGCCGCGCCGCGCGTGCCTCCTCGATCCGGCCATCGAGGCTCACCACCGCCTTGGGAAGATAGGCGAACACCGTTGAGAGCTGGTCGTGGAAGAGCCCAAGATAGTGCTCCATCCCCTGCACCTTCCGCCCCTCAGACACCGCGGCATAGAGCGGATCGTCCAGCCGTGCGGCCCCGAAGGTCTCGCGATAGCGGCGCCGGAAGCGCTGGATGGCGGCCTCGTCCAGGATCACCTCTGAGGCGGGCGCGAGCTCCACCCGGCCGATCTTCTCCACGGTGCGCTGGGTCTCCGGATCGAAGCGGCGCGCGCTCTCCAACACATCCCCGAAGAAATCGAGCCGCACGGGATGGCTCGCCCCAGGCGCATAGATGTCGACGATCCCGCCCCTGACGGCGAAGTCGCCGGGCTCGATGACCGTTGAGGCCCGAGAGAACCCCATGCGCGTGAGCCAGGCGATCAGCCCGTCGACCGCGACCGGGCTGTCGGTGTCGGCCACAAAGCTCGCTTCCGCCACCGTCTCGGGCGCCGGCACCTGTTGCAACGCGGCGTTCAGCGTCGTGACCACCACGGCCGGACGATCCCATCCACTGGCCAGTACGGCGAGCGTCGCCATGCGGGTCGCGGCGATCTCCGGGTTGGGCGAGACGCGGTCGTAAGGCAAGCAGTCCCAAGCGGGCAGCTGCAGCACCGGCAGGTCGGGCGCGAAGACACCCAGCGCATCCGTGAGCGCCGCTGCACGCGCGTCATCCCGCGCGACATGAAGGACCGGACCACCAGCCCGTGCCGCAAGATCGGCCACAAGCTTGCCGTCCCAACCTTCCGGTGCGCCGCAAATGGTGACGGCGCCCGGGGCGATTTCCCCGTGCGTGCTCATGGGGTGCGTGCTCATGGGGCGCGAGGTAGCGGGCTGGGCGTGGCTTGGCAACCCGGAGCGACGGCTCGGACCACTCTCAAGCGAGAGAACACGCGGGTCTGATGCGTTCAGTCCAGCCGGGCGCGCGGCTTGAAGGCCAAATGCCAGTCCTTCGCCTCCGCCGGGCCAGAAATCTCGATCCGGTCAAAGGCCACCCAGAACCGCGCCCCCGGCAGGGGGACTTCGCCCAGCACGCGGAATCGGGCCGGCAACAGATCCTGACGGAGTGTCAATATCGCCTGACCCGTCGCGGCGTCGGTCGCGGTCGAGCCGAGCTGATCATTGCGCATGCGGACAGCGGTGCCAAAGCCAAGCCGCAGGACAACCCGCTCTATCCGCCACCCCTCCACCAGATCACCACGGTCGAACAGCAGCACCCGGCATTCCGCGCCGCCGGGACGATCGCGATGCCAGACCACCATGGCCCCGGGGTTGAGTTTGCAATGGGTGCCCTCGAGCAAACCATAGGCGAGGCTGGAGAGCCCGCGGCCTTCCGCATAGCCCAACATCTCCGCGGCGGGGACAACGAAGACCGGACGGGGATCCTCGAGCTTTGCCCCAACCGGCGACAGGGTCATGACGGGGTCCGAACTGGCGAGCCTAAGATCCTGTTTCCCAACAGGGTTCGGCTGGTCAGGGGGCATGTCCGGGCTGCGCAGGTTGCCGACTTGGATCGGCTCTGTACCGACACTCTCTTGGCCGCTTGCAAGGGGCGGCGGCGCATCGGGCTGGGTCTCCAACCATGGCGAGCCACCCGAGATCTGGCTGGCAAGTCCGGTAAAGAGAGCCAGAATTATGGCCATGAGAACCCATCGCGTGCTGGAGTTCGAAGGAGCCGGATCGTCCCAATCGAAGCCATCCTCATCCTCCCAAGGCAGTGGAGAGGTTGCGCTGGTCGGGGCTCTTTCGTGCCTGTCCTCGCGCCTGGCCTCCGGCGGGGAGATCGGCGCTCCGAGCTTCAGAGGTCGCTCGCCTGAGGCCGGTCGTCGTTGCCGCCGGCGCTCCGACTGCATGGCCCGCTCCAATGGCTCGCTCAGCCGATCCATACCCAAATACTCCGCTGCTGGCCAAGGAGAAACGCCCCCTGGCCTTTGGGTCGGCATCGGGCGGGTACTTTGAGGGGCAACCCCGCCGTCAACACGTCTAGACAGTTTTTATTGAAAGTTTCATTAACAGCCGGTTAACCGCCGGCACTCGCCACAGTTTGATCGCATTTGTCCGAGATGACTTCTTTAAGATTTGGTTAGTGTGGACACACCTATGCCGATGACGCTTCAAACCGTTTTGGCACCTCTCGGGCTTGCCAGCAGCCTTGTGATCTCAACAGCCCTCGGCGCCCAAGCCGCGAGCTTTACCCCGGGTTTCTTGGTGATCGGAGCCGTGGGGAACTGCGCGTTGATGCCGGTTGGCGCGCCCGATTCGACCGTTGCCACCTGCGACGAGCCAAGCGGCTTCCTGTCGGCCGAGACATCGTCGGTCGGGGGCAAATTGGGCGTGCGCACCATCGCGCGATCTCCGGAAAATGCGGTCGCGGTCTTTCCGGGGGACAATGCCGTCGCGTTCGCAGCCGCAACCTATCTGGACGACATCACCATCACCAGCGGACCCGCCAGCGGCTTCTTCGAACTCACGGTGAAGATCGAAGGCTCTGGAACCCTCGACTATGACGGGACGCGCGGCGAGAGTGGCGCGCAAAACATCGTCTCCTACTTCATCTCCAGCAGCCCGGTTTTCGGCTTTGCGACCGACCGCATCGTCTTCGACGACGACTTCACGCTAGACCGCACGGTCACGGCCACCCTGCCCTATGTGGACAGCGCCCTGACGGTCGACTTCCTGCTCGAATCGACCTCGTTTTGCCCCGTTGACGCGCTCGGATGCGATGCTGTCTCTGATCTGTTCAGCAGTGCCACGGTGATCGGTGCCGCCGTGCTCGACGACGCGATGCAGCCTGTCGACGATGCGGTTGTGACCGCGGCCTCGGGGTTTGACTATCTGGCCGCCACGGACGCGACGGCGGTGCCGCTGCCGCCCGCAGCCTTGCTCCTGCTGACGGGCCTCCTCGGCCTCGCAGGGACCCGCCGCCAGACCGCCTGAGCGCTCACTCGGCCGCAGTGCGTCCGGGCAGGCGCGCGGGGTCGCTCTGCTCGCCGAACATCGCCGGGATGTCGAAGGTGGAGCGCTTGCCCAGACAGTCGAAACTCCGCTCGAGCCAACGCCCTGCCGCATCACGGCCAATATCGAAGAGATGGCGCAGAAAGCCCCATTCGGTGTTCATCTTTGAGGACGCGCCAAGCGGGCGCATCTGCTTGCGTGCCTCGATCATGTGCACGTGCATGACGCGGCGGCTTTCACACGGCACCTCGTGCTCGTCCATCAGCTTCTGCATGAAGTGGAACGCCCGCAGCTCCTTCATCAGCGAGTTGTTGAAGGTGATCTCGTTCACCCGGCTCAGGATGTCACGGGCCGAGCGCGGGACACCGGGGCGGTAGATCGGGTTGATCTGCACGATCACGATGTCGTCCGCAGGGCTGTGCTCATAGAACGGAAACAGCACCGGGTTGCCGACAAAACCGCCATCCCAGAAATGCTCGCCGTCTATCTCCACCGCATGAAACATCGAGGGCAGGCAGGCAGAGGCCATCACCACATCGAGCGTGATCTCGGGACGCTCGAACACCCGCGCCCGGCCGGTCTCGACATTCGTGGCCGACAGGAACACGCCCATATCCTTGCAGGCGCGGACCTTTTCGAAATCGACCTGGGCTTCGACCACGTCGCGCAGCGGGTTGATGCCGAGGGGGTTGAGGTCATAGGGCGAGGCGAGCCGGTTGACCATATCGAGCCACACATACATCGGGGAGTTGTCCAGGCTCCAATTGCCGGTGGCGACGTCAAAGGGACTGCGCTTCAGCGGGCTGGCTTGCCCGGCTTTGCTGACCGCCGTCCAGTACTCATGGAGGCGCGCGCGGGCACCCTCGGCCTGGCCCTCATACATGCCTTGGGCCGCGACCACGGCGTTCATCGCGCCGGCCGAGGTGCCGGAGATCGCCTCGATCCAGATGCGGTCGTCCTCGAAGAGCCGGTCCAGCACCCCCCAAGTGAAGGCGCCGTGGGCACCGCCCCCTTGGAGCGCGAGGTTCATCGACTTCACATGCCGGGGTTTGCGCGCCATGGCGGCCTCCTCTGCGGTGCTGTTGCGGTGCACCCTACGGGGTCTCGGACGGTGGCGATAGGGGCTCATCGAGAGCGCGGGCGAGCCAGGCGGCGACACCAAGGGCAAGGGCGAGGACGGCAAGCATTGGGGGCCATCCTGCGAGCGCGTAGAGCTGACCAAGGAGGAGCGCACCGGTCAGCCCTCCGAGGTAGTACGCCGTGAGATAGAGGCCGTTGGCCGCGGCGTGATCCCGCTCGGCCCGGCGTCCGACGAAACCGGTTGCAGCCGCTTGGGCGAAGAAGGTGCCCGCGCCCACAGTGGCCATACCAACCAGAACCGCGGTGAGGTTCGACAGAGCCATCAGCACCAGCCCAGCAACCGTCACCGCCGCCGCGCCCCAGAAGACCCGCCGAGCGCCGTAGCTGCGCGCGATGCGGCCCGCAATGGAGGTCGTGAAAATCGCGGGCAGGAAGACAAAATAGACGAGGCCCAGCATCCCGGGCGCAAGACCGAGCGGCCCCGCAAGCTCGAAGTTCACATAGGTGAAGACCCCCACGAACACGGAAAGCAGCAGGAAGCCGATCGCAAAGGCCGACCGCAAGGCGGGCACGGCCAGATGCGCGCGCCAGGCCTCAAGCGGACGGCTGCCAGGCGTCCCAGTGCGCGCGAGCCGTGGCCCGATGAGCGAATAGGCCAACGCAGCTCCGGCCAGGTTGAGCACGGCAAAGGCGAAGAACGACCCGGAAACGCCCACCCAGTCGGCCAGGCTCGCCGCCATGAGCCGCCCGAACAGGTTCGAGGCCACATTCCCCGTGATGTAGGCGGCCATCGCGCCCGCTGCGGCGGTGATGTCACACTGCTCGGAGAGGTAGGTCATCGTCAGCGTGAAGGCCGCCGCCATGAACACCCCTTGCGCGATCCGGAGCAGCAGAAAGACCGTCACATTGTCGGTGACCCCGAGCCGCGCCGTCGGCACCGAGAGGCAGGCAAGGCTCACCCACAGCCCGCGTTTGCGGTCGATGCGGTCCGAAAACCACGCCACCGCGAGGCCGGAGATTGCCATGCCAATGGTGGATGCGTTGACCGCAAAGCCCATGGTCGCTGCATCCACCCCATACGCTTCGGTCAGCCGCGGCAACAGGGCCTGCGCCCCGAAGAGATCGATCAGCGTGAGAAAGGCGATGAGACCGACGATCGTGCCGCGCCTCAGCACATCGATCTGTCGCTCGCCACGCAGCGCATCGGGCACAACGAAGGCCATCGGCAGCTCCTCGGGCTTGTGTTGCGCCGCAGCATACCGCGCCGCCCCCTTGAGGCAATTCACGTTTGAGCGCTCCCTGTGCGAGGGGCCGTTCCCAGAAATTGGGAGCCCCCCCAATTCGGGGATGAATTGAATGCGCGCCGACCTCCGCGTATCTTTCAACCTGTTGGGAGCGCACGGCTTTTCTCAAAGGAGCAACGACCATGCTGACACGGATTTGTCTTGGAGTGGCGCTGGCTGCAGGCCTCGGTATTTCGGCGGCGGCGCAGAGTTTCTACACCATCAACGGCCAACCGGTGGACATGGCGACCCAGGCCTATCTGGTGGGCGTCGGTCTCACCCCGGGCCACTACTGGCTGCTGCCCAACGGCAATTGGGGTGTGATGGGCAACACTCAGCCGCTCGGCAACATCTATGCCGGAACCACGCATGGCTCGGGCGTCTATGGCGGCTCGGGCGAGACCTACGGCAACGGTTCCTGGTCCTATTACAGCGGCGACTACGGCCCCTCGGGCGGCGTCGGCGGGGACGGCAACGGCTGTGTCTACGCCGGCAGCTGGTCGAACTGCTGACAGGTGCATCTGAGAGGAGTGGATTTCATGCCAAAGATTTGTGGATACGGCGTCGGTCTTGCGGCGGCGGCCGGTATCGCGGTCGCGGTCGGGATCGCGGCGCTGAAGCCGCTGACGGCCGAGGCGCAGATGCTCTACACTCTGAACGGGGTGATCCTCGACACCGGCTCGGCGCAGATGATGGCACGCGGCGGCATGCCACCGGGGCATTATTGGATCGACGGGTCCGGCAATTGGGGCCGCGTGGGCAAGTCCAATCCCATCGGCAACATCAACGGCGCAAGGCCCGGCATCCGCAGCGGCGGCGCCGGCGAGCAATACGGCAACGGCTCCTGGTCCTTTGGTGGCGGCGCGGCCCTGCGGGGCGGGATGGGCGGCACGGCGGATGGCTGTCTTTACACCGCGGGCTGGTCCAACTGCTGAGACACGGAGGGGCCGTCAGGACCGGGGCGGCCCCTTCAACATGAGCGGCAAGCCGGCGGCCACGAACTCCACGTGAGCGGCGGCCGCGGCCACGCGCTGGTTGAGCCGCCCCTGCGCGTCGCGAAACGCCCGTCCGAGCGCGTTCATCGGGGCAAGCCCCATCCCCACTTCGTTGGAGACCAGAACCACCTGTCCCGGCGCCTCGGCAATCGCTTGCAAAAGGCGCGCGGCCTCGGTCTCCGGGGCCCGCTCGTGATGCATCAGGTTGGAGAGCCAGAGCGTCAGGCAGTCGACCAGCAAGGTGCGGCCCGGTGCGGCTTCGGCGGTGATCGCGTCGGAGAGCGCGAGCGGGGCCTCCACCAGCGCCCAGTCCTCGCCGCGTTCGGCCTTATGGCGCGCGATGCGATCCGCCATCTCCTCATCCAGCGCCTCGGCCGTCGCGATGAAGGTCCGGGGCGGTGGGCAGAGGGCCAGAGCCCGCGCCGACTTGCCCGAGCGGGCGCCCCCAAGGATCAGTGTCATCTCGGCCATCAGGCGGGCTCCGATGAGAGCTCGAGCGGTGTTGCGTAGGGCACGGGCCGCGCAAAGGCCGCCTCGAAGGTCTCGCCGCCCAGGATCATGCGTGCGGCCCGGATCGGCCCCGCATGGCAGACCAAGGCTGTGCCGCAGGGCGCCGCGTCGAGTGCGGCAGCGACCCGGTCGTAGAGATCGGCAAACCGCTCCCCACCGGGGGGCGCACGATGCCATGGGTCCTCGGCCCAGGGATCGCTCTCGGACCGCGGGATCGCATCCCAGGCACGGCCCTCCCAGCGACCGAAGTCGAGTTCCAGGAGACGCGGGTCGAAACGGAGCGGCACCCCATCCCTTGCCGCCAGCCGTTCAGCCAGCCTGCGACAGCGTCGGGCGGGGCTCGCAAGGACAAGGGTCGTGACAGGAGTGGCAGTAAGGGCCGCCGCCGTCTCCGCCGCCGCACCCTGCCCCTCGGCCACATCCAGCCGCCCATAGCAGGTGCCCGGTCGCACGGCCGGGCGCGGATGCCGCAGCCACAGACGTCTCACGCCCACACTCCCGCAAGGATGATCAGCACGACCGCCTCTCCCATCACAGCGATGGCGCCGAGCCCGTCGCCGGTGTAGCCGCCGATCCGCGCACGCATCCACAGAAGGAGGCCATAGGCGACCGCCGCCGCCGCGCAAAGCGCCAGCGCCCCTGCCCCGCCGGCCAGCAAGGCCATCAACCCCGCGGTGCCCGAGGCGGCAGCGATCTCCACCGGCCCGGCCCCCTCGACATCGCGGCCCATCCCGTCCTTGCGTGCACAGGGTGCAAGCGCCGTCGCGGGCACCATCAGCGCACGCCCGACACAGGCCGCGAGCATCAGGGCCAACATCCCCTGCTCGGGGGTCAGCGCCGCGAGGCTCGCCACCCGCAGCCCGACAAGGAGGATCAGCGCCAAGGCGCCGAAGCTGCCGATGCGACTGTCTCGCATGATCTCGAGCGCGCGGGTCCGGTCGCGCGTGGCGAAGAGCCCATCGGCCGTGTCGGCAAGCCCGTCCTCGTGCAGGGCGCCCGTGACCGCGATCCCGGTCCCGACGGCCAAGAGGGCCGCGACGGGCGCCGGGAGAAAAAGCGTCGCCCCGGCCCAGATCAACGCCGAGAGCGCGCCGACGATCAGTCCGACCAGCGCGAAATACCGGCTCGCGCGGCGGAGGCGGCCATCCTCCCAGCCCGGATCCGGCACCGGCAGTCGGGTGAGGAACTGCACCGCACTCAGCAGCCGGCGCGCCTCGGTGGCCGGGTCGAGGGCGGGCCTCATGGCGGCGGCGCCAGGCCGAGATCGGCGAGGCTTGCCATCTCGTTCAACATAGCGGCTCCGGCCCGCAACAGCGGCAGGGCAAGAAGGGCGCCGGTGCCCTCCCCGAGCCTCAGACCGAGATCGAGCGGCGGGCGGGCGTCGAGGGCGGTGAGAAGCGCCGCGTGGCCCGGCTCCGCCCCCCGATGCGCAAACAGGCAACAGCGCCGCGCCTCGGGCCGCGCGGTGATCGCCGAGAGCGCCGCCGCCGTCGCGATAAACCCATCCACCAGGACCGCGGCTCCGGCCGACGCCCCGCCGATGATCGCCCCGGCCATGGCTGCGATCTCGAGCCCTCCAAAGGCCGCCAGAGCCTCTTCCGGGGTCAGGTGTCCAGGGTGCCGGGCCTGTGCGCGGGCAAGGGCTGCGCGTTTGGGGGCGAGCCCCTCAGGCCCCACGCCCGCGCCCGGTCCGACCAGCGTCTCCAACGGGATACCGGCGATGGCGCTGCCGAGAAGGGCCGCGGAGGCGGTGTTGCCGATCCCCATTTCGCCGAGCAGAATCACGCGGGCACCGTTTCGCGTGGCAGCCTGCGCCTGGTCCGCCCCGAAGGCGAGCGCGGCTGCGAGCTCTGCGGGGGTCAGCGCATCCTCTACCGCCGCATTGCGGGTGCCGGGGCGGATCCCGGCCTGCACGAGCCCGGACATCGGCGCCAAAGGCCCGGCAACCCCGGCATCGCAGACCGTCACCTTGGCGCCAACCGATCGGGCCAACACCGGAGCGGCAGCGCGCCCGGACAGGAAGGTCTCGACCATCAGCGCGGTCACGGACTGCGGCCAAGCCGAGACCCCCTCGGCGACCAGCCCGTGATCTCCCGCGAAAATCAGCAGATGCGCAGGGTCGGCGGCTGGCGTCTCGGTGTTTTGGGAAAGGGCCAAGGCTGCGGCCAGATCGGACAGTCCTGCAAGCGCTCCGGATGGCATCGCTTTGCCGGCGATCCGGGTGGCGACGCTGTTCTCCAGACCCGCAGCGGGGGGCGCGATGGCGAGATGGTCGAGCATGAGCGGCGGGCTCCGAAGCAGCGATGCGACCTCACCCCTAACGCGTCCCGGCCACACCCGGCAATCCCGTCCCCGAGCAAAGCGCTAACCACGTTCCAAAGCCGTTTCTTAACCCCCTCGGGCCACACTGCCAGCTCACTGATCCTGTGCTGTGGAGGGAGAAGGCGCGATGCGTGACGTCCTCATCGCCTGTACGATGCTCAGTATGCCAGCCGCCGCGGTTCTCATCCTCGGCAAAACGGCAAGCGCGATGTTCTTTGGCGAGGGTGGTGGGCCGGAGGCGCTTTCGGCCGAGGCGGAAGCCGGGAGGCTCGCCTTCGCCGCCCGCTGTGCGGCTTGTCACGGTGTGGAAGCCGGCGGCACCGACCGAGGCCCGAGCTTGTTGGTGGCGGACTACGCCCCTGATCAGCGGACCGATGCGCATTTCCGAGCGGCCATTCTGCGCGGACAGACGGCCTGGCGCTGGGACTATGGCGATATGCCGGCGATCTCCGGGGTCGATGAACCGACGCTGTCGTCGATGGTCCAGTATGTCCGCGAGATGCAGGAGAGCGCCGGCATTCAGGGGTGACGTCCAGGATTCCCACTGGGAACGGCAGGCGGGCTTGGCAGGGGACGAGCCCCCGGTCTAGGGTCGCGCCCGCCCGGCAGGTCGCGGGCGCGCCTGCGGAGAGCCCTCATGGACGCCCCGATCGATCCGGACACCCCGCCCGACCTCGAAGGCGTCCCCAACCCCCTGTTGCCTTGGCGGGACATCCAAGGGACCGGCTTTAACGCCCATATCGGTCCCATCCGCTTTGCCCGTATCGACGACACCCACTACGCGGCGGCACTGCTGCTCACCGACCATCACATCAACAAGGGCGGTGTCTGTCACGGCGGCGTTTTGATGAGCCTTGCCGATGTCGCGATGGGGGCGGGGAGCTTTGCCGCGGGTGGCGATCACCCCTGTGCCACGATCTCCTTCGACGCGCAGTTTCTGGCCGCCGCCAAACACGGGGACTGGCTGTTCGCGCGGTCTGAGCAGATGCGCCGGGTGCGGGAGCTGAGTTTTATGCGCTGTATGCTGCATTCGGGCGGGCGCTCGGTGATGCAAGCCAGCGGGATCTGGAAATACCTCGCCAGCCGCACGCCCGCTCAGGGCTGAGCAGCCCCGTAGGCTTGCTGCATCTCGAACAACCGGCGTAGACTCACGTTTGTTTTCAGGAAGATTTCAAACGGAGATGATCCATGGATGCTGCAAAGTACAAGAAGAAAGACACCGAGATCCGCCGTCTCACCCATGATGCCAACGACCTGCTTAAGACAGCGAAGACCAGCTTTACCAACACCAAGACCCATGTCGACCAAGCGATGGCGATGGTGAAATCGAAACGCTCCGATTACGAGAGAGCGATTGAAGGACTGAAGAAGGAGATCGTCACGGTCTATGAACAGTTCCGCGCCATCAACGATTTGCAGAACGATGTGGAGGCTGGCAAAGGCGGCGATAAGGAAAAAGCCAAGATCAAGAAAGACCTGCCGAAAGCGCTCGACGCGGAGACAGTGCTTCGCAAGAAGCTAGATCAGCTCAAAAAGAGGCAGGAGAAGCTCAAAAAGCTCGAGGACCACGCCAAGAGCTTCTCGATCGACGTGCAGATCTGAGCAGGGATCGCCGCGGACCCCGGGCCCTGCCTCAGGCGGCTGCGAGGTCCGCGATCAAGCGGTCCACATCGCCGCCACGGGCCGAGAGCATGCCGGCAATCTCCTCGCGCTGGGTGATCAGCAACGAGACCCCCTCGATCACGATGTCGGCGATCACAATGCGACCAGGGCGGTCGGTCACCAGCCAGTCGACCAGTATCGGCTGCCCGCCGGTCTGAGTGACGGTGCTGGACACCGTGAGCCCGCGGCGCCCCGAATCGCTCACGCCACCGACGATGACGTCTTGGCCCGCATAGTCGGAGAAGCGCCGCGCATAGACGGTCGAGAGAAAATGCTCGAACGCGTCGGTGTACTGCGCCTGCTGCGCATCGCTCATATCGCGCCAGGCCAGACCCGCGGCAAAGCGAGCGATCTGGGGCATCGCTGCGTACTCATCCAGCACCTGACGCAGCTTGTCCGCCTTGGAGGCCGCATCCCCGGGCGCGCGTACAAGGTTGAGCACAGCATCGACCGCCCGCTCCACATGGGCTCGGGCATCGTCGGCCTCCAGCGCATAGGCCGGGCGCGAGAGCAGGCCCGCAGGCACGGACACACTGAGCCCAACGCCGAGCGCGAGGGTCAGGCCGCTTGCGAAGATACCGCGTCGGGTCTGATGCATGGCTGGTCTCCTCTTTGCGTACGGCCCGAATGCCGCACAAACCATGTAGGCGATGTCTGTCCGTTGGGGAATGCCTCAGATGCCGACACCCACAACATCGAGACCCCAACGGAAGGACCGCGCGGATCCGGCGCTTCGGCGACAACAAGGGCCGTCATTGTCACACTTGTAAGCCAACAGCACATACCCTGCCCTCCTCGGTTGCGGTTGTATGCCTTGCACGCTAAGGATGCGACCTTGACCAGCCGGGCTCGGGTCTTCGAGGGCGGGCCAGTGCGTGTGACCCTGCGGTGGGGAACGGCAGCGACCCGGCGCGGTCCATACGAGCACCCGCGCAGGTGGGGCCGAGACGACCAGGCGACGACCCGGGCAGACGAACCGCGAAACGGATACCAGTATGAAACAAGACCAAGGCGTCGGCGAGCTCCGCAAGGCGATGGGCGAGTGCCGATGGCATTTTACAAACGTCGCGATCTTCAGTGTTTTCGTGAATATGCTGATGTTGACCGGCCCGCTTTTCATGCTTCAGACTTATGATCGCGTGCTGACCAGCCGCTCCGAGGAGACCCTGGTCGCATTGCTTGTTCTGGTCAGCGCATTGTTTTTGCTCTTTGGCATGCTGGATTTTGCCCGCGGGCGCGTGTTGGCGCGCGCAGGGGCGAAGTTCCAGACCATGCTCGACAGCCGCGTCTTCACGGCGATTATGAAGAAATCGGTCTCTCCGGCCGAGCGGGCGAAACCCAACACCAGCGCGCGCGATCTCGAATCAATCCGGTCTCTGTTGGCGAGCCCGGCACCGTTCGCACTGTTCGACGTGCCGTGGACGCCGCTCTTTCTCGCCGTGATTTTTCTCTTCCACCCGTTGATGGGGTGGGTGGCCGTGGGCGGCGGGCTCATTCTAATCGCGCTGACCCTGATCAACCAAATCCGGTCGCGCGAACCGAATGCCGAGAGCCAGGCCGCCAGCTTCGAGGCGGAGAACCTCGGCGAGGCGATGCGCCAGAACGCCGAGGTGGTTCAGGGTCTCGGCATGCACAATGACGGCATGGGCCGATGGGCACGCCTGCGCAACATGGCGATGGAGAAACAGCTTCTCGCCACCGACCGGACCTCGAGCTACACCTCCTCGTCGAAGGCGCTGCGGTTCTATCTCCAGTCCGTTATGCTGGCCGTCGGCGCCTGGCTGGTGCTGCAACAGCAGCTGTCGCCGGGCATGATGATCGCGGGCTCGATCCTGATGGGCCGCGCGCTTGCCCCCATCGAGCAGGCCATCGGCCAATGGGCCCAGGCCCAGCGTGCCTGGCGCGGTTGGAAATCGCTCGGCGAGATGCTGCAGACGATCCCGATTGAACGTCCGAAGACCGAACTGCCGGCCCCGAAAGGTTATGTCGAGGTGCAGAAGGTTGCCGTGCTGGCGCCCGGTGAGGAAGTTCCCGCCCTTCGGGGGATCTCCTTCAAGGTCGAGCCTGGCCAGGCGCTCGGCGTGATCGGACCCTCCGGTGCGGGCAAGACGACGCTCGCCAAGGTGCTGGTCGGCGTGTGGCCACCGGCGGCTGGCAAGGTCCGGCTCGACGGCGCGGCGCTGGATCAGTGGCCGACCAATGAGCTCGGACGGCATATCGGCTATCTCAGCCAGGACATCGGCCTCTTCGCCGGCACGGTGGCGGAGAACATCGCCCGGCTCTCGCCGAAGCCCGACGACCGACTGGTGGTCGAAGCGGCTCAACGCGCGGGCGCCCACGATCTGCTGCTCAGCCTTCCGCAAGGCTACAACACCCAGATCGGCTATGCCGGCGGGCGGCTCTCCGGCGGTCAGCGCCAGCGGGTCGCCCTCGCGCGGGCACTTTATGGTGATCCGCCCGTGCTTGTGCTCGACGAGCCGAATGCCAATCTGGATGCCCAGGGTGAACAGGCCCTGGTGGACGCGATCCGGGAGGCGAAGTCGCGGGGCAAGACGGTGGTTGTGATGGCGCACCGGCCCTCGGCGATCGCGGCCTGCGATCTGCTGCTGATGATCGACAAGGGGCTCCAGGTGGACTTCGGACCGCGCGACGAGGTGCTCAAGAAGCGCACCCGCAACTACCCGCAGCTGGTCGGCGGCGGCAAAGGCGGCGCGGCGGCCCCAGCAGGCGCACCGGGAACCGCTCCGGGCGCAGTCGCGGCGCCCCAAGGCTCGGGAAATCCGGGCGGTGGCGCGGCGGCGGCCGCTAGGACGGCGCAAGCGGACCCGGACGCGAAACCCTCCGCCGGTCAGACGATCTCGATGGACCCCGCCTCCCTTCTCAACCCAGGAGACAAGGCATGACCCCTCAGCTGCAGCTTCCCGGACCGGGCGGTGCCGCCCCACAGAAACAGCCCGAACAGTGGAGCGCCCGCGGCTACATCCGCTTCGGTCTCTTCTCGGTGTTCCTCTTGGTCGGCGGCCTCGGCACCTGGGGTGCAACCGCGAAACTCGCCGGCGCCGTGGTCGCCTCGGGCACGCTGCGGGTGACGGCCCAGCAACAGGTCGTGCAGCACCCCGATGGCGGCGTGGTCGGCGCGATCCACGTAAAGGACGGCGATGTGGTCGAGGGTGGCGCCGTTTTGGTGACCCTCGACGGCACCTCCCTGACGGCAGAGCTTGCGGCCCTCGAAGGCCAACTTTTCGAGCTGATGGCGCGGCGCGGACGGTTGATGGCCGAGCAAGCGGAGGCTGACAGGATTCTCTTCGACGAGGAGCTGTTGGCGGTTGCCGAAATCGATCCGGAAGTGCGCGTCCTGGTGGATGGTCAGCAGAGCCTCTTCACGGCGCGTATCCAAACCATGCAGCGCGAGATGTCCGTAATGGGCGAACGCCAGGGCCAGATCTCGGAGCAGATCACCGGAACGGAGGCGGAGCTCGAGGCCCTGCAGCAGCAGCTCGACCTCATCGAGGAGGAGCTGGTCGCGGCGCTTGACCTGCTCGCAAAGGGCCTGATCCAAAAATCCCGCGTGCTGAGCCTGCAACGGGAGGCGGCGCGCCTGAAGGGCGAGGTCGGCCAGATGATCGCTCAGAACGCGCAGCTCAAAGGCCAGATCTCCGAGATCGAGATCGAGCAGCTCCGCATGATGGATACCCGCCGCGAGGAGGCGATCACGCAGCTCCGCGAGATTGGCTACCGCGAGCTCGAGCTGAAGCAGAACCGCATCCAGCTGAAGGAGCAGCTCGACCGCCTCGACATCCGCGCGCCCCGTGCCGGCGTGATCTATGACAGCCAAGTCCATGCGCTGAAGGCCGTGATCCGCCCCGCCGACCCGCTCATGTATGTCGTCCCGACCGACACCGGCATGACCATCGAGGCGCGCGTCGACACCATCGACATCGACTCGGTCTATATCGGCCAGGACACGGCCTTGCGCTTCTCCGCCTTCAACTCCCGCACCACGCCCGAGCTGAAGGGCCATGTGGTTAAGATGTCAGCGGATTCTTTCACCGACGAGGCGACCGGCCAACAGTTCTACAAGGTCGAGGTGGCGCTCGAAGAGGGCGAGCTGGAGAAGCTCGAGGGCCTGGAGCTGGTCGCCGGCATGCCGGTGGAGACCCACATCCAGACCGAAGAGCGCACGCCGCTCAACTACATGGTCCGCCCGCTGACCGACTATCTGGGCCGCGCGCTGAAGGAGCAGTGAGGCCGACGTGACCAGCCGCCCCCCGGTCATCGGCCCGGGGGCGGCCTCGGTTGCCCTTGACCGCGCCGGTCCTGCGCCCACCTTTCACCGGGTAGCAGCACAGGACCACGCGATGGACGGCGAAAACACGACCGCTCTCGAGATCGAGGTTCTGCCCGGCATCGACCGGGTCTCCGCCGCCGACTGGGACGCCTGCGCCGCACCCGAGCGCACCGATGGCGGCCCGGCCCTGAACCCCTTCGTCACCCACGCCTTTCTCCATGCCCTTGAGGAGAGCGGGTCGGCCACGCCGCGTACGGGCTGGCAACCACAGCATCTGGTGGCCCGGGTTGACGGGCAAGCCGTTGGCGCGATGCCGCTCTATCTCAAGAGCCACAGCCAGGGCGAGTATGTCTTCGACCACTCCTGGGCCCATGCCTTCGAGCGTGCGGGCGGAGACTACTACCCGAAACTGCAAGGGGCCGTGCCATTCACGCCGGCAACCGGACCACGGCTGTTGGTGAACCCAAACGCCGGGGTCGCCCCGCAAGCGGTGCGCTCGGCACTCCTGGAGGGCGGCGCGCAGCTCTGTGACCGCCATGGGCTGAGCTCGCTGCATGTGACCTTCTGCACCGATGAGGAATGGCACCTCGGCGGCCAACTCGGCCTGCTCCAGCGGACAGACCAGCAGTTCCACTGGCAGAACGACGGCTATGCCAGCTTCGACGCCTTCCTCGACGCACTGGCCTCGCGCAAACGCAAGACGCTGAGGAAAGAGCGCGCCAAGGCGGTCGAGAACGGCATCCGGATCCACTGGCTGACGGGCGAGGCGATCCGGCCCGAGCACTGGGAGGCGTTCTGGATCTTCTACCAGGACACCGGCAGCCGAAAATGGGGCCGCCCCTACCTCACGCGCGCCTTCTTCGATCTGGTGACCGAGAGCATGGCCGATGCGCTGCTGCTGATCATGTGCGAGCGGGACGGGCGCTGGGTCGCGGGCGCCCTGAACATCATCAGCCGGGAGACGCTCTTCGGGCGCTATTGGGGCTGCACCGAGGATCACCCCTGCCTGCACTTCGAGACCTGCTATTATCAGGCGATCGAGTTTGCCATCGAGCACGGGCTGAAGCGGGTGGAGGCAGGCGCACAAGGCGGGCACAAGCTCGCCCGCGGCTATGGGCCGGTGGTGACGCGCTCGCTCCACCACATCGCCCATCCTGGGCTCCGGGACGCCATCGACCGCTATCTGGAGGCCGAGCGCGAGGCGGTGGAGAGCGAGGCCGAAGCGCTCCTCGACATGACCCCTTTCAAGAAGAGCGGGTAGACGCGAAACGCTTCTCGACCGCCGTCATTTGGTCTATACTAATCCTGTTAGTGTTCGGGAGCGCGTTCTCTGGGGGTGCCGTCAACCGACTGCACAGAGAGTACGACATGACCCACACGATATTTCGGCTGCGGCCCCTGCGCGGCGGCGTCGTCCGTTTGCTGCCGGTGCTCGCCATCCTCGCCCTGATGCCCGCACTTGCCGCCGCCCAGGACGGCTGCCGGTTCTGGGAACACCCGGGCGGGGGGACACGGAATGCCAATTTCAACATGCCGGACCGCGCGCTCGGCTACTCCTGGGGAAACTACAGCCGGCGCTTCACCGGAGCCGAGCTGAAATCCGGCGAGCCGGTCATCTACAAGAACGCGGCCCGCGTCGAGGTGCGGGCCCAAGGGACGGATATGAGCCTCTATCTCTACCGGGGCGACAATTTCGACGACGAATTCCAAGCCATTCAGTGTAGACGCGGCAACACCTGCACGATCATCCTCGGCAAAGCGATGCGCGACAAAGTCGGCTCACTGATCTGCAGCCGCGACACCCGGATCGACCGGGCTGGCTCGATGATCGACATGCTCGGCGAATTCGACAAGAACCATTTGATCCCCTCCAACCTGATCGCCGACGGGATGGTTGCGTCTGTTCATGGCTTGGTGCGCCGGCAACGTGCGCGGTTTTACAATGGTCGGATCGAGATCCGCCGCGGGCGCATGATTTGGAGCACTGGCCACGAGCTGTGCCAGGCCATCTCCTGCCAGCCCGAAGCCGACCCGTGGCGGCGCAAGTATCGCGACTATCTGAGGTTCGAGTATGAGGGGCGCGGACGCCTCAAGGCGGATGGCCGGATCTACGATATGACAGTCGATATCTGGCTTTTGCCCCGTCTCGAAAACGGCGCCCTGGTGTTCGACTCAACCGCTTACAAGGTGAATGCCCATGGCGGCAGCTGGGCGGACAGGATCGAGCGGGAGATGAAGACAGCCGTTCGCAATGCCTTCCCGGATGTTGGATCGCAGGTGACGCAGGATGTTCGCCGCCTGATCGTCAGTCTCTTGGGCGCAGATGGGCGGCGTATCCTCAACAACAACACCCAGCTTCTCTTCAGCCATCCCTGCATCGCGCAGATGCAACGGGTGGGCTATCCGGGGCACGCCTACACGCCGGGGCAACTCTCCAACATCTGCAGCGGCACCACGCCCGAGCGCGTGGCGGCTCCGGGGATCCGGCTGCTGAAGCGGTGAGACAACAGGCGCCGGGCCGCGTTTCGCCCGGCGCCGCGTGCCATCGTCAGAGACCGGCCGCTGCCATCAACGCCGGTGCCGAGGTCGCCTCTGCTTCGCCCGGATTGTCTTCCACCACCAGCGCGCTCACGGTGCCGTCATCGACCACGGCGGCAAAGCGCTTGGCCCGGCCGAGCAGCCCGACCACATCCGCCGAGAAATCGAGGCCCATCGCCTGCACGAAGGCACCGGAGGCATCGCCCAGCATCCGGATGCCGGCCTCAGACGCGCCGGTTGCCTCGCCCCACTTCCCCATCACAAACGGATCGTTGACCGAGAGGCAGACAACGCTGTCCACACCCTTCTCTTTGAGCGCGCCCATCGCCTCGATGAAGCTCGGGACATGGGTGTTGTCGCAGGTTGGCGTAAAGGCGCCCGGGACGCCGAACATCGCGACTTTCTTGCCCGCAAAGACGTCGGCCGTCGGAACCTGGGCGGGTCCGTCCGCCGTCATCTCGAAAAGCGTGCCTTCGGGCAGTTTTGCGCCGGTCTCGATCATCTCTCTTCCCCTATGAAGCTGCGTGAGGTGGTCGTCGTTCGGACGCCATGCCCCGCCCGGGGGTGTAGCGCCTTTGCCGCCGGGTTCAAAGCGCTTCGCCCGCGGCCGCCGCCATGCGCAAGTCCCGCGGCGCCTCGCCATAGCGCGCCTGGAACGCCCGGGTCAGCGCCTCGGCGCTGCCATAACCGAGCGCATGGGCGACCCGGCCAACCCGCGCACCCCGGACGAGCTGCTGCCGCGCCAGGGTCAGGCGCCAGCGGCGCAGATAGGCCTTAGGCGTCTCCCCGACCCGGGCCGCGAACAGCTCTGTGAAGCGCGAGAGCGAGAGACCGGCCTCTCCCGCGAGATCCCGGTTGGTCCAGGCTCGGCCCGGCACGCCATGAATCGCCACCAGCGCCCGCGAGATCCGGGGACAAGCGAGCCCGCCGATCAAGCCCGTCTCCTGGGCGCCGCGTTCGATCTCAGCCCGCAGGAGGCGGATGAGAAGGACCTCGGTCAGCCGCGCCAACACCCCTTCGACACCGCAGCGGGCGGCCTCCGCCTCCGCTTGGATCAGGTGGATGAGCGCGCCGGTCTCGGCATCCTGTTCGGCCGAGAGGACAACGCATTGCGGCAACGCCGACAGCAGAGGGTTCTCCGCCCCGCCCCAATCCACGCCGAGCACCAGAGCTCCGTCGAGCGCCGGGCAACTCCGCTGTCCAAGCGGCCAGAACCGCGCCTCTGGCACCGGGCCACCGATCACCGCAAGCCGCCCAACTGCCGCCGCATCACCGACCCGGAGCGAAAACCGCTCCATCAGCGACGAGAGCCGATCAGGGCGGGGCTCAGTAGCGGAATTTTCGGTGTCTGGGTCAGGTTTTTCGGATTTTTCTTGCATGAAGATCCATTATCTCTCTGCCATCCGGCAATCAACCCCAGAGGAACCCGCCATGCTGATGCCCCGCAAGAAGACCCCCGATCTGTCCCTGCCCCTGCTCGGTGGCGGCACCTGCGACCTCGCAGCCGAAAGCTCGGAGCGTGGAACGGTCGTCTGCTTTTATCGCGGGCTGCACTGCCCGATCTGTGCGACCTATCTGACCGAGCTGGAGAAGCGCACCGCCGATTTCGCCGAGCGCGGCGTCACCACCGTGGCCGTCTCCTCGGACGGTGAGGACCGCGCCCAGCAGATGGCCGACAAGATCGGGGCCAAGGGACTGCGCATCGCCTATGACCTGCCGTTGCCGGTCGCGAAGGAATGGGGCCTCTACATCTCGACCTCGCGCGGCGTTACCTCGATCGGCATCGAGGAGCCGGCGCTGTTCTCCGAGCCTGGGTTGTTCATGGTGACGCCAGACCAGACGCTCTACTACGGCTCGGTTCAGACAATGCCGTTCGTGCGGCCGCATTTCTCGGAACTGGTGGGCGCGCTCGATTTCGCGATTGCCAAAAGCTACCCGGCCCGCGGGGAGTATGCCGGCGCCGTGTGACGCCAGCAGGAGACGAAAAACCCCGGCCACGTCGGGCCGGGGCCATCAGGCAGATCACTCGACCTTCAGGTCGTTGATCATCATGCTCTCGTAGAACTTGCCCTTCATCCAGGCATCGAACATCGACTGGGTGCCGCTGGTCATGCGGAAGGACGTATTGCCCTCCGCGGTGGATTTGCGCTCCACAACGGTCTTGTAGGCGCCCATATGCGTCTTCAGCGTCAAACGGATCTCAACGGGCAGATCGATCACACGCTTGCCCTTGTAAGCAGATTTGATCGCGGTCACGAGCCCTTCGTGCACATCGTCGAGGTGCCCGCCGAAGCTGCCGAAATGCTCTGGGCTGTCGCCGCCGACCCCGGTCATCCAGCACTCGGCAAAGCCGGCCTTGCCGCCATCCCAGTCCCAGCTGCTGTCTTCGGTGGCTTTCACGCACTCGATCAGGAACTTTTTGGCGAGTTTGTCCGGCGAGCTCAGGCTCTTACTCGCAAACTGCTCGCAGACCGGCAGGAACTCGTTCTCCCAAACCGTGTCGCCCTGATACCCCATGGCCTTCATCTGCTTGACAACTTCAGCAAACGCCTTGTCGTGGGGCCCTTTCTCGATCGCCTCAATATAAGCTATGGCCGCATCGGCGATCTCGATGACCTTTGGCGCCTTTGACATCTTCGAGGCCTTGTAAGCGGCCGTGCCAAGCGTCGCGAGGGCCTTGATCACCGTGACAGCGCTTTTGAGAGCCGGGTTCGGCACCGCAACCGTCACGATGTCAAGCACAGCCAAGACATCTTTCGCTGCCGGCCCCTTCTTGTCGCCCGCTTTCAGCATATCGACGCGGGCCTTTAACAGGGCGAGTTTCGCGTTCTGGCCCCACTCTTCGATACTTTTTGAGAAAGCCGATTTGAATTTATTGTTGTCCCACGGCAAGGCTTTGCCGAGGTTGGAGGTATCGGCCTTGACCTCCATCGCCATCTCGCCGTCGACTTCGACAAACCCTTCGCCGCCGATGGCCGTGAAGTCGAAGATCCCGTCCTTCTGCAGCTTGGAGATCTGTTTGCGAAGCGCCAGCACCTTGTTGGAGAGTTGCTTTTGCTTGGCCTTGATGCGCTCACCAGCGCTGGATTTCGCGAGGATGGGGCTCGCCTTCAGCTTGGCTTCGAGCTCGTTGAACTTCTTGAGCGCCTCGGTGATCTTGGCATCGAGGGCCGCCCATTTCTTTTGTGCAGCATCACCCATGGGTGTCTCCTAAAATCTTCGTCTGAAAAGGGGAAAGGGTTACGCGACCTGCTTCAGAAGATCGTCGATCTCCTTTTCGAGGGCATCGATCTCTTTGTTGACCTGTTCCTCTTCGGCCTTGGCCTCTGGGCTGTCGCCATCGCCGCCGGCCGCGATCTGGACGGTGTACTTCACACCTGCCGCCTTGAGCGCTTTGGGCAGAATGCGCTCGATCCCCGAGACCTTCTTGGTCTGGGTGATGTGGATTTCAGTGCCCTTCACCACGATGGTGCCGCAGCCGATTTTCTTGAGCTCCTTGTCGGATTTCAGCTCCGTCAAGAGCATGTTCGCCTTCTTGCTCTTGTGGATGTTGAACACCGCATCCTCGGGTTTGGCGCCGAGACCGAACGCATACCCCATGGAGTTGCCGGAGTCCTTGAACTTCTTGAGGAGGGCTTTCACCTCCGATCCGTTGATCTTTGACATCGTGATTTCCTGTTCAAAATAATGTGTCTGTCACGTAGCGATTGTGTCCGGCGCTTGCCAGATCCGTCACGGAAAAAAACTTGGAAGCCCTGCGGCGCGTTACCGCGCGCCCATGCGGATGGCACCGTCGAGGCGCACGACCGATCCGTTCATGTAGCCGGTCTCGATCAGGAACACCGCAAGCTTGGCGAACTCCGCCGGGTCGCCAAGGCGCACGGGGAAGGGCACCTGCTGGGCGAGGCTGTGCTGCACCTCTTCCGGAAGGCCCGCGACCATGGGCGTGCCGAAGATCCCCGGCGCGATGGCCGTCACGCGGATGCCGTCGCCGGCCAGATCCCGCGCCGCGGGCAGGGTGAGTGCCGCGACACCACCCTTGGAGGCGGCATAGGCGGTCTGGCCCATCTGCCCTTCATAAGCTGCGACCGAGGCCGTGTTCACGATCGCACCGCGACAGCCATCACCGTCGAGCGGCGCCAGCTCCCGCATCGCCTGGGTCGCATGGGCCATGACGCGCATGGTGCCTACGAGGTTCACGTCGATCACTGTCTGGAAGAGGTCCATCGGGTGCGCGCCTTTGCGCCCCGCCACCTTCGCCGCCGGTGCGATCCCGGCACAGGAAACCGCGATCCGCGCCGGGCCGTGCGCCTCCGCGGCCTCCGCCAACGCCGAAGTGACGCTCGCCTCGGAGGTCACGTCGCAAGAGACGGCCAGCGCGCCGATCTCCGCCGCCAGCGCCTGGCCCCGGTCGAGATCGCGGTCGAAGATCGCCACGGGGGCGCCGGCTGCCCGCAGACGCCTGACGCAGGCCTCGCCGAGCCCGCTTGCGCCGCCCGTGACCACCGCCGGTGTGTCCGCTCCGATCTTCATGTCATCCCTCCCGCGCCCAGCCCAGCATGATCTGGCTCTCCCCATAGCGGCGGGTGTCCTCAACGTCGAGCCACGGCAGCGCAGGCGGCGTCTCGTCGGCAGCGAGCTCCAGCACCACCAGTGCATCCGGTGCGATCCAGCCACCCGCACGAGCCGAGGCCAACGCCGCCTCCCCGAGGCCCGAGCGGTAAGGCGGATCGGCGAAGATCAGCCCGAACGGCTCCCCTCGGCAGGGTCCGAGGCGGGTCGCATCGCGCCGCCAGATCTTGGTCTCGCCGATCACTCCGAGGCGTTCGATGTTCTCGCGGATCAGCCCCCGGGCGGTGGCGAAGTCGTCGATGAAAACCGCCCGCACCGCTCCACGCGAGAGCGCCTCCAGCCCCAGCGCGCCGGTGCCGGCAAACAAATCCAAGACCCGCGCACCCTCCGGCAGGCCGTCGTAAGGCCCGTGTGCCAGCAGGTTGAACAGCGCCTCGCGCACCCGGTCAGAGGTCGGGCGGAGATGGGCCGCCCCGCCCCCCGCCTCACCGGGCGCCGAGAGCCGCCGTCCTTTGAACCGCCCGCCGACGATGCGCATGGGGCCTCAGAGCACCTGGTCGAGGGCTGCGATCAATCGGTCGATCTCTTCGCGGCTGGTATAGTGCAGGAAGGAGAGCCGCAGCACGCCGTGGTCCGGGTCCTCGCCCATGCCGCGGATCACCCGTGGGGCGTAGAAGTCGCCGCCACCCGCCATCACCTTGTGCTGGGCGAGATCGGCGGCCAGCGCCTCCCCCGGGCGCTTATGCACAACCGCGACCGTGGGCGCCCGCGCCACTGGATCGGAGGGGCCCAAAAGGCGGAGATCGTTGCGCCCGCGGATCCACTCCAGCAACGGTGCCGCGACCGCAATCTCCTGCGCGCGCATCATCGTCGAGACACGCTCCATCCGCGCCCTGGGCGTCGCCTCGTCGCCGAAATGGTGCCGGTCGAGCGCATCGAAATAGTCGATCATGCCGGCAAGGGCGGCCACCTGCGCGTGGTCCGGCCCCGCAGGCGTCAGCCGCTTGGTCACCGAACCCGCGTTGAACCCGTGCCCCTCGGCGGGCAGCGCCTCCACCACCTCGGGGCGCGCCACCATGATCCCCTGGTGCGGGCCATAGGTCTTGTAGGCCGAGAAGAGATAGACATCCGCCCCAAGCGCCTGCACATCGGGCAGCCCGTGGGGCGCATAGGACACCCCGTCCACCACCGTGATCGCCCCCGCAGCCCGCGCCTTGGCGGTGATCTCGGCGACCGGGTTGATCTCGCCGACGATGTTCGAGCAGTGCGGGAAGGCGAGCAGCCGGGTCCGCTCGGAGAGCAGCCCATCGAGCGCGCCCAGGTCGAGATGCCCGGTGTCGGGATCGACCTGCCACACCCGTATGATGGCCCCCGCTTCCTCAAGCCGACGCCATGCGCCGGTGTTGGCCTCGTGGTCCTGGTCGGTCACCACGATCTCGTCACCCGGCCGGAGCGAGCGCCGCATGGCCCGAGAAAGCACATAGACGTTCTGGGTGGTCGACGGCCCGACATGCAGCCAATCGAGCCCAACCCCGAGGGCGGCGGCAAGCCGTGCCTGTCCCTCATCCATCGCGGCCCCGCCCTGCTCCGAGGCTGGATAGGGCGCATAGGGCTGCATCTTAGTGTGGGTGTAGAAGTGGGTCAGGCGCTCCACCGTCTGGCGGCTGGGATAGGAGCCACCCGCGTTCTCGAAGAACCCCCAGCCATCGAGGGCAGGGTCGCTGAAGGCCGGGAACTGCGCCCGCACATGGGCGAGATCGATCTGAGGGGTTGGCGTGGTCATGGCCGATATCTCCGCATTCAGTGCCCCGGTCTCGGCGATCCCGCCGGGATCGGAGCGGATCCTCTCCTGGCAGGTCTTCCAGCCGAGCCGGTGCGCGAGTGTGTGCATCGGCAGCCCGCGGCGCGGGCCCTGTCCGGATAGGTGTCCGGCCGCCCACGGTCAAGCCATGGGCGACGGCCGGGCGCCGGGTCAGAGATCGACGACCACGCGGCCCTTGACCACGCCCTTGAGGATCGCGGACCCGAGCTCCGGCAGATCCTCGAGGCTCGCCGGCTGGATCATGCTCTCGAGCTTGTCCATCGGCAGATCCCGCGCGATCCGCTGCCAGGCGACGACGCGGTCCTGCGCCGGACGCATCACGCTGTCGATGCCGAGGAGGTTCACACCGCGCAGCAGGAACGGGATGACCGTCGCTGGCAGTGCGGCGCCGCCCGCGAGACCCACCGCTGCGACCGAGCAGCCATATTTCATCTGGCCGAGCACACGGGCCAGCATCGCGCCGCCCACCGCATCGACACAGCCCGCCCAGGTCTCTTTCTCGAGCGGGCGCTTGGTGGTCTCCGCCAGTTCCTCGCGCGGCACGATCGTAGTCGCGCCGAGGCTCATGAGATAGTCCGCCGTCTCGGGGCGTCCGGTGACCGCGGCCACCTCATAGCCTGCTTGCGAGAGGATCGCCGTCGCCACCGAGCCGACGCCACCCGCCGCCCCGGTCACCAGGACCGGGCCGTCATCGGGGCTGAGCCCGTGGTCCTCAAGCGCCATCACCGCCAGCATCGCCGTGAAGCCCGCCGTGCCGACCGCCATCGCCTGGCGCGTCGTGATCCCCTCGGGCAGACGCGTCAGCCAGCCGCCCTTCACGCGCGCGCGCTCGGCATAGCCGCCCCACCAGACCTCGCCCACGCGCCATCCGGTCAGCACCACCTTGTCGCCCGACGCGAAATCCGGCACCTCGGAGGAGAGCACCGTGCCCGCAAAATCAACCCCCGGCACATGGGGGTAATTGCGCACAAGGCCCCCGCCGCCGGTCAGGCAGAGCCCGTCCTTGTAGTTCAGTGTGGTGTGCTCGACCGCGACCGTGACGCTCTCGCCCGGCGCCTCCGGCAGCTGATCGTCGGACAGCTCTTCGATGGCTTGGCTGATCGTGCCGTCTTCGGCCTTGGTGACGACGAGCGCGCGAAAGCCCATGGCATCCTCCCTTGCGGTTCCTGCGGTCTTGCGGTGTTGTGGCCCTGGCCGCGCCGGGTGTGGCGGGCGGGGCGATAATTGTCTAACAAATGCGCGCTTGGCAAGCGGTCGCCCATTGGAGGTTTGAAATGAACAGCGCCGAACCCGACAACCGCGGCGCCCCAGCCAGCGAAAGCATCGCGGAGGCGCTGCGGGCGCTGATCCTGGAGGGCAGCCTGGGGCCGGATGCGCGCCTGCCCGGCGAACAGGAGCTCGCGCAACGCTTCGGCGTCTCGCGGCCGACACTGCGCGAGGCGCTGAAACGGCTGGCCGCGCAGAACCTGATCCGGACACGGCGCGGGGCGGCGGGTGGCACCTTCGTGAACCGCGTGGGCTGGGAGGAAGCGCGCGAGCAGCTCGCCGCCACCACCACGCTTCTCGTGAGCACCACGCCGATCGAAGCGGAACCCCTGGCCGAAGCGCGGCTGACATTGCTGCTCGCCTGCGCGCCGCTCGCCTGCGCGCGACGACGCGAGGCGCATTTGGCTGCACTCCAGGCGGAGATCGCCTTCGCCGAAGCGCCGGACACCGACGACCGGGCGTTCTGCGCGAGCGATGTGCGCTTTCACCGGGTGCTTGGCGAGGCGACGGACAATCCGCTGCTGGCGCTCCATCTGGCAGGCGCGGTCGAGGCGGTGCAGCCGCTCCTGAACATGCTGAGCTACCGGATGCGGGACCGGGCTGCGATCCTGGTGCGGCACCGGGCCATCGCGGAGCGGCTCGAGGCGCGCGACAGCGCGGGCATGGCGACCGAGCTCGAAGCGCTCGCCGCGTACACGCTCGATCTCGTGCGCGAGGCACAAAAGCTGCGGGCAGAGCGGCGCACACCAAAGGCCGGAGACGCGGACTGATGTCCGGGACAAGGAGATCGGAGATGACCGCACCGGGGATGGGCCACAACGCAGGCCCCAGTCTGGAGCCAGGCCGCCGCTGGCGGACCTATTGCTGGACGCGCGCGAAGCGGGACGGGCTGCCGAAAGCACCACTCGAACTGGTCAAACGCCATGTGAAGCGCGCGGCGGCACTCGGGCTCAGCTATCCCCGTTACGCCGCCGTGCGGCTTGGCACGGGGCGGGACCTTGCAGCGCTGCTGTTCACCGGCGCCGCCCTCGGATTGCGCTGGGGGCGCGTGCGCGACGCCGAGGCCGCCCATCTGCTGGCCCTCGAGGGGCCGGCGGAGCGGCTGCTCTTGGCCGGGCGCGGTGTCCCGGTCGAGGGGTTGTGGCTCGACCCGCTGTACTTCGAGGCCGCAGGCCCCCTGCCCGCGCAGCCCTGCACCGCGGCGAAGGCCGGCAAGGCGATCCGCGCCGTCACGGGCCTGCGCCGCCTGCCCGGCGACACGGTGCTGCTGGTCGGTCGGTTCGAGGGCCAAAAACCTTGGTCCGAGGCTGCACGCCTCGCCGGCTTCGTCACCGCCGAGGAGTACTTCGCACCCCGGCCGTAACGCCAAAACCCCGCCCCAGCCGCGCCGCCATCCTGCGCGGCACGCGCAGGGAGGCGGCGGGGGTGGTGGCGGGCGGGAGCGTCAGCGAGCCCTGCGCCCGTCAGGGCGCCGGGCGAGGTCGCAACTCTCACCCCCTCAGATGCGCCTCTAACGCCTCGAGCCGGTCGCTGCCCCAGAAGAGTTCTTCGCCAACCACATAGAAGGGCGCACCAAACACGCCCGCTGCGATCGCCGCCTCAGTGTTCTCTGCAAGCCGCGGCCGTGCCGCCTCGATCTCCGCAACCATCGCGGCCATGTCCAACCCAACCTCGGCGAGCTTCTCAGCCACCACGGCGGGGTCTGCGATGTCCTTCTCCTCTGCCCAACAGGCCGCCAAAAGCCCGTGCGCCAGCCGCCCGGCCTCCGCCCCGCGATCCGCCGCCACCATCACCGCCGCCGACGCCAGCCCAACATCCGTCGGCCAGTGTGCGGGTTTGGCGGTCAGTGGCAGACCCGCCGCAGCCGATCCGCGCCGCAATTCCTGCAAGCGGTACGCCTGGCGCGAGGGATGGCGCTGGGGCACCGGCACGCCTCCCGTGGCGCCAAAGAGCGTCAGGATGTCCATCGGACGATAGACAATCTCCGCCCCCGTCCGTTTTGCCACCTCCTCCAGGCGCATCCCCGCCAGATAGGTGAACGGGCTGATCAGCGAGAGGTAATAGTCGATCCGGGCCATGGGCTTCCTCCGTTGCAAACCGCTCCCACCTTGCCGCCGCAGAGCGCTTGTGCAAGAGAGAGCGCGACCGGAGGCAAGCGAGGGGACCGTCATGCGACCGGCTGATGCCATGAAAATCATCTCGGGGAACGCGAACCGACCGCTCGGCGACGCCATTGCCCGCAGAATCGCCGTGCACCAGGGAGGCAGCTTCGGCCTGACCTCAGCCCGGGTCGAGCGCTTCAACGACAGCGAGATCTTCGTCGAGATCCACGACAATGTGCGCGGTGAGGACGTCTTCATCCTGCAGTCGACCTCGAAGCCGGCGAACGACAACCTGATGGAGCTGCTGATCATCACGGATGCGTTGCGGCGCTCCTCGGCGCACCGGATCACCGCGGTGATGCCCTATTTCGGCTATGCCCGACAGGACCGGCGGACGTCGGCTCGCACGCCCATCACGGCGAAACTGGTGGCCAATATGATCGCAGGGGCCGGTATCGACCGCGTGCTGACGATGGATCTCCACGCCGGGCAGATCCAGGGCTTCTTCGACGTGCCCGTCGACAACCTCTATGCGGCGCCGGTCTTTGCACTGGACATCAAGCACCACCTCGGCGACCGCGATAACCTGACCGTGGTGAGCCCGGATGTCGGGGGCGTGGTCCGCGCGCGCGATCTGGCGAAACGGCTCGATGCTGGTCTCGCCATCGTCGACAAGCGCCGCGCCCGGGCCGGCGAGGTCGAGGCGATGACCCTGATCGGCGAGGTCAAGGGCCGCACCTGCGTGATCGTGGACGACATCGCCGACACGGCGGGCACGCTCTGCAAGGCGGCGGAGCTCTTGAAGGACGAAGGTGCGGACGAGGTCCATGCCTACATCTCGCACGGCGTGCTCTCGGGACCGGCGGTCGAGCGCGTCACCTCGTCGGCCATGGCGAGCCTCGTGATCACCGATTCGATCGAGCCGACCGAGGCGGTGAAGAAGGCGCCCAACATCCGCGCCGTCTCGATCGCGCCGCTGTTCGCCCAGGCCATCGTGAACGTGAGCAAGGACACCTCGGTCAGCTCGCTCTTCGGCGAAGAGACCCTCGGCCCGATCTATGAGGCCCACTACCGGCTGACCTGAGGGCGCGTGAGCACGCCGGATCTCATCTTCTATGCCGTCTGGTTCGGCGGCTCGGCGCTGGCGGCCTGGCTCGGTCACGCCCAAGGGCGCAATCCGCTGACCTGCTTCGTCGCCTCCGTGATCGCAACGCCCGTGATCGCCCTGCCGGTGCTGTTCTGGCTCGGGAAAGCCGAGCCTAAAGACCCACCGAAATAGAGCGGCAAACCCTGAAACAATTGAACCTCGAAGGCGGATTGCAGCAGCAGCCCGCGGCGGTCATCTATTGCGCGCCACAGGCGGGCACACAGGTCCGTCCTAATGGAACCAAAATATTGAAGAGGACATTCAAATGGGACTTTCGACCACCGAGACCGTTATGTTGTGGGCTGCAAAGACAGCCTTTGAGAAATCACTTGGTCGCTTCGGCCCGGCCATCGCCAATTACCACTCCCACCATTTCAAGCTGCTCTACCAGGCGGGCAAGATATGGAGCCGCGACCGCGATCTGCAGAAGACGATCACCGAGATCAAATCCAACCTCGACAACATGCGCGACGAGGGCAAGCGCCTGCTCCGCCAGATCCCGGACAAGCCGAAGCCCCCGGCTTACGGCGGCGACTGGGATAATTTCGAGCGGGCCAGCATGGATTTCCTCGCCGGCGCCAAGCGGGTCCGCGGGCTGCTGACCCCCCATATCCGCAAGACCGAGGACCTCATCAAACGGAGCAAGCGTGACCTCAACGCGCTCGAGAAGAAACTGAAGGAGCAGAGCGAGAAGGCCTCCTCGCTGCGCCAGGTCAGCATCCTCTCGCGCCTGCAGGACGTGCAATACGTGAAGCTCACCTCGCTCGGGAAGCTGCAGCGGCATGCCAACGCCGCCCGCAGCAAGTTCAACGACTACAACAATATCTGAGCGACGAAGGGTGCGCCTCAGCGGCGCACCATCTCCACCCGCCGGTTGGCGGCGCGTCCACCCTCGCTGTCATTGCTGGCGGCGGGGGCGAGGAAACCCACCCCATGTGCCCCGAGCCGGCCGGGCGCGATGCCGTGGCGTTGCACCAAAGCGGCGCGCACCGACTCGGCCCGGCGCTGCGACAGCCCCATGTTGTAATCGAGCGCGCCAACGCTGTCGGTGTGCCCGACCAGCAAGATCTCGGCCCCGGGGTTGGCCTGCATATAGCCGGCCATCTCGGCAATCACCGGATCTGACGCCGGCAACAATTCCGCCGAATCGGTGGCGAACTCGATGCCATAGATGGCCGCTGTGCCCCCCTCGGCAATGGCCGCAGCGATCGCGGACGCGTCGAGGATCGCCAGCTCGGTCTCCTCGGCCTCGGTCTGAACCGCGGTCAGCGCCACGGTCACGAGCCGCATCTCGGGCCTGTTGTGGCGCCATTTCGTGGAGACCAGTTCGAAATACTCGGCGCTGCCAGCGCCCAGCCGCTGAAACGACGTATAGCGCTGGTCGGGCTTGTTCGTCGCGATCCGAAGCTTGCGATCCTTGGACATCCACCAAGCCAGATCGACCCCGCAATCGTTGCTCTTGCAGGCAAAGACTTCCTCGAACCCTGCTGCTTTCAGCGCCTTCTCATAGGCGCGATGCACCTCGAGCACGCTCCGGTCATCGCCAACCTCGACGATCAGCTCGCCGAGACGGCCCTCTGCCGCAATCACCTCGGTCGGCTTGTTGCCCTCAAAGGGCGCGCCGTACATCGTGAACTCGTCATAGTTGCGGGTGGAACTGTGCCCGATCTTGGCACCCGGAAACCGCTCTCCCAGGATCTCCTCGACCAGCCCACCATCCAGATCCTGGGCCGACGCCGCTGTCATCAGCGCGCCTGCCAAAACGAAAATCATCATGCGCATGAATCGACTCCTGTTGTAACAATGCGGAATTCGTATATCGCGAGGATAAGACCTCTACAATGCGGCGCGCGGGCCGTGCCTACGGGGTTGCGCGCGAAGCCATTTTCCCATATGACGCCGGTTCCGAATTCATGCGAAGCGGCGCGCACGGCGCTTGCCGCAGACCAAGCGAAAGCCCGAGCGATGAAAGCCGAGATCCATCCCGAGTACCACCTCATCGACGTCAAGCTGACCAATGGCGACATCATTCAGATGCGTTCGACCTATGGTGCCGAGGGCGACACGCTGTCGCTCGATGTGGACCCGAGCGTGCATCCGGCCTGGACCGGCGGAAACCAGCGGCTGATGGACACCGGCGGCCGCGTGTCGCGCTTTAAGAAGAAGTTTGAAGGCTTCGGCTTCTGAGCACCGCCCGGCCGCGCGCCGGGCTCCTGTGGGTGAGAGACGAGGGGTGGCCGAGCGGTGAGCGTGCGTGCGCATGTGATCGTGCTCGGCAACGAGAAGGGTGGCTCGGGCAAGTCCACGACCGCCATGCACCTTCTCATAGGCCTGCTGCGTGACGGCAAACGGGTCGGCGCACTGGACCTGGATCTCCGCCAAAAAAGCTTCTTCCGCTATCTTGAGAACCGCGCAGGCTATGGCGACCGCCTGGGGGCCGCGCTGCTGATGCCGCGCCAGGTCACGATCAGCCGCTCAGACGCCCAGGACCGGGTTCAGGCCCATGAAGAGGACCGGCGCAGGCTCGACGCCGCGATCGACGATCTCTCTCAGGACTGCGACTTCATCATCATCGACACGCCGGGGGCCGTGAGCGCGCTCACCCAGGCGGCCCACGCGGCCGCGGACACGCTGATCACGCCCATCAACGACAGCATGGTGGATTTCGACCTGCTCGGCCGGGTCGATCCGGGCACAGGCAAGGTGCTCGGACCCTCTGTCTACTCCGAGATGGTCTGGGCCGCCCGCCAGCGCCGCGCCGCCGAGCGCCGTCCGCCCTCGGACTGGGTGGTGTTGCGCAACCGCATGGCCACGCTCGACAGCCGCAACAAGCGCCGGGTGAGCAGCGTGCTCACCGATCTCTCGAAACGCATTGGGTTCCGGGTCGTTCCCGGCTTCTCCGAACGGGTGATCTTTCGCGAACTTTTTCTGAATGGGCTGACGCTGCTCGACCTGAAACAGGGCGGGATGATAAGCCTCACGCTCAGCCATATCGCCGCGCGCCAAGAGGTGCGCGAGATGGTCAAGGCGCTGTCCCTGCCCGGGGTCGGTGCCGTCCAATAGACCAAAGGAGGGCAAGCCATGCGCATCGTGATGATCGGGGCGGGCTATGTGGGGCTCGTCTCCGGGGCGTGCCTGTCGGATTTCGGCCATGAGGTGGTTTGCGTCGACAAGGCCGCCGAGAAGATCACAGCGCTTGAGGCCGGGCGGATGCCGATCTTCGAGCCCGGGCTCGACGCGCTGGTCGCGCGCAATGTGAGCGCCGGGCGGCTCTCCTTCACGACGGATCTTGCCGAGGCGGTGGCGCAGGCGGAGGCCGTGTTCATCGCGGTCGGCACGCCAACCCGCCGCGGCGACGGCCATGCGGATCTCACTTACGTGTTCGCGGCGGCCGAAGAGATCGCCGAGCACCTCAAGGGCCACACGCTGGTCGTGACGAAATCCACGGTGCCGGTCGGAACGAACCGCGCTGTGGGCGAGGCGATTCGCACAGCCGCGCCGGAGGCCGAGTTCGACATCGCCTCCAACCCGGAGTTTCTGCGCGAGGGGGCGGCGATCGAGGACTTTATGCGCCCCGACCGGGTGGTCTGCGGGGTCGAGAGCGAGCGGGCCCGCGAGATGCTCTCCGAAATCTACCGCCCCTTGAACCTGCGCGAGACGCCGATGCTCTTCACGGATCTCGAGAGCGCGGAGATGATCAAATATGCGGCCAACGCGTTCCTCGCGGTCAAGATCACCTTCATCAACGAAGTCGCAGATCTTTGCGAGCGCACGGGCGCAGACGTCCAGCACGTGGCCAAGGGGATCGGGCTCGACGGCCGGATCGGCTCGAAGTTTCTGCATCCCGGACCGGGGTATGGCGGCTCCTGCTTCCCGAAGGACACCGCGGCCTTTGCGCGGACCGGGCGTGAGGCGGGCGCACCCGTTCGCATCGTCGAGACCGTGATGGATGTGAACGAGGCCCGCAAACGCGCGATGGCCGAACGGATCGTCCAAGCGATGAACGACCATGTGGCAGGCAAGCGCATCGCCGTGCTGGGCGTCACGTTCAAACCGAACACCGACGATATGCGCGATGCGCCGTCGCTGGTGATCGTGCCGGCCCTCATCGGCGCGGGCGCAGAGCTGCGCCTCTGCGATCCCGAAGGCCAAAAGGAGGGCGAGGCCCTGCTGCCCGGGGCGGTTTGGGAAGACGACCCCTACCGCGCGGCGGCAGAGGCGGACGCGCTCGTGATCATCACCGAGTGGAATCAGTTCCGGGCGCTGGACCTGACGCGGCTCCGTCAGAATATGCGCGGCAACATCATGGTGGACTTGCGCAACATCTACGCGCCGGAGGATGCCCGCGCCGCCGGGTTTGACTACAGCTCGATCGGCCGGCGCTGACGCGGGTCGCCCCGATTGTGGCCCCGCCCGCTTCGCGGCAGGGCTCTGCCCAGGGGTCTGCGCCTCCGGCGCAATCCCCTGCGCTCCCGCCCGCCCCCACCCCCGCCACCACCTTGTGAGACGCAAAGCGTCTCACAAGGAGGTGGGGGGGGTGGGGGCGGGCGGGAGCGCGCAGAGCTTCAGCGTGGC
>JBCBYB010000018.1:0-89036 GCA_039816045.1 Pseudomonadota bacterium
CGGCTGAGAGGTCTCGCTCGCCGGGGCCGCTTTGTCCGCGGACGCCACGCCAATCTCGGCCTCCTCGAGAGTGAGTTCGAGCTGCTCCAGGGTCTCGGATCTGGCGCCGAACCGGTGCCGGCGATGCCCGGAGAACGGGTCCAGGCGCAGCACGCTCTCAGTCAGCGCGAAGAGACCGTTGAACCCCTTTCGCATGTCCGTGACCCTGGTCGCCAGCCCAACCTTGGTGTTCGCCGCCATCGGGATCATGACGGCCGCCGAATGGCCGACAGCACGCGGACCAACGCGTCCTCGTCGACCGTGTCATCGCACCGGATTCGCCGACCGCAGGGCCCTCGATATCGATCGGGCTTCGAGGTGTCAATGCCGCCCCACCGCCTGCTCTTCCCCTTGGGTTCCGTCGACAATCTCGACCGGCAGAAGCGTCGGCCCGGAAGCCACCTCTGCAAACTGAGGACCACACATCCAGGCGTGAAGCAGGTTGGCATTGAGATGGTGCCGGCGAGCCACCGCGGCGACCGACGCTTCCACGCTTCCATGCGCCGCTTCGCACCGTTGTTCGCGAAAGCGCCGTCACCGCGCCCTCGGCCGCCGACGGCCGGCAACTCCAGCGCCTCGTCAGCCGGGAGAACACCGGCTCGGAGGTCCGGACCGATACTACATACCGCTCACAGCGCAACAAGGCCTGGTTGGCGAAGCGCCTGATGGTCGGCCGCATCCACCGTCGCAAGCCGGCGGGCAAGCCGATGCCCAGGCACGCCGCGCGGGCGACCGCGCAGATGTCCGCGATCCGTGCGGCGGTCGAGCACGTCTTCGCCCACGAGAATTCTCCTGCCCATCATCGGGATCGCCAAACCGGACCAGTCGTCGGCGAGGCTTGGTCAGCGCTGACTGTTCTGAAGTCCGGCCGACGCCAGCGCGCGTTCGGTGCGCTCTGTTACGGGTCGGCCGAACGCAACGTGATACGGGCCGAGAGACCGGGCTGGGTCTGCTCCGGCGCGGCGTCGCCGAGAGTAAGGCTGCCGCCGTGGAGCTTGGCAAAAGCAATCACGAGAGCGAGACCGAGCCCGCTGCCCTCACCTCTGCTCGGGTCAAGGGTGACGAACCGCCCGAGCACGCGCGTCCGCTCGGCCTGAGGAATGCCGGGCCCATGGTCCTCGACGCTGATCCAGGGCTGCGGCATCGCGCCGGTCGCTATCCGTACCGTGCTTCCAGTGGGGGCATAGCGCAGCGCGTTGTGCACTAGGTTTGCCAAGGCCTGGGCCAGAAGCTGTCTGTGGGCGGAGACGCATACGGCCTCGGCATCAACCGCAAGGGCGACCCCGGCCTCCGTTGCGGCAGGGGCATAGAGCGCGCCGATTTCATCTGCCATTTCCGCAAGGTCCACGGTTTGAAAGGCCTCTCGCCCGAGCCCAGCCTCGGCCCGGGCGATCTCGATCAGCGAAGAGAAGGTGGAGAGCACACCGTCCGCCTCAGCGGTTGCCCGCGCTGCGAGGTCTGCCCTGCGTTCCGGCGCCTGATCGGGAGCGGCCAGTTCCTCGGTGATCGCACGAAGGCGGGTCAAGGGGCTGCGAAGATCGTGCGCGAGGCTGTCAGTCACAGTCCGCAGGCTGTCGACCAACGCTTCGTTGCGATCGAGCATCGCGTTCAGCGTGCCGGCCATCCGATCGAATTCGTCGCCCGATCCTCGCATGGGCACACGGCGGGCGAGATCACCCTCTACGATCTCACCCGCGGTGCGCTGAATCTCCCCGATGCGGCTCAGCACAAACCGGCTGAGCAGCCAGCCCGCGAGCAGACCGAGGACGAGAGCGGCTCCGAGCGCCACCGCTCCGGCCGACAGCATGACCTGCTCAAGCAAGCGTCGCGCGTCGGCGTCGCGCCCGACCAACAGACGCTCGCCCCCG
Source organism: Pseudomonadota bacterium (assembly GCA_039816045.1). GTDB lineage: Bacteria > Pseudomonadota > Alphaproteobacteria > Rhodobacterales > Rhodobacteraceae > Thermohalobaculum. The sequence continues at coordinate 1,908 of JBCBYB010000018.1, forward strand.
GCCAAACCGACCACGAGCCCCTCGACCTCGGCGACGCGGTCCCGGTCCGTCCGATAGAGTGAGAGACTGACCCAGCCCGCCGCGGGGGGCACGGTGGGTGGCCAGGCCTGGAGATTGCCGGCAAGCGGCCGCCCGAACCGGTCGGTCAGCAGATAGACCGCATCCCGCTGTGCCGCGGTGGCCAGACGCCGCTCGATCGCTCGCGCAAGACCCAGCATTCCGCCTTGGCCATAGTCGTCCGCTAGCCCGTCGAGTTCGGTTGCCACAACCTCGCGCACCTCGGTCTCAATCAGCCCCGTCATGCGCCAATAGAGCGTGCCGAGCACCGCCGTGGTGATCAGGATCGTGAGCGCCAGATGCGCCGCCAGCAGCCGCCCGGTCGCGCTGCGGACAAGGCGGATCATCCCGCCTCGCTGAGCATATAGCCGGCCCCGCGCACGGTTCGGATCAGCGGCGCGCCCTCGGCGTCGATCTTCTTGCGAAGTCGGCTGATATGAACGTCGATGACATTAGTCTGAGGATCGAAGTGGTAGTCCCAAACGCCGGATAGCAGCATGGTGCGGGTCACCACGCGCCCTTTGCGGCGCATGAGATACTCCAGCATCTGGAACTCTCGGGGCTGCAGGGGGATCTCCCGGTCCCCGCGCCGGGCGGTGCGGGCAATCAGATCGAGCTCCAGATCGCCGCATGTGAGGCGGGTCTCCTCCTGAACCGCAGCGGGGCGGCGCAGGAGCGCATGGGCCCGCGCCGACAGTTCCTCATAGGAGAACGGTTTGACGAGGTAGTCGTCCGCCCCGGCTCGCAACCCTTCGACCCGTGAATCGACGGCACTCATGGCAGTGAGCATCAGGACAGGCGTTGTAATCCCCGCTGCCCGCAGGGAGCGCAGGATCGAGAGCCCGTCCAATCCCGGCAGCATTCTATCGAGCACCAGGAGGTCGAACGCGCCGCCGGTTGCCTCGTACAGCCCGTCGCGCCCGTCGGGCGTGTGGACGACGGCATATCCCTCCTCGGTAAAGCCGCGGAGAATGAAGGACGCCATCTCGGCGTCGTCCTCGATCAAGAGTATGCGTCTGCTCACGGTCGTCCGGTTCCTCGGGGGCGTGCCCTGATATGGGCGGCCCAGCGGCCGCCCTGCAAGGGTGCGCGGTCAGCCGAGGCTGAGGCCCACGAAGATCTCGGAGCCGCGCCGGTTGATCAGCATCAGCGCATTGTCGCCGGCGTTGCGGAGAACCCGGTTGAGATCGCGCGGGCTCTCGACCAGATCGCTGCCGACACGCAAGACCACATCGCCGACCCTGAGGCCCGAGCGGTCCGCCGCCCCGCCCCGCTTGACCGACGTGATGACGGCTCCGCGCAGATCCGGATCGAGACCCATGCGGTCTCGCGTCTCCGGATCGAGCCGCGCCAGCGTCGCACCGAGGGTGTCGCTATCGCGGCCCTTGCGGTCTCGGTCGAGGGAGGCGCGGCGGTCGCGCTCCAACACGCCAATGGTGATCTCGCGCTCGATCTCCCGGCCATCGCGGAGGACTTCCAGCGTCACAGGCGTCCCGGCGCGCGCACGGCCCACCAGCTTCGGAAGGTCCCGGCTGGTCTCCACCGCATCACCGGCAAAGCTGAGGATCACATCGCCGCTCTCAAGCGTCCCGTCAGAGGGGCCGTCCTCGACCACGGAGGCCACAAGCGCCCCGCGCGCGGCATCGAGCCCAAGTGCCTGGGCGATCGGCGGCGTGACCCGCTGGATCGAGACACCGAGCCAGCCGCGCTCGATCTCGCCGTCATCCCGCAGGTCGGCTACGACGTCGGCGACGATGTTGGAGGCCACGGCAAAACCGACGCCGACCGAGCCGCCATTGGGCGAGTAGATGGCGGAGTTCACCCCAATCACCTCGCCGTCCATGTTGAAGAGCGGTCCGCCGGAGTTGCCCCGGTTGATCGCGGCATCGGTCTGGATGAAGTCCACATATGGGCCCGCCTGAATATCCCTCTGGGTGGCCGAGACGATGCCGCGCGTGACCGTGCCGCCGAGACCGAAGGGGTTGCCGACAGCCACCACGTCTTCGCCGACGCGCACCGCATCGCTGTTGCCAAGGGTCACGCTCGGCAGCGCGTCGTTGGTCTCCACCCGCAGCAGCGCGAGATCGGTCGCAGGATCGGTCCCTACGATCTCGGCCTGCACCTCTCCAAGCTCGGGGATGCGCACGGTGACGTAGTCTGCGCCTTCGATTACGTGGTGGTTGGTGACGATGTAGCCCTCCGGGTCCAGGACAAAGCCCGAGCCGAGCCCCTGGCGCGGTGCCCGTCCTCGGCGCCCGGACCGGTCATTCTCCCCGAACCGGCGGAAGAACTCCTCGAAGGGGTTGTCGCCCCGGCGGCGGAAGTTGAACGGCTGGTCGCTGCCCTCGCTGCTGGCGAGCACGGTGACCACGGCGGGGCTCACGCGCTCGATCAGATTGGGCAGGCTCGGGTCCTGGGCATGGGCCTCGACGCTCCACATCAAGGCCGCCGCAACGCCCACCCCGGCGAGGACAGGCGTGACCGTCGAGGTTGGTTTGAACGGAAGGGTCATGCGTATCTCCATAGCTGTGGCTCCGGAGAAGAGCCGGTCGAGCCTTAGGATGGAGCTTCCGCATGAGAAGCGCCTGACCGGAACATTAAACCTTTGTCATCTCGGGCGACCGCTCGCCGATACTCCCGATCTGGTCGGCATAGGCGAAGATCCCGGGGGTGCCGCCGGTATGAAAGAACAGTACCGTCGCAGAGGGCGCCATATTGCCCGCGACCGCCAGCACGCCCGCCATGCATTTGCCGGTGTAGACCGGATCGAGGATCATCGCCTCCGTCCGCGCGGCCATCCGGATCGCCCGCTCGGTCGGCAGGTTGAGCATGCCGTATCCAGGGCCGAGGAAGCGGTCGTTCACGATGATATCGGCCTCAGTGACAGGATTCTTCACGCCGAGCAAATCCGCGATCTCAGCGCAGCGGGCGGCGATCCGCGGCCGTTGCAAGGATGCGGCCCGCCGCACGCAAATCCCGGAGATGGGGGTCCGGTCGCCAAGGGCACGCATGCCAAACAGGAACCCCGAATGGGTCGCACCGCTGCCGGAGGGCACCACTATGCGATCCGGTCGCAGACCGCGCTCCGCCATCTGAACAAGCAGTTCCCGCGCCGCAACCACATAGCCGAGCGCGCCAAGCGGCGGATGCCCCGGACCGAGATGGATCACATAGGGCTTGCGCCCTTCGGCCCGCAGCTTAGCCGCTAGCTCTTCCAGCGCGCGATCGGCACCGCTCTCGTCCTCGCCGACATGGAAGCTGTGGAAACGCGCACCGAGCAGCTTCTCGACCAGCACATTGCCCGACTGGCGGTAAAGACCCGAGACCCCGGAGACCCGCTCCTCATGCTGGATGTGACAGTCCATGCCGAGGCGCGCTGCATAGGCCGCCGCAAGCCGACAGTAGTTCGACTGCACGGCACCGGTGATCAGCACGGTGTCCGCACCCTCTGCCTGCGCCTTGCCAAAGGAGAACTCGAGCTGGCGTACCTTGTTGCCGCCAAAGGCCAGAGGATGGGCATCGTCGCGCTTCACCCAAATCGCAGCGCCTGCGTTCGCCGCGCTCAACCGCTCCAGACGCTCGATGGGGGTCGGGTCGGGATAGAGACAGGTCCGCGGCAACGCATCGAGACACCCAAGGGCCGTATCGGTCATGTCGCACTCCCAGGGCTCAGCAGCCCGCTCCCGTCTAAGATCAAGGCAACCGTGGTCGCCACCAGAAACACTGTTACCACCTGTCGGAACAGGCGTTCGCTGACCCGCCCCGCCGCGAGGTGGCCACCCACCGTACCCAAGGCAAGCGCCGGCAGGAAGGTGGCGGCGTCGATCAGCGTCGCGGACGCAAAACCGGTAGCGACCGCCTGTCCGGCGATCAGCACCAGGTAGCAGGGCACGAAGACCGCAAGAACCGTCGCCCGGGCTGTGTTCTTAGCTCGCCCACTGGCGGTGAGATAAAGCGAGACCGGCGGTCCGATCATGGCAAGGGCGCCTCCCGTGATCCCAGCAACGCCTCCAGCAGCAAGGGCTGTTCCTCGGCCGCGGGGAACCCATTGTGCACCCCCGAGATGCGTGACCGCCAGAAGCGCCGCAAGCAAGCCCCCTGCCCCGAGCTTGAGCGCCGCCACATCTGCGGTAGCGTAGAGAGCCAGTCCCAACGGCATTGCAATGATCGCCGCCAGCGCAATCCGGAAAAAGAGACGCCGATCCACATGGGTGTGGACGACCGGCATCAGCATCAGCGCGATCGCCAGCGTCAGCATGGAGATGATCTGGAGCGAGGCCGCATCGTCCCGCAGGATCAGGATCACCGGTCCGGCCAACAGCGCGAAGCCGATCCCGGTGATCCCCTGCAGCAGGGCCGCTACCGCCACAACACCGTGGAGCACGATCTCCGCGCCGGTCACAACCGTTCACCGGATCCGGCCGGTACAATCGTCAGCTCTGGCCAGAGCGCCTGCATCCTGGCTGCCTTCGCCGCATAGCCCCCGGGCGCCGGGCAGCCGCAATTGGGTTCGATCCGCATGGCGAAGAGCGCCTCCAATCCAAACGGTGCCGCGATGTCGAGCGATCCATCGGGTTCGAGCCGCACGCCCACCGCCTGCGTCCGGCTCAGATACCGGGTGAGGCTGTCCTCGACCGACGATATGGGCGCACAGCGCGCACCGAACCGCGCTTCATACCAGAGATGAACGCGCGCCTGGTTGCGCACCTCGACCGGCGGGTGCGCACCGAAGGTCGCTGAAGCCAGGCGGATTGCGCGATCTTCCGCCTCGTAACTCACATCCGGGTCGAAATAAGCGAGGTCGATGTCATTCAGCCCATACATCGCGTCCCGCCCCGTCAAATGGTTCCAAACTGTGTTGTAGACCGCACCGGCCACGATCCGCCATCCCGGCAGGGCGAGCTTGCGCGCCCGTTCCAATCGGTCGCGTATCAAGGGGCTCGCCGCCAGGATCTCGGTCAACTTAGCTCTGCGGACCCTTTCCGCAGCGCTTATACCACACTTTTTTGCGAGGGTTTTTTTCATACCCAAAGAAAGTCCGTGAAACCTGCCGCGCCATGCCCTATCTTAGCGCCATGAGACAGATCCTTCCGACAGATGCAATTCCGACGCATGACTGGCCCGACTTCCCGCCGGGGCTCGTTTGGTTGGTCGGCGCCGGGCCGGGCGATCCCGGTCTGCTGACGCTCCATGCCCTGAACGCGCTCCGCCAGGCCGATGTGATTGTGCACGATGCCCTTGTGGAACCGCGAATCCTGGAGTGGCGCGCGCCAGGTGCCGTGCTGGAGTTTGCCGGAAAGCGCGGCGGCAAGCCCTCGCCCAAGCAGCGGTCCATCTCGCTGCGCCTGATCGAACTTTCGCGGCAAGGCAAGCGCGTGTTACGCCTCAAGGGGGGAGATCCGTTCGTGTTCGGGCGCGGCGGTGAAGAGGCCCAGACCCTTGTGCAGGCCGGGGTGCCAATCCGGGTGACCCCGGGGGTGACGGCGGGGACGGGTGGACTCGCTTATGCCGGGATCCCCGTGACCCACCGCGACGTGAACCAGGTGGTGACGTTTGTGACCGGTCACGATCAAAATGGACGTGTCCCCTCTTCGATCGATTGGGAGGCGATCTCCCAGGGCTCGCCCGTGATCGTGCTCTATATGGCGATGAAGCATTTCGGCCGGATCGCGGAGCGGATGATCGCGGCGGGACGGGACCCGGCCGAGCCCGTCGCCGTGGTCAGCAACGCCACCCTGGCCGACCAACGGGTTGTGGAGACGGTGCTCGAGCGCGCAGCAGCGGATGTCGAGGCGGCGGGGCTCACACCTCCGGCCATCATTTGTATTGGCCGGGTGGCGCTGTTGCGCCAGGCGCTGGACTGGCAGGCGCAAGCCGCGGGTGAACCTGTGCGGGATGCGGATCCGCTCGGCCTGCTCGGTGCTATGGCCCATGCGGCGGGCTGAGGGCGCCCAGTATCCAGGCTTCTTCGGTTGCCACAATCTTCCGATCTGCAGAGTCCACTAGACCTGGCGCGGTGAACAGGTCCGCCAGCGCTCCTGCTCGATCTAAATCAGCAAAATATGTTGCGAGCGCAGATACCTGGGCGGCATCCTTCATCTCGCCTGGTAACGGTTGGACGGGAACGAGGGACGGATACACCTCGGCGATACAGATGGGTGATGTTGGCGGCGCGAGACCTGTCTCGAACGGCCAAACCTCTGTCTCTGCCGCAAGTGCGGAGCGCCGCCGAAGGCGCTCGAGGCAGGCGATCCCTGTGAGGGCCTGGCTGCCGACGGACCCAGCCCCCGCCAACTGCCAGACCGACTTGGGGTTGGCGCCCGGTTGCGCCCGCTGAAGCCGTTCGACGACACGCCACTCCGGCGGAAGTGCCTCACCATAGCCAGAGGGCTTTCGGCGAGGGAGACCGGGATGGTCTTGCCGCTCTCCGTTGCCCCAAAAGGGTCCTTCCCTTTCCCAGGCTAGGTTCAACTGCCCTGCGAACGCAAAACGCTCCGTCCGATTGTCTGGGCGGGCGGGAAGCGCCTCTGCCAACCTTTCCCAAAGACCAACCCAACCGGGCCGTCCGGTTAGACGCTCCGCCACCCCAGAGGGATATCCAAACGGGAAGTCGAACCCCGCAAGAACGCGTCTGCCAGCGGTGCGCTCTCGGACCAGGACAGCCTCCAACTCAGCCATTGCGGCAGCGCGGGTCGGTGGATTCTCCCGCCTGAGGCCATCGGGGGCCACCAGCGCCCACCAGATGCTGTCGCGTCCCCGCTTTGGCGTGCCAGCCGCGGACCAATCCACAACCAGAAAGCTGTCAAACATCGGCCGCCGCACCTTCTGGTGGATCAGTCTTTTGGGCCGTAGTCCGCGAAGCGGGCGATGGCTGCATCCATCTCGGCCGCGCTCAGCAACACGGGTCCGCCGATGGAGAGCGCAATGCAATGCTGTCGGGCAAGCCCTTCCAACTCCACAGCCAGCGCCATGGCCCGGCTGAGATCCGCGCCGACGGTGATGGCCCCATGATTGGCGAGAAGGCAGGCAGTTCGGCCCTCCAGCGCGACCAGAGCGGCATCGGACAACTCTGCCGTTCCAAACGTCGCATAGGCCGAGCACCGCACCACGGCCCCTCCGAACAAGGCCACCATATAGTGCGAGGCCGGGATCGGGCGCCGCGTCATGGAGAGCGCGGTGGCATAGGGCGAATGGGTGTGGACGACCGCCTGCGCCTCGGCCCGCGTGGCCAGGATCGCCCGGTGAAAATGCCACTCGCTGGAGGGATTGTCCCCCGCTTTGGGACCATCGGCCAGGGAAACCATGACCATGTCCTCGGGCATCAACCGATCAGGCGCGATCCCGGATGGCGTGATCAGCATCGCGTCGCCAGCCCGCACCGATATGTTGCCGGAGGTGCCGGTGACCAATCCCTTGTCCACAAGGGCGCGGGCTGCCTCAACGATCTCCCGGCGCACCGCCTCTTGGTTCATTGGCTCCCCCTTCGGTGAAACCCTGCCTTGGGGGCGCCTCCCCGACAAGCTGGCGCGTCAGGCAGCGGGCAGATCAATGCTTACCTTAAGCCCTTCGAGCCGGCCTGAGCCGAGATCGAACTTCCCATCGTAGAGTTGAACGAGGTCGCTGAGAATCGCCAGACCCAATCCGTGTCCCGGCACCGCTTCATCGAGCCGCCCCCCCCGTTCCATGATCGCTCGGCGATCAGCTTCCAGGATCCCAGGGCCGTCGTCTTCGATCACAAGGCACAATCGCCCATCCGTCACCTGAGCGGTTAAGAGAATGCGCGTGGCGGCCCACTTGCGGGCGTTGTCGAGCGGATTGCCGAGGATCTCGAAGAAGTCGGCCTCATCGCCCAGAAAGGCGGCACGGAGATCAATGATCCGCTCGACCTCCAGGCCACGTGCCGACAGTCCGGGCTGCAAAGCTGCCAGCAGGTCGTCGACGCACTTGGCCACGTCCACCTTGCGAAACGGCGTGCCAGCCGCGTGGCTCCGCCCCAGGTGGCGGTTGAGGGAGAGACCGATCCGGTCTGCTTGCCGGCGCAGAGCCTCTGCCTCGCGGGGCGTGAGCCCATCGGCCTGTTGGCGGATCACCGAGAGCGGCGTCTTGATCGCATGGGCGAGATCGGCGGCCTGACCGCGGGACCGCGTGACCAGGCGTTCGACGTGGACACGCAGGTCCTCGATCTCGCGAGCAACCGGCGCAATCTCACCCGGCCAGGCCTTTGGCGGAGGCTCCTGCCCGCCACGAATGGCGGCAATATGGTCTCGGAGCGCCCTCAAAGGACGCAAGCCCACCCAGGCGACGACCAAAATGCTGCCGATGAGCCCTGCTCCCAGAACGCCGAGCGCCACCAGCACGCTTTGCCGAAAGCTGCCGACAGCCGCATCGATCTCGTTTTGGGGGCGCGCGACGGCAAAAATCAACCTTCCCGTGTGAAAGCGGGGGGCAACCGCCCTTGAGAGCCCGCGGAGTTTTGCCCCGAAGGGCCCCGGGAAGCGCCCGACTGCCCCTGCAGGCGCGCGCAGGAGACTGTCATTGCTGGGTTCGACCGCGCCGAGCGACGGGGATTGCAGCAGCACCGTCTCGCCGCGACGGATCTGCCAGGACCAGCCGGAGAACGGTCGCTGGAACCGGGTGCCGGGCAGGCTACCGGCCAACCGCGCGTCGCCATCGCGCCCGACGATAGTGAGGGAGACAAGCTCCACCAACTGATCATTCAGTTCCGCATCTGCCTCGCGCAAGAGATGGTCCCGGAAGAGCTCGATCAGAAGAACCGCTGTGATGGTCACCGCCAGAACGCACCAGAGGGAGGCCGCCAGCAAAAGCCGGGCCCGCATCGAGAGCGGACGGCTAGCCGACATGGTACCCATGGCCGCGATGGGTCACGATCCGCGATGCGCCGATCTTCTTGCGCAGGCGCGCGATTGTGACCTCGATGACGTTGGGATCGCGGTCGACGTCCTCATCGTACATGTGCTCGCCGAGTTCTGCCTTTGAGATCACGCGGCCGCGGTTCACCGCGAGATAGGCCAGCGCGCGGTACTCGGTCGGGCTCAGGGTGACCGAGGTGCCATCGCGCCAAACCATTCGGCGAGAGAGGTCAATCTCCAAATCCTCGATGACCAGCCGAGAGGCTGCCTGCCCGGTGGAGCGCCGAATGAGGGCTTCGAGCCGGGCCAATAGCTCTTCGGTCTCGAAGGGCTTACCGAGATAGTCATCCGCCCCTGCGCGCAACCCCGCAACCCGGTCATGCCAGCGGTCCCGTGCCGTCAGGATCAGCACAGGCGTGGCAACGCCCGACCGGCGGAGCGCTTCGAGCACCGAAAGCCCGTCTCGGATCGGCAACCCGATATCGAGGACAATCGCGCCGTAAAGCCCCGTTTCCGCCAGATGAAGCCCGGTCTCCCCATCCTCGGCCTCGTCCAGGACATAGGCCGCATCGTGCAGGCTCCGCCGAAGTGAGGCGCGCAAATCCGAATCGTCTTCGACCAACAGCAGTCGCATCAGTCGTCGTCCTCCAGGAACTCGTAGAGGTCTTCAAGGCGCTCCTCGATCAATTCGAGGGCGTCTTCGTCTCCGCTGACAAGCCAAGCCTCCGGTGGCTCCTCGTCGATCGGATAGCTCGGAACGTAGACGATGCTGCCATCCGAGAACTCGGTCGTGCGGGCCGGCCAATGGGTTTTGCGAAGCTCAGGGCTCGCATCTCCATCGATCCCGAAAAACACACTCTCGGCGGTGAGCCCGCCGAGGGGGACGCCGATCAGCGTGACGGTCCAGTCGCCATGGTCGCCGTCGATGTCGATCTGTGTCCCTTTGCGGCCGTCGATCTCGACCAGTTGCGAGCGGCGGGAGATGTCTTCCATCGAGCGCAGAACGCCGAACCCGTCGGCGCGACGGGCGAAATCACCGACATCGAGCAGGTCCTCGCCGGGCGTAAAATCAAGGATGAGATCGGTGCCCGGGGTGAGGACGAACAGATCGGGCCCGGGCCCGCCCTCCATTACATCATCCGACCAGTCGCCCTCGAACCATTCGATGGTCGAACCGCCAGCCATCCGGATCGACACCGGAAAAAGGTCATCATCTTCATCATCATCGTCGTCGTCTCGCCCACTGCCCGCGAAACGCTCCTCTAGGGTCCGCGCGTCGAAGACCAGGGCCATCACCTCATCGTCCGGGGTCAGCACCTCGACGATCCAGGTCTCCCGGCAGGCCCGTGTCGGGCTCACCAACATCTCGGCACTCAGCACCGTGAAGCCATCATATTCTTCGAGCCGCTCGGCCAGTTCACCAAAGCCTGCTACCGCGCCACCGGGGCAGACGACGTCATCCTTCGCAACCGCGGTCGACGCAAAAACGGACGCCGCCAAGCACGCAAGCCTCACCCAAGACACGCTCACACCACTCCCCCACGGCGTCCATCTCGCTCGTCTTTGCCCATCGGGGTTCCTAAACCCTGTTTCCTGTCAATTCGCTGACAACCTGGGTCAGGCAGTTGAAAGCTGGGGTTTCCTAGAGTGTCCGCAAGATCAGTCATGATGGAGTGAGGGAACCATGAATGAGGCGATGATGCACCCCGCCGGAGGTCATGGCGCGATGGCGCTCGTGCCCCTGGAGGCGGCGACCCACACGGCGGTGACCTCCGGCGATTGGAGCAATCCGGCGACCTGGGGGGGTACGGTGCCAGGCGAGGGCGCGCGTGTGGTCATCCCCGAGGGGCTTACGGTCCGGATCGATGACGAGATCGGGACGCTGATCGAGACAGTGCGGATCGACGGCACGCTTGATTTCGCGACTGACCGAGACACGCTGCTGCGGGTGGACACGCTGGTGTCGTCGCAGACAGGCACACTGCGGGTTGGAACCGCCGAAGCGCCGATCTCCGCGGATGTCACCGCAAAGATCGCCTTTGCCGGCGATGGTCCGATCGACCCGACGACCGATGCCGCCTTGCTCGGGCGCGGCGCTCTCCTCCATGGTCAGACCGAAATTCATGGGGCCACCAAGACCGGCTTCATCCCCCTTGGCGTGCAACCGGTGGCGGGCGACACCACGCTTGAGCTGTCCACGATCCCGATCGGCTGGCGCGTCGGCGACGAGCTCTCCGTTGCGGGTACCGATGCAGACGATCCCGACGGCGACGAGGTTGTGACGATCACCGCGATCAGTGGCGCCACGGTCACGATCGACCGACCGCTACAGTTTGACCACACAGCCCCCCGCGCCGATTTCGATGTCCATGTCGCGAATCTCACGCGCAACGTGGAATTCCTGTCGGAGGACCCGAGCCCGCTTGCCCGCGGCCACGTGATGTTCATGCACACGAACGACGTGGATGCGCGCTATGTCGCCTTCACCGATCTTGGCCGCACCGACAAAGGCGCTGGCGTCGACGACTGGACGCTCGCGACGGGGAACGAAGAGTCCATCGGTCCCGATCTCACCGAAGTCGAACTGCTCGGCGGCACCAATGTTCGCGGGCGTTACTCTGTTCATTTCCACCGCGGTGGCGACGAAGGCGAACCCGGTCATGTCGAGGGCGCCGTCGTCCGCAACGACCCCGGTTGGGCCTATGTGAACCACTCCTCCAATGTCGATTTCGTCGGCAATGTATCACACAACATCACCGGTGCGGCCTACAACACCGAAGCGGGCGACGAGGTCGGGTCCTTCATCGGCAATTTCGCAATTCGCACCGTGAACCCGTTGGCTAATCTGAACCCGGCCGATGCCGAACTCGACCCGGAACAGGCACCCGATGCTCGGGCCGATACCCAGGACTATGGCTGGCAGGGCGATGGTTTCTGGTTCCACGGCTCCGGTGTCACGGTCGAAGACAACGTGGTCTCCGGCGCTACGGGGCATGCCTATATTTACTGGCAGCTCGGTCTTGTGGAACGCAACCTCGGTGAAAACCTGGTCGATGTGGCAACGTTGCCGAACGGTGAGCTGATCGGCCCGGACGGGACGCTGGTGCGCACCAAGCAGGTCCCAGTTCCGAGCTTCGATGGGAACGACGCCTATGCGGCGAGCAAGGGCCTCCAGATCCACTACCTCCACACGGACAATCGCGACGAGGCGGATGCTTTTTTTGTGGAGGAAGGCGTGCTGGCGGAAGTCCCTCAGGCCTATGAGGACCAGCTCCAATCCACTTTTTCAGACAGCACCTTCTGGAACGTGCGCCTCTCAGGCGTGGACGCGCCCTACGCCACCCGCCTGACGTTTGAGGACATTGAAGTGTTCGGCACGGGCGAGGAGGGATCGGTTGGCATCAAACTCGATCACTTCGCCAACCAGAACAATTTCACCGTGCGCGACGTAACGGTCGAAGGGTTCACGACCGGGATCGGCGCGCCCCGCCAAGGTGACGCGTCCATCGAAGAAGCCAGGATCTCGGCGCTGGAGGATTTACGCATCGCGTTGCCCAACCAGGACCCGAGAAATCTTGAGATCACAGGCGTCGAGTTTGCGCCGCTTGACCCGGTCTTGGCAGGCCGCGTCGATGCGGGAGACCGCCAGAACATCATGCTCGATCCGCTGTTCGATTTTGCCTTCGACGAAGAGGAAGACAACTTCGAGGATGAATTCGACGAGGGCGAGAAAGACGACGACCGGGACGACGAAGACGAGGATTTTGACGAGGATGAGTTTGAAGATGAAGACGATGATTACGGTGAGGCCGACCTGAACATTGCCTTTGTCGGGGACAGCATCACCGATGCCGAGGAGGATGCGAGCTTCGTCACCATTCTGGACGAGATCCTTGGGCCGGATGTCACTGCGGAGGCATATGCACTCGGCGGCTCCGGTCTGACGGATGCGGTTGAGGAACCCCTGCCCGACACCGATATCTATAAGGATCTGCTCGACAGCGAGGCGGAGGTTGTCTGGGTTATGATCGGCGGCAACGATCTGGCCGAGGGGGCGTCCGTCGAGGACTATGAAGACGCCCTCTACAATCTGATGGACGATCTGGTCGAGATGGCTTCTGACCCCGAGATCGTCATCGCCGCCCAGCCCCCCTTCTGGGCCTTCATGCCCGACGCCCATGAGGCGTTCCGGGAGGACTGGGTGCCAGCGATGGAAGCCGTGGCCGATGAGTTCGACGCGACATTCGTCGATATCAACGCCCTGGTTCCGGACTACCCTGACAACTATCCGGACGAAATCCATCCGAACTCTGAGGGCGCCGAAACCCTCGCCGACTTGATCGCGCCACTCAGTGTCGCCCTGCTGCCCGACGGGCCCTTCGAGCCGGAAGAGGACGAGGAAGACGAGCAGGCCTTCGACGAAGAAGAGGGCGAAGAGGACGCGTTCGAGGAGGATGACTTCCCGGCTGATTCCCTATCCTTGTTCCTCCCCGACCGCATTACCTTCGAGGGTGCCGGCATAGAGAGTGCGGGGCTCTACTTCGACATTCAAGCGCCCGACTATGTACCCATTCCCGAGGAGAGCACGCTCGCAGAACTCGTTGAGCCCTCGATTGTCGGCCTAACGAATGCAGAGCTTCAGATGTTGTTTGGCTTCTCGGTGGGTGGTGCGCTTGTCCCTCCCGGTTCCATTGAATCCGAGCTGCTTGTCGGCGGTGTCTTTGGAGAACCTTTGCCGGCCTTCGCTGAGTTTCCGCCCGCGGTCGACGATCTCCCAGATGATGCCGAGCACGACGAGGATAGTGGCGACCCGCATGATGACGGCGAGGACGTCGAGGGTCCTGAAGACGACGAGCACGAAGCGGAGTTGGGCGAGGACGAGAACGAGGACGACGAGCTTCGCGACCCAGATGAAGATCGGGAAAACGGCGACGTCGAAGATGCGGACGATGGTGTTGCACCCGATATGGATGCCTCCTCGGCGGACCTCCTGCTGCTCGCCAAGTTCTATCTCGTGTTCCTGGGTCGCATGCCCGATCAGCTCGGGTTCGCCTTCTGGGAGGAGATGCTGTCTCTCAGCCCGGATCTGAATGCCTCCGACCTAGCACCAACTTTCGCCGGCGCTGTCGAGTTCGAAGCCCGCTATGGAGACGCCGCACCTGCCGATGTGGTCGATGCGCTCTACGACAATGCGCTCGGCCGGGCTCCGGATACGGCGGGCGGGGCTTTCTGGGCCAACGAACTTGCCGAAAACGGGGGACTGGGTTTGATCGATCTCGCTCTGGCCTTTGCCTTCGCGCCAGAGACAGAGGATCTGCACGGGGATGCCCTTTATGACTTCCTAGACCCCCAGCATGATGGACCCGCTGCACTGGCATCAGGGTTTGCTGAGATCGACCCGGCCGCGTCTTCCGATATCGAGGGATCAGATCCGTTGGACACGATCTTCTTCTGACTTGGGACAGAGGCGGAGCGGCCGTCAAGCTACCGACGGCCGCCACGTCCTCCCGGACCATCGCCAGGGCCGCCTCTTCCGCCTGGCCCTCCTCGCCCTCCAGGGCCTCCCGCCGGACCACCGCGACCGCCGACGCCACCGCCGACGCCACCGGCCGGACCGCCACGTCCGCCGGGTCCTCCGACACCGCCTCCCGGTCCCCCGCGCCCGCCGATGCTGCCAGGGCCGTCAGAGGCGTCTCCTGAACCGAGACCACCATCGGCCGAGCTACCGGGGCCTCCTAGGTCGCCACCCAATCCACCAGAGCGCCCGCCGAAGCCATTTGCACGACCGGACGCCCCGTTGTCGGTTTCGGCGTCGTCTGCTTCTGCCGCCGCGGCCTGCGCGGCATCCCTAGCGGCACCGGCGACGGTGCCAGCAAGACCCCGGTCGCGCGTGGCATCACCGATTGATCCACGCACACCGCCAGTGGTCGCCGACGCCGTCGCGGCGCTTCGAGCAGCCGAAAACGCATCCCGAACGGCACCGCTTCCCACCGCCTCGGTTGCGGTCGCTCGAGCAACCCCACGCAATCCAGTGGGTCGCTCTGAAACACGGCCAACGGCGGCCGTTCTGGTTGCGGACCCGACGGAATTCCCCGCGCGGCCGCTGGTCGCTCCGATCTCGCCGACAAAGACCGCGCGCCTGCCCGGTGTGGCACCGGCAAGTGTGATGTCCGGCTGGCCGGAAATCACGACTTGGCGGCCGACCGATGACCCGTAACCCTCTATCGAGAACCGCGCGATCCCGGGACCAATTGGCGAAGCCAAGGCCGGGTCGACCCGGCGCGCCACCATACGTCCATTCTCATAGCGCCCGGTCACGGATAGAGCCGCCAAGCCTGCGGGAACGGTCTCCGGCATCTCGAGCTGAACCGAACCGATCCGAGCGGCCCCCGCAGCTGCAACGATGACGGGTCCGGTGATGCTGTTGGCCTCTAGCGCATCGAGCAGACTCACATGCCGCGCGACGACCCGACCTCGGTCCCAAAGCCCCGATACGGCAACCGGTTGGCCAACGGACAATGCATCTAGCCAAAGCTGCGCGCCACGTGTGTCGGCTATCACGCCATCGGCCGCAAGATCGACGGGAACACCCATAACACTGAACTGACCCGTGCCGGGGTCCAAGCGATCGATCTCACCAACCAAGGGAAGGTAGCGAGCGAGATGAACGGCACAGAGGCCGTCCGACCCCTCCACTGCGCGCGCCAAGACAACCTCTCCCTTACGCAGACTGCCAATCGGCTGTGACCCCAGGACGGACTCGACCACAGCACCCGTCATGGAACGCAAGCGCAGCCCATTCACTTCGAAACGCGCGAGCGAGGTCACCGTTCCGAGGATTCCCGTGCCCCCAAGCCCTCCATCTGTCTCGTCCTCATCGCCGCCCGCAGCAGCCAAACATACATCCGACGAGAGACCTGGCGCGGTATTCGGCACGCGCTCTGCGCAGGCGGCGAGAGCCAGTACCCCGAGCACAGCCAGCCAAAGGCGCATCGACACCCGAAGCCCGGTCATGGTTCCCCTCCCCTCTCGCGCTTGCGGAAGACAAACGCCCCTGCACGGAACCGCTCGACCGCTTCCTCGGAGCCGGCGTCTTCGCGCTGGCGGCGGAGCGCCTCGGCATTGAGCTCGCGTAGAACGGTCATCTGGCGGTCGCGGGCCAGAGCCTCCAAAGCATCCACGGAGGTCGTCGAGAGCTTGTTGTAGTGCACCGCCCTTTCGAAAAACGGCGCTTCCCTGGGAGCTGCTAGCAGGTTTGCCGCCGCGGCTTCAGCATGGTCGCCAAGGTTCGATGCATAATAGGTGACCAGCATGACCTCGTCCTCGCGCGGCACGAGGCTGTCCGCATGAAGGGTCACCGCATCGCGATCCTTGTCGTGCGAGGCAATCTCCAGGCGAACCATCTCATCAAGGATTGTCCGGGGGTGCACATCGCGGCCAATCTCAGCAACCAACGCATCGAACGAGGCACCACTCTCGCCGGCACGCTCAAGCTCCTTGGGCTCCCCGGTTTCATCGCAGAAACGGGGGTCTGATCGCCACAGCGTAACCACCCTCGGGATCGGCCCCATGGAGCGCGGAACCGTCTCTTCCTCACCCGAGGCGATCCGATGGGCCTTAACATCTCGGCGTTGGAGCCCTGTCAAAACGCTGATGCGGCTGTCCGTCATGCGCCGCCCTGTTAAACCGAAGGACCGCGTTGCCTCATCGATGTAGAGTTCCTTCAGCATGTCAGAGAGCTGCGGGAAGGTCAGGCCACGACCGATCATCGCCCTCACCAGCGGACGCAGGATGCGCTTTACAGCTCCACGAAACAGCTGCGCTGTCACACTAACTCTCCAGCTCTCATAAATGTGCACATAGCCCATTTCAAACTTGACAGCAAGTTGGTGTCGAGCTAAGAAAATGTGCAATTCGCCCATTTGGAGAGAGCGCGGTGCACCCAGACCTCGATACGAAGATGCGAGACCTGTCCGTCGATCACGCGATGAGCCAGAGCAAAATGGCCGGGTTAGACGCAAGTCGGCTCTACGACGATTCGGATGAAGAAGACCTGACTGGCTGGGCGGACCTCTTTGGGACAGGCGGTGAAGACACCCATGGCGGCGCAGCTATGGAGACAGAGGGATCGGTGCAACATCCGTGGGAGATCGCGCTCGCAGACGTGATTGCCCGCGATGATCCGGTCTTTCACGCAAGCATCGAGATGGACGATATCGTCGCCCTCCGCCGGTTCACCAAGCGCCTCCAACTGGACCAGATCGAGGCTGAAGCGACGACGCTAACCGATCCTATGGCCTACACGGGCGCCGGCCAGACCGTCGTGATCATCGATTCCGGTTTCTCGAACAGCTACGATCAGTCGAACACCGTCTTTTCCTATGACTTCTCTGGGCGCAACGATGCCGATGCCAGCACGGTCGGCCTCAACAGCCACGGGTCGTGGGTCGCTCAGGTCGTCGTAGACACAGCATCAGACGTCGAGATCATTCACCTCAAGGTGTTCGACGACGCGGGCGAGTCCGCCTCGCTCCGGGACATCGAGCAAGCGCTGGACTTCGTGATCGACTTGGCCGAGACGCAATCGGTCGCCGCAGTCAATTTGAGCCTCGGCTTCGGCAACACCACAACCGAAGCCAACACCCGGTTGAGCGACGAGTTCGCTGCCCTCGACGATCTCGGCGTCCTCTCGATTGTAGCGGCTGGCAACGAAGGCGGCACCTATGAGGAGGGTGTCAATGTTCTCGCAGCCGACCCCAATGTGATTGGTGTGTCCGCGGTCGACGAGAGTGGGCGCTTTGCCTCCTTCTCACAAACCGATGAGGATCTCACCGATATCGCCGCTCTCGGAGTGGATGTGCAGGTCGAGACGACCTCGAACACGGCGTTCAATGTCAGCGGTACAAGCTTTGCCGCCCCGGAGGTGGCTGGCATTGCCGCTGTTCTCCAAGAGGCCTCTCTCGATCTGACCGGCGAGACGCTGAGCGACGAGGAGTTCCTAGAGATCCTCCAGCAATCGGGAACAGCCGTCACGGGCGAGGAGAGCTCAGATGCCGATGGGTACCGCGTAGCCGATGCCGACGCCGCCCTTGCCTACTTCATCGAAACCACAACGGACGACGGGTTCTTGGTCTGAGCTGAAGGCTGGCCGCGTCCGACAAACCTGCTCCCGGGACGCCTAAGTCCCCAACCAAGGAGGACAGAGGATATGGACGACATGCAAACCACTGCGTCTCGCGCCGGTCGCGGGCCGCGGATCAACAGCGAGCTGACCTCATACCGGCTCTCGGCGTCCCAAGCCTTCAACCATCAGGCGACGATCATCTCCAGCCTGTTACTCGGCATCAATCCTGAGGTGACGGACCGCGGCGTCGTGCTCGAGAATGCAAACGACCCGACCCAAACCGCCGTCCTGAGCGGATCCGACTTCACCTATGACGAGAGCACCCTGACCTACGTGGGCACCCTTGAGACGGTGACGTTCTTCGACGCTGATCTGGAGATAGCCACGCTGTCCAATCTCGACATCGGCGGCGACGAGGTCACCGAGATTCTGGACGCTGGCAGCTTCGAGGCACTGACGGCGGGCGCACAGCTTCTTGTTCGCGCCTCTGCCGAAGCGGATGATGTGGTTGGCACGGAGAACGCCGACGTTATCACACTTGGTGACGGCGACGACACCGTGGTTGGCGGCGGAGGCGATGACAGGATCCGCGGCGGATCGGGCGACGATCTCATCTTCGGGGGATCCGGCAATGACGATCTGCGCGGGAACGCGGGCGACGACACGCTTGACGGTGGCCCAGGAGATGACCGCCTCATAGGTCACGCCGGTGAGGACTCGCTCGTGGGTGGAAGCGGCGACGACCGCCTGCGCGGTGGCCGCGATGACGACACGCTCGAAGGCGAAGAAGGCGACGATCTTCTAATCGGCAATCCGGGGGCCGATACCCTTTCTGGCGGGTCCGGGGAGGACACGCTGCGCGGCGGGGACGGCGCTGACACCCTCGATGGCGGCGCTGGCAACGACCTTCTCATCGGTGGGCGCGGCACCGACACCTTCTTCTTCCAAGCGGGAGATGGTGATGACCGCATCCGCGGCTTCAACGTGGAGGAGTGTGAGATCATCCTCGACCTCTCGGCCCTGCCCCCGGATGAACGCCCTGTCGCTCTGCTAAACCAAAGCACGACCGGCGCGCTGCTCACCTATGGAGAGGACAGCGTCGAGCTCAATGGTCGCGGCTTCGGGAACCTGACGCTTGAGGATCTCTTGCTGACGATCATCGACTGAAGCCGCTAGCGCAGGACCCGGAACCCCGGCTCAGGCGGGTCTGTGGGTTCTGCTGCGACCTCGACGACCTCGGCCCTTGGCGGGCCCTTGCGGCAGGCGGCAAGCATATCCTCGACGGCGGACGCTTCGCCTGCGAAGACCGCCTCCACCGTGCCGTTACTGAGATTGCGGACCCACCCATCGAGGCCCCGCGCTTGGGCCTCCTGCTCCGTCCAACCGCGGTACCACACGCGCTGGACCCGTCCACGGATCACCGCCCGGACGGCAACACGCGCCATCAGCCGATCTCCATCACCAGACAGGTCGTCGACCCGGTCGCATAGACGCGCCCGTCGCCATCGACCAGCCGCCCCTCAGAGACCCCAGTGCGGCGCCCGACCCGGATGACCTCGCCCACTGCCCGCAGCGGCCCTGTCTCAGTCGTTACGGCCCGCAAGATGTTCACGCGGTACTCAAGCGTCGTATACCCCCGACCCGCCGGCAGCATGGTTTGCACGGCACAGGCCATGCAGCTGTCGAGGATCGTCCCGAACCAACCGCCGTGGACGGCTCCGAGCGGATTGTAGTGCTGAAAGGCCGGTACACCCTCGAAGACGACCCGACCCTCACGGACCTCCACGAGGCGCATGCCCATCGGCTTTGCGATCGGAGGCGCCGGGAACTTGCCCTTGCGGATGCCGTCGATGAAGGCAAAGCCGGACATCGAGGCGAGCTCAGCAACACTCAGCAGCTCATCCGCAGTCTCGGCAAACCGGTTCTCCATCGCTCAACCCTCGATTGTGTCCCAGACCGCGACTGGTCGCATCGCTGCCCGCACCCGCGAAAGCAGACAGAGCCGATTGCGCCGGACGATCTGAGACTCCGCATTGACCAGCACGGCATCGAAGAATGCATCCACCGGTGCGCGCAGCTTGGCCATCTCAGTCATGGCAGCAGCGAAGTCCTCCTGAGCGAGCGCTGTGGCAATGGCAGGCTCGGCGGCATTTAGCGCCGCGAACAGTGCGCGCTCCTCATCGTGCTCAGCGAACTGCACATCCGGAGGATAGGAGTACTCAACGCCATCCTTCTTCTCCTCCGCGTCGAGGATGTTCGAGGCCCGTTTGTAGCCCCCCAGCAGGTTTGCCCCGTCCTCGGTGCCCAAGAAGGCCTGAAGCGCCCGGACGCGGGCAACCAGCAAGACAAGATCGTCCTGTCCTCCAAGCTGGAAGCAAGCATCGATCACATCGTGCCGGATGCCTTCGTCCCGCAACACCACCTTCAGGCGGTCAGCAAGGAAGCCGATTAGCTCGGGGACAAGGTCCTGCAAACGCCCCGACGGGCTAAACGTAAAGCGTTCGAAACCCGCGGTGATGCTAGTGGACAACCTGAGTCTTAGTTCATTCTCCAAAGCGATGCGGATGACACCGAGGGCGGCGCGGCGAAGCGCGAAGGGGTCTTTGGAGCCGGTGGGTTTCTCATCGATCGCCCAAAAGCCGGTCAGCATGTCGATTTTGTCCGCAAGCGCTACGGCGAGCGCGACGGGCTCGCTTGGCACAGCGTCCGACGGCCCGAGCGGCCGGTAATGCGCCTCGCAGGCAGCGGCAACCGCCTCGGACTTGCCGATATCCGCCGCATAGTAGCCGCCCATCACGCCCTGAAGTTCGGGGAACTCGAAAACCATCTCGGAGGCAAGGTCGGCTTTTGCTATGCGGGCGGCCTCGGCAGCCTCGTCGGGATCGGCGCCGACGGCAGGGGCGATCTCGCGCGCCAGCGCTTCAATCCGGGCAATCCGGTCCGTCTGAGAGCCGAGTTTCGCGTGGAAGACCACATTCCCAAGGGGGGCAGACATCCCCTCGAGTCCGCTCTCACGGACCGTCCGTAAATCATTTTCCCAGAAGAACTTTGCATCTGCCAAGCGGGCCGCCAAAACACGCCGGTTGCCCGCGAGGATGGCCGCACCGCCATCGGGCGCCACAAGGTTCGCAACTGTGATGAAGCGCTCGATGCGGCCTGTTGCGGGGTTGCGGACAGAAAAAAACTTCTGGTGCTCCCGCATGGAGGTCTGGAGCACCTCGGGCGGCAAGTCGAGAAACTCTTCGCCAATCTCGCCCATCAGGGTCACCGGCCATTCGGCGAGACCTGAGACCTCCGCTAGCAGCCCCTTGTCTTCGACCAGTTCGAGACCGGCGGCGAAAGCCAGTTGCTCTGCGTCGTGCAGGATCGTCTCGGCCCGCTCAGCAGGCTGGAGGATGACATGCGCTGACCGCAGCTTCGCCTCATAATCTTCGAAGCCGGTAACTTGGATCGCGTCGGGCGCGTGCACCCGGTGGCCATGGGTCGTGTCGCCAGAACGGATGCCTTCGATCTCGACAGGGACGATTTCCGCCCCCGCTTCATCTGAGAGAATGCAGAGGATGGACCGCAACGGGCGAACCCAACGAAGGCCGCCAGCTCCCCAGCGCATGGACTTGGGCCAGGGGAAACCACGGACCGCCGACTCGACGGCCGCGGACACGACCTCAGCCGCTGCGCGCCCAGGGCGCTCCATGACCGCGAAAAGCACAACGCCCTTTTTGTCGGGCCTTTCCTCCAACGCGTCGCGGGTCAGCCCGGTGGAGCGCAGGAACCCCTCGATCGCTTTCTCGGGCGCGTCGGCACGCGGGCCTTTGCGCTCCTCACGCCGCTCGGGCGTGCGGGCCGGCAAATCGGTCAACGAGAGGGTCAGCCGTCGAGGCCCGGCAAACGCCTCTGCGGCTGCGTAGGTCAGCCCCTCTTCAACCAGAGCGTTCGTCACAAGCCGCTTCAAATCCTCAGCTGCACGGGTCTGCATACGGGCTGGGATCTCCTCGGAGAATAGCTCGAGCAAGAGGTCTGGCATGAGGGGCTCCTGGGGTGCGCGGCGCGGTCGCCCGCGTCATACACAAGCCCCGACCTCTTGGCCACGGCTCAAGCTCCAAGGGCGAGCTGGATTAAAACCGCATTCACCAGATCGACAAAGAACGCTGAGACAAGTGGCAAAACTATAAAAGCCAGAGGCGCCGGGCCATAACGATGCGTAACGGCGGTCATATTTGCAATTGCGGTAGGCGTCGCACCCAGAGCGAACCCAGCAAACCCCGCCGACAGCACCGCGGCCTGATAGTCTCGTCCCATCGCGCGGAACACAACGAACAGAATGAAGAGTGTGGCCGCCAGCGTCTGCAGCATCATAGTGGTCACAAGAATCCCCGCGCTCGCGGCCAGCGTCCAAAGCTGCATGCTCATGAGCGACATCGATAGGAACACCGAAAGGGAGAAGTCCGCCACAAGGGCAAGCGAAGCGCGCCCGGCCGGCCAGGGATACTCAGGGAAGAGGCGCGGCAGTGTGTTCGTAAGAAGAATGGCCGACAAGAGACATGGCACGAAAAGCGGCAGCTTCACACCCGCTGCCTCGATCGCTTCGAAAAGAGAAACGCCGAGGATCACAGCAATGTGAATCCACAGGATGGAGCGCATAAGACCCGTGTTGGTGATCGGATCGCTGATCGTGCGGATCTCGGACGGTGCGTCCACGTCCCGCTCCGGCGCCGAAATTGTCGGAGCGAGCCCTTTGCCCTCAATCAGGTACTTGGCAATCGGGCCACCGACCAGGCTCGCGAGGATCAGCCCAACGGTGGCCGACGCGATCCCGAGTTCGGCAGCGCCCAAAACGCCATAGGTCTCCTCAACCGTCGGCCCCCACGCGATCGCCGTTCCATGTCCGCCGATCAACGCAGCCGTTCCCATCATAACACCTGCGGCACTCGGCCATCCCCACAGAAGGGCACCCACCATCCCCACAGCGGTCTGCACCACCATAAACCCGACCGTCAGGGCCAACATCAGTGCGAGCAGCGGCCCGCCGCGCAGGAGGTCGTCTATGCGCGCGTTCAGCCCGACGGTCGTGAAGAAGTACACCAACAACACATCACGGGCGGCCAAATCGAAGACCAGCTCCCTGCCCGATATCAACACGACCGCCAACCCGAGCAGCGCCGCAAGCAGACCACCGCTCACCGGGCGAGGAATGCTGTACAGTTCAAGGACCGGGAACTTCCGCGTGAGTCGCTCGCCAATGAAAAAGACGACAATTCCGAGGGTTAGCGCGATGAACGCATCGATCTGTATTAGGCTCGGATCATTGGCAAGATCCATCTCCGCCTCCTTGTCGGGCGCTATTGGTTGGCGTAACGCTCGTTCAGCTGGCGCCACATATACGCCCGGCCATCGGGATAACGGATCACGATGCGGTTCACGCCGTCCGCCTCTTCACGGGCCGCGAGATAGGCTTCTGCATCGCCCGAAGCGAGCGCAGCCGACAGCTCTCCCGCATCGAAGCAGTCGAACCAAGGTGGAGCCACGAGCGGTGTCGGCTCTGGCGCAGGGGGAGCAGTCGGCGCATCGCGCAGTCTGAAGCAGGCTCGCATCTTCAGCGGAGATGAGGCGGCATCGATTCCCTGCCATTCGCTCACCGGATAAATGAGCCCGGCGATCTCGACCACCTCGGCCTCCGTCTCCTCATAGAAGGCATGGAACTGTGCGTACCAAAGGCCGACACCGAAAATCGCGGCGAAGCCAACAAGCCCGATGACGATAACACGCCCGGTCATGACGTCTCTTCCAAGATCTGACCGAAGCAGAGCCGGTTGCCGTCCGGATCGTCGATCTCGACCTCCCGAAGACCATAAGGCGCGTCCTCGGGGCCACGCTTGATCTCGATCCCTGCGATGCGCAATGCCGTGGCGGTGTCCTCCGCATCGGAGACATGCAGATACACCCGCCAGCCAACCTCCCGAGCGGGGTCCGCGCCGTCCCAGGCGTTCAAGAAAAGCTCCGCCTTGCCGTTCCAAAGAATGCCAAAGCGCGGCGGTTCCCCACCCTCTTCGGTCACACGGAACCCCAGCTTCTCAACGTAAAACGCGCGCGCACGGGGATAATCCGCCACGCGGAGCACGGGGATCGCAGACTGCGGCGCAACGGTCATGCAGCACCGCCAGCTTCGGTCTCCAGGAAAGCGTCAGCACAAGACTTCGCAAGGGCACGCACCCGCGTGATGTAGGCCTGCCGCTCGGTCGGGCTGATTACCCCGCGCGCGTCTAAGAGATTGAACAGATGCGAGGCCTTAATGCACTGGTCGTAAGCGGGCTGCGCCATCACGATCCGGCGCCCCGTCTTTGGGTCCTCGGCAGGCTCAGCCAACACCCTGGCGCACTCGGCCTCAGCATCTTCGAAATGGCGCATCAACATCGTCGTGTCTGCGACATCGAAGTTCCAGCGGGCGTATTGCGCCTCGGCCTCTCGGAACACATCCGCATAGGTCAGAGGGATCGGATCGTCCGGGTCGTTGAACGGCATCGCATTGCCGTCATCGAAGCCCAGCACGTACATCGCCAAGCGCTCGAGCCCATAGGTCAGCTCGCCTGACACCGGTTGGCAGTCATGGCCGCCAACCTGTTGGAAATAGGTGTACTGCGAGACCTCCATGCCGTCGCACCAGACCTCCCAACCGAGGCCCCAGGCGCCGAGCGTCGGGCTCTCCCAGTCGTCCTCGACAAACCGGATGTCATGCAGCGCCATGTCGATGCCGATGGCCTCGAGCGATCCGAGATAGAGCTCTTGCAGATCCGGCGGCGAGGGTTTGATGATCACCTGGAACTGGTAGTAGTGCTGCCACCGGTTCGGGCTGTCGCCATAGCGACCGTCTGTCGGGCGGCGAGAGGGCTGCACATAGGCGGCCGCCCACCGGCGAGGACCCAATGCACGCAGCGTGGTCGCGGGGTGAAAGGTTCCTGCCCCAACTTCCATGTCATAGGGCTGGAGCAACGCGCAGCCCTCGCCCGCCCAGTATTGCGAGAGCCGGAGCAAGATCTCCTGAAACGAACGGGGCGGTTCGAGAGGTGCGGTCATAAGGGCCTCCGTGGCTTGCGCGCGAGTGGTAGCCGGGTCGCCAAGGCGGGTCAACGCTGCCACGGGCCTATCAGGCAGGACCACTCAGCCCCTCCGCTTCGGACCAGGCCGCGCGGAGGCGCAGGCCCTGCCCCGCAAAGTCCGCCTCCAAAGCCTCGCAGGCCCAAATCCGATCGGTCCGGAAATGGCGGAACTCTCGGCGCAGTTCGCACCAAGCGGCGAGGAGCTTGGCGTCGATGTGGTAGATCAAGCCCACCGGACGCACGGTCCGAACCGTCTCGTGGTTCGACCCATTGCGATACGTGATCCGCAGTTTTCGCTCGGCGCGGATGGCATCGCGGATCAACGCCATAGAAACGCACCCGAGATCGGGATCATCAAAAGGAGCGCCCCAAGGCGCCACATGGAGCCCCGCCCCCTGCCCCGACAGCGCGTCAATCTTGGCGCGCACGCGTCCCGCAGCCCGCATCAGTGCGCGGTCACCGGTACGGGCGAGCATAGCGAGGCCCACCGTGATCGCCTCCGCCTCCTCAACATCGAAGTTGAGCGGCGGCAGGTCATACCCCGAGCGCATGACATAACCGAGGCCCGCCGCCCCCTCGACTGGCACGCGCATTCCCTCGAGAGCCGCCATGTCCCGGTAAACCGTTCTTGGCGACACCTCGAGTTCCTCCGCGATCTCTCGAGCCGTCAGCGGTCGCCGAGCGCGTCGAAGGATCTGAATGGTTTCGAACAATCGGTCTGCGCGACGGGTCATGGGCTCCTCCCTTCTGCGCCACTCTTGCTCATGCCTGTTGCCACCCCGCTGTCAGGGGACCTTTGCGAGGGTCGTCTGTAGCAAAGGAGGTGATGATGACCTATTACGACGAAGCTGTTCTGCTGGCCCTCGGCTTGGACCGTTGGCAGATCACTCCGCCGCCTGTGGATAGGCGACGGGGATCAGATGGTGAGAGGATCGCACCAACTCCCAATAGCGCTCGCGAATGGAAGCCGTTGCGGCTCCCTCGGCCCCGTTGGAGAAGACCCGTTCATCGAGATGCGTGACCGGTACAGGTCCGCCGCCTGAGGTGACGGCAAAGAGCTCGTCAGCCTGCTGAAGTTCGGCCAATGGCAGAGTTCGCACTTCAACGCGATGTCCCGTGTCTTCGGCGATCTCCATCGCTGTGCGCCGGGTGATACCCTCGAGACAGCCGTACTCGGGCGTGATCACCCGGCCATCCTTAACGGCGAAGATGTTGTAGCCTGGCCCTTCGGTGACATTGCCCGCATGGTCGAGCAGCAGCACGCTGTCGAAACCCGCATCCTTCGCCTCGAAAAGCCCTTGGGTGAAGTCTCCCCAGTGATAGTTCTTGGCCCTCGGGTCAACGCTGTCGTCAGGGATGCGCCGGACGTCCTTTCCAACCCAGAGGCGGATACCTCGGGTCGCCGCATCCGCGCCAAACACATGCACATAAGGCACGCACCAAGCGAAGAAGTGGTTTGCGCAATGGCGGGGATCGCGGGTCCCAGGGACGAAGGGTTGCCCGCGGGAGCAGACCATCGCGACATAGGAGCGACGCAACCCCGACGCCGCGACCATCGCGATCAAAGCAGACCGGATCTCGGCGCGCCCCTCGGCGGGTTTGAGACGCAGACGCTGCATGGATGCCATGAACCGCTCAAGATAGTCGTCGAGCCGAAAAAAGGCTCCGTCCCAAACTGGCACGACATCGTAAACGGCATCGGAATGGGTGAGGCCCCAATCCGTAACCGGGATCGAAGCCTGCCCAATAGGCACAATCTCACCGCGGACCCAAGCCGCTCCTTCCGAGAAGTCTTCCATGCGATAAGCAGACACCGCGTCTGCGTCTCAATCAAGAGGATTGTTGTGCTGCTGCAGACCGCTTAGGCCGATAGAGTGTAATCCGAAAAACGCTGACGCTGCGTGTTGGATCTGATCTATCTGAACGCGTCGATTGCGCGCGCTGTGCCGAAAAGCGCCCGTTGGCAAGCGGTTCTTCAACAAAGTCTCGGCGTCAGTACGGGCGTGTGCAACCACGTCGTCAAAGGACGGCACCCCTGCCGGGAACGGCCCCGAATGGCCACCCACCCGGCCCGCATAACTGGCAAGTATCTCAAGTGCACATGCGACGGGCACCGTTTCATTCTGTCCTCGATAGCGCGGCGCCACCAGGACACGCCTGACAATGCGGCCCGCATAGTCGAGGTGCCGCCCGGTCTCCTTATGCATCTCCGAAAGGGCATAGACGAACCATGGGCTTGGCTCTCGCACGCCGAAATCCCGCGGCGCAAGCGTGTCGACTGTTTGGACCGCTAAGTCTCGCCACCCCATATCTCCGGTAGCACGGGCCAGTCTAAAGAGCCCTAACAGAGCCTCTCCCGTATAGTGCGCCGACCGCTTTCGGAGGGTCTTGCCAGTGCGAATGTCGATAAGGTTGTGAAAGCTACCGTTCCTTCGGCGCATATCGCGAATAAATTGTCCGAAGCCCGTCGCGGCGTCCCGGTACTCTGGTCGATCGAGCGAGGGCGAAAGTGTGGTTAGCGCTAGGATCCCGAGCCCAGCTCCGCCAAGCTTTGCCTTCGTGTCGGCTTCGAAGATGCACGCGGAGCCTCTCGGGCTGGAATGGACCCGTTCGGTAAGGACCCAATTCATTGCCCGTGACGCAGCCTCGAGCACATCCCTTCTTCCGAAGGTCCTCCCGATCTCGCCCATGGCCCAGATCAGCGCGCAGTGACGGAGCAGGTTGTAACCCGGCGTCGACGCACCCGTCTGAGGGTCATAGCCATAGCGGAACTGGCCTGTGGGGCCGACCAAATCTGCCGCGTGAACCGCTGCCGTCAAAGCGACCTCGGCCGGGGACAGCAGTCGCACGGCATTCGCAGAAGTCTCCCCCTGCCCCGCCGTTGACATCAGCGCGGCATCAGCGCGGCACGGCTGCGAGACAAGAATTCTCGCCGGTACAGCATGGCCGCTGTGGCCAGGGTGGCAAAGATCAAAAAGAATGCGCCAAGGAACCACCCGAGTGCGGCAAGCGCAAAGTAGATCATCCGCAAGCCCCGGTTGAAGCTGCGCGCTGCGGCGGAGTTGAGCTCCACCGACCGCGCGATTGCCGCATTGAGACCCTCCGCCCCTGGCGCGGGCATAGCGCCCATCATCACCGCGCAATACGCGAAGAGTCTGTGCGCCCATACGAATTTGAGAAAGGCATTGATCAGCATTAGCAAGATCACCATGAGCTTGGCCTCCCAAACGGGCGTCGCGCTTGCGACTGGTGCCCCTCCAAGATCACCAAGCAGAATGACCAACCGGTCCGCTTGGCCAATCAATGCCGCGACCCCGCCAATCGATATCAGACACGTCGAAGCAAAAAACGCTGTCCCACCTCGCAGGGTGTTCAGCAGCTGCGCGTCCATGATCCGGACATCGCGATGCGCGAGCTCCTTCATCCACTCAGCACGGTAGCCGTTCATCAACATGCTGACGCTCGGCCGTGCCGGGTTCGCGCGCTCGATCAGCAAGGTCATGCCCCAAACGCACCCGAGCATGATTGCGAGCCCGACTAAATCGAGCGGCGCAAAGAGCTCGGGAAGGCGTTCGACGAGGGCTGGTAGCGTCTCCATGGGCACCTGATAGCGTCGCAACCGAGGCACCGCAATCTCGGCACCTTGGGTTGAGCCATGCTGGACCGACGAGCGCGAGCACGCGATACTGAGGCCCCATTGCTGTCGCCAGGGAGGCCTTCATGGACCGACTGATCTCCGCCCTTTGTCTCTCTGCCTTTCTCTGCGCTTTCGCGGGCGCGTCTGCCAGTGCTCAGACGCAAGCGGATCCGGAAGCGGCCACCGGGCGAGACCCGAAGCCGCTCGTGCGTGCCGAGCACGAAATGATCGTCACGGCAAATCCCCATGCCAGCCGGGCGGGCCTCGCCATGCTCCAGGCCGGGGGTTCGGCTGCCGATGCAACCATCGCTGCGTTGCTGGTGTTGAACGTCGTGGAGCCGCAAAGCTCTGGGATCGGCGGAGGAGCCTTTGCATTGGTTCACGGTCCAAGCGGGCTTACGAGTTTTGACGCGCGGGAAACGGCACCCTTGTCCGCAACGCCTGAGCTGTTCTTGGAGGACGGAGACACCATACCCTGGCGGGTTGCTTCGCGCACTGGACGTGCGATCGGAGTCCCGGGCCTTGTTGCTTTGATGGAAACTCTGCACAGCCGCCACGGTCGGCTGGCTTGGGCGGACCTCTTTGCCCCGGCAGTACGCCTCGCCGGATCCGGGTTCGAAGTGTCTCCGCGACTTGCAGGCCTGACGGAGAGCAGCGCCACGCGGCTCGAAGGAACAGATGCCGCGGCACTCTTCCGGCCTGGCGGTCAGCCTCTCGCGGCGGGCAGCACCCTGCGTCAGCCAGAGCTTGCGGCAACGTTGAGATCGATCGCAGAGGGTGGGTCCGCTGCGTTCTACACCGGTGAAATTGCTGCAGCCATCGTTGCGGCCACACAGCGCGGCCCAATGGCGGGGTCACTGGAGGAAGCGGATCTATCGGCCTACCAGGTGATCGAGCGGGACCCTTTATGCATGGCCTACCGCACAACACACCGGATCTGCGGCATGGGGCCGCCCTCCTCCGGCGCCACAACCGTCGGTCAGATCCTCGGCCTGATGGGGGAGTTCGATCCCGCTCGTTTCGGCGGAGATGACCCGCACACCTGGCACCTGTTTGCCGAGGCCTCAAGGCTCGCCTATGCGGACCGCGCACTTTACATAGGCGACCCCGATCACGTGAAGGTACCTGCGCGCGGGTTGCTCGCCTCCTCCTACCTGTCCGCGCGCGCCGGGATGATAAGCGCCGACAAAGCGGGCGAAGGCAAAGCGAGTGCCGGCAATCCGCCACATCGGGAGGGCCGCTATGCCCCGGCGCGAGCGAGAACAAGTCCCGGTACGACACATCTATCTGTGATTGACGATGATGGACTTGCAATCAGCTTAACCGCCTCGATCGAATCCGCGTTCGGCTCAGGGCGGATGGCGGCCGGCTTCCTGTTGAACAATCAACTGACCGATTTCAGTTTCCGGCCTTACGCCGAGGATGGGCGGCCCATTGCCAACGCCCCGGCGGCGGGAAAGCGACCACGGTCCTCCATGGCCCCAACGATCGTTTACCGGGCGGGAGAAACCGTCCCCGAGATTCTGATAGGCAGCCCTGGTGGAAGCCGCATCCCCGAATACGTCGCGGGCGCGCTTGTGGGGATGCTCGATCTGGGCCTAGACCCCGCCGAGGCGGCAGCGTTGTTCCACGTCAGTCAACGCAACCGCGCAGCCGTCGTGCTGGAAAGCGGGGTTGCCCCCGCAGGCCTTGCAGATGCACTCGCAGCCAAGGGACATGTGGTCGAGCGGGCAGAGATGACGTCGGGCACTCACATCATCCGCGTGACAAGCGATGGTCTGGAGGGCGGCGCCGATCCGCGTCGTGAGGGGCTCGCCCTCGGCCGATAGACAGGTCAGGTTTGTTCGAGGCAGCTCTTGATAAAGTGGTGTCGCGACGCAAGCGCTTCGCGCGCGATTGCCAAGTCGAACTGATCGAAGGCGTGGATGCCGCCCGGCACTACCCGCAGTTCCGCCGGGTTCTGCGCTGCCTGCCAACGCGCCGCCATAAACAGCGTGTCGTCCAGCAACGGATCTTCTGTTCCGACAACGAATTGTGCCGGAACCAGGTCCCGCAAGTCTGAACACAGCGGTGAGGCCTGTGCGGGGTCCTGGTCCCCCATCAGATTTCCGACGAACCACCGGATGATCGGTGAACTCAAGATCAAATAGCGTTCCGCCCAAAGGGCAGCAGAAGGGGTCAGGGTGAGGTCATACATCCCATAGGTGAGCGCAGCACCAGCCACCCCCCGAAGCAGGCCATTGTCGCGCAACCAAAGCAAAGTGCTGGCTGCCAAATGAGCACCAGCGCTTTCGCCTCCGATGACGACCGGTCCAATGTTCTTCGCCAACACCCATTGTGCTGCCGCAACACAATCCTCCAGCGGCGCGGGCCAGCGGTTCTCCGGACCGAGGCGGTACTTCACCGAGACGACCAGCGCTCCGGTGGCTTCGGCTATCCAAGCATTGATCTCGTCAGACTGTTCAGGGCTGCCAAAGGTCCACCCCCCGCCATGAACATGCAGATACACGCCGCGGGGTGCACCTGGTGGATCAGTGATCCGCAGGTTCAGCGGCCCCCCGGGACCTTCGATCTTCGCCCAGTGGCTTGTTTCTCTCGGACCATAAAGCGGGATGATGCCCCGTCCTGCTGCGCGCGCCGCACGCATCTCCGGTATGGGCACGTCCATTGGAGTTGGCGCCCCTGTCAGGTTTTCCTCGAGGCGCAAGTTGAATGCGGCGGTCTCCTCCGAGATTGCGGCAGACGCAAATGCGGCTTCTACGGGATCTCTCAAGGTTGCTGGCTCCGATTGGCGTACCTGAAAGGCGGCAAAGGGCACGATCTGAAGCAATGCATGCTTGGAGCGGCGCCGCAACGCTCTATCCTCGCGAGAGCAACTAAAGGGGGCGGCGATGGAGATCGACTGCGAGGTGGCAGTTGTGGGAGCAGGCGTTGCGGGGTTGTCCTGCGCCCAATCGCTTAGTCAGGCGGGGCGCGACGTCCGCGTGGTCGAGAAGAGCCGTGGCGTCGGAGGGCGTGTTGCGACAAGACGGCTGGACGAGATGTCATTCGACCATGGAGCGCCTTGGCTAGAGGCCTCAGGAACCGCAGCGTTCTGCGATTGGGTCGCGGCCTGTCGCACGGCGGGCTTGCTCACGTCTTGGGTTCCGGTCGGGTCTGCGGGCCTCGTCGCCGCCCCAGGAATGAATGCGTTCGCTAAGCCACTGGCAGAACAACTCGCTATCTCACTTCGCTGTCACGTCGAGCACCTGGACCGGGAGACTGGGCACTGGCGTTTGAGCATAGCCGAGCAAGGCACCTTGTCAGCAAAGACTGTTGTTCTCGCCATTCCCGCACCCCAAGCACGGCAGTTGCTTTCTCGGACCGGCTGGGAGGCGGGTCTATCGGACGTTAGGATGGCGCCTTGCTGGACGGTCATGGCTGCGTTCGGCGAACCACTGCCGGTCTCAGCTCTCCAGATCGGACCACACGGTCCGCTCGGCCTTGCAATCAACAACAGCGCCAAGCCGAACCGGCCACCGGGCGAACAATGGGTTCTGCATGCGACGCCGAAATGGAGCGAAGACCATATAGAGATGGACCGAGAAACGGTTGGCGAAAGGCTGCTTGAAAGCTTCTCTTCGGCAATTTGCTGCCCCTTGCCGGCTCTTCAAAAGATCATGATCCATCGTTGGCGCTATGCCCGGACCACGCGTGCGCTAGGGCGTCCTTGCGCCTGGAGCCCTGAGCGACAAATCGGCCTCGCCGGCGACTGGTGCTTGGGCAACCAGATCGGGGATGCGTGGGAAAGCGGAAAGGCCTTGGCGCGGCATATCCTCGGCAACTGACACCGCACTTGTCAGAACCGCGACCCTCATGCCACACCTCCCGTCATGGCCCCATGGCGAAACTGGTAGACGCACGGGACTTAAAATCCCGGGAGCTTGCTCGTGTCGGTTCGAGTCCGACTGGGGCCACCATACACGACCTGTCTGTGGAGAAGCCTCCTAACGCTATGAGCTGAAAGGCGATGTTCGAGTTCGAACACCCCTCGTGTCGGTAGTAGGAAAGTCGGTCGCCAAAGGCCAGTCTGAGGACGATTAGGCGGTCCTCTACACGCTCTGACTTCCATAGTTTCAATGGGTTAACCAGGAAGTCCAGGGCGGTTCTAACACAGGCGTTGAAGCTCACCTTGGGACCGGTCTTTGTGGCGGCGATATAGGTCAGGCTGACCTTCTCCTCGGAAAACGTTTTAACCTGACCCTCATAGGCGGCAATCAACTCGGGGCTGTCCGTCTCGATCAGTCGATCTGACCTGATCCCTCTTTTTCATCCGCGGCGGGGTTGAGCCTTTGGTTTGATTTGATGCGCTCATGTGGCCTTCTCATCAAGTCTGCTCCGCTCCGCGAGTTCCGCCGGAGTGGCATGGTCGAGGGCCGAGCTAGGTTGCGTGCGGTTGTCGTCGTCTTGCCGGGCCGCGAGCACGGCCCGAGCCTGAGGGAGTGCGGAAACCAACATCTCGTAGAGGCACGCACCGTCAGGCCGAGTCGAGGAGAGCCCGGTCCGGCAAGACCGGACGCGCCTTCAGTTCCTCGACCAATAGCCCCCTGATCCTTGCCGCCAGCGCGTCTCTTTCAGCGCACGAACGAACCAGGCGGGATTGTCGCCGCTCCCGTGGTGTCAGGTGACGGCTCGGCGCCGCATGTCGGCATGCAGCAGGTCAGACTTACCCGCGTAGCTTTCGAAGCTCGTGAACCCATGGCGGATCAGGAACCATATCAACCGGTACCGGTCATAAGATCCGAGGCCCCGCAGATCGAGATCGACCGCTGTGCCATGCAGATGCTGGCTGTCCGGCGCACCGTCGATCCAAATGTTGTGTCAGGCATCCCAGTATCCGCTCACGATCCGGATCGGGTGCCCGACATGCCGGTGCCTGCTGTCGCGCCACCGGCGGACGCACCTCGTTCCGTACCTCTCCGTTGCCCTTTGAAGCAAACTCGGACGGATGGAAGTAGGACGACCGTCAGCCCGGAACCCGACCGGCGGTGCCGATCAGCATCGCAGCACGGGACGACGCGAGCAAAATGGCGGCACCTTCCTGACGATCTGCCGCCCCCACATGGACGTCGAGCTCCACCCGGGCGTATCTCCAGCGGTGGGGGGTGGGTTGTCAGACGAAGGCCGCGGGGTAAGCTGTTCCGACCCGGATATCCGGCTGGTATGGGATGGCTTCGAAGAAGACGCTCAACGCCAAGAACCTCTCAGCCCTCGGCGCGGATTGACTGGCCGACCTGCTGATCGAGGTGACCAAGGGCAACGCCGCCGCCAAACGGCGCCTCCGGCTTGAGCTTGGCGGTGAGGACGGTCCCGGCGAATTGGCGCGCGACGTCGCCAGGCGCCTTGCTACGATTGGGCGGTCGAAGGGGGTCGTCGACTGGCAGCGTGCACCGGCCCTGATCGCCGATCTAGAGATGCAGCGCCGCGCCATCATCGAGCGGATTGCCCCCGCATGGCCCAACCTCGGCTTCTACCTGATCTGGTGCCCGCACGCGCTCTCGACTGGCACTCATCTGGAGTGCCCCCCTTTCAATTGTCCATTTACAGGGTTGAGATGAGCGCGATTTCAGGAGGTCCAGAGCATGGCAGGGAAACGACCGAAGCCGGAGGAGAGTGTCTTGAAGCCGCACGAGGCTCAGGTGCTGTAGGGCCAGGGCATTGGGCTTGCAGACACTCTCCGGCAGATCGCTGTAGCGCAACAGACGGCCGACAGCTGGCGGACGTTCCGTAGGGGCGCGCGCGAAGCGAAGTAAGGTGAGATGGATCGCGCACAGCTCAAACGCCTCAAGGATCAAGAGACGTCGCGGAGCGATGGGCGCGCAGCGTCAAACAGCGACCACGCCGAGCGCATGATGGTGCGGGGCACGCCGTCGCACATCTGCTCCGACAATGGGCCTCGCACTCCTCGCGCGCCCTTCGGACATGTCAAGGGCTTCAACGCGACGCTCCGAGATGAGCTGCTCGGCGGGGAGATCTTCGACTCGCTCCGGGAGGCCGCCCCTCGGAAAGTGGCGGCCAGAACACATCACCGTCCGGCCTCGCTGCGCACTCCGATCGCAGCCGCCGGCCCCGGAGGTCAGCATCACCAGGGCAGACCCCTGGTCCATCAATCGCGATGGCAACCAACGCCACCGTCAGCCAACATTCGACCTCGATCCGTGATCAAGAGGCTGGTCAGGGTTTAATCGAGACCTTGGTCTCCGCCTTCGGAAGGCGCCCGTGACGGGTGGTGCCTTCTTACTCCCGCCAAGGTGCCCGCCCTTGGCAACTGTTTACTCAAAAACCAGAGCGGCTGGGGCTTGCACGGCCATCGCGCGGGACTTTCCGGCTTCCATCTACGCTATGCGCTTCCGTCGCTCTGCCAGGGCCGAAAAGAAACACCTCGGTGGCACCATCACCTCAACACCGTGTGCACCTGCTCGGCGTTGATGGCTACCCAGTAGCCGGTAGTTCCCAGTTCCGTACCGCCCAGTGCTTAGTGGAAAGCTCGGTGCGGGGAGCGGTCCCTTGAAGCGACTGATTCCAACGGCTTACAGAGGTTGTTTTGAGGCGATATGAGGTGGTGGAGGGGGCTGGATTCGAACCAGCGTACCGTTACCGGGGCGGATTTACAGTCCGCTGCATTTGACCGCTCTGCCACCCCTCCAAGGGTGCTATCGCACTGGTCCTCAGCGCGCGAGGCGGTGTAGTCTCGCCAGGCCCATTCTGTCAAGGCGCATCCCCTAGGTCGGGCGCGCAGCGGGCTTGGAGACCGAGGATACATGCCTGAGACGCGTCGGCGACCCTTTCACCGCTCCTCCCAGCGCCAAGTTGGAGGACGGAGTCCCGACACGGTTTGGCTTTTTGGCCTTCATGCAGTCCGAGATGCACTGCTGAATCCCGCCCGAGAGTTTCACCGTTTGATCCTAACCCGGAATGCGGCTGACCGGCTCGACGAGGCTCTGGCAGCAGTCGACATTGCGCCAGAGATCTCCGATGCGCGCAAATTTGCAGCGCCGCTCGACCCGCAATCTGTCCATCAAGGCGCTGCGCTCGAGGTCTCTCCATTAGACTGGGGGGCGCTGGACACTGTTGCGGAGCAGGCCTTTGCGTCCGGCTCGGCACTGGTTGCTCTTGATCGCGTCACAGACCCGCACAATGTGGGCGCCATCCTGAGGTCCGCAGAGGTTTTCGGTGCTGCGGCCGTGATTGCCCCGCGTCACCATTCGGCACCGGAGTCTGGCGCTCTGGCAAAGTCGGCCTCCGGGGCTCTGGAACGCCAGCCCTACCTAAGGGTCCGGAACTTGGGCGACGCTCTCGAGGCGTTGCGGGAGACCGGCTATCGCATCATTGGACTTGATGGGGTCGGCGACGTTGAGATCGCCGATGCCTTGAGAACTCAAGATGATAAACCAGCGTGCCTCGTGTTCGGAGCAGAGGGCCCAGGGCTGCGGGCACGGACCCGGGAGCTGTGTGACGGTCTTGCCCGCATTTCAGCGTCTGGAGCGTTTGGCTCTCTAAACGTATCAAACGCGGCCGCTGTGGCTCTCTATCAGACATCCATCAACGGCCGGCCTGCGGTCGAATAGATCGTCAAACGGCCAAACCATAGAATTTTGCTCACAAGGACGAGACCGGGGTTACAAAATTATAACCTGCTTCCCATATAAGAAGAGTGAGGCCGGGGCTTCCCGGTCTCTCTCTCACTGTCCCTCGTTCCGACTTGGTCCGTCGGTGTTGTTTTCCTACACATCGGCGGACCCTTTTCAAACCGTTGACTGCCTTGCGTATTTGATCAGGGTCAGCATTGTGACCCCATGACAACGTTTTCCTATACCGACCCGGAGTTCAGGGAGATTCTCGACCGCACGAAGGTGATCGCAATCGTTGGGGTTACGACAAATCCTGTGCGCCCGTCGTTCTATGTCGCGCGGTATCTGCAGCTTAAAGGATATCGGATCGTCCCGGTGAACCCGCGCTTGGCTGGCCAGTGCGTTTTGGGCCAGCCGATCCTGCCATCCCTCGACGCGGCGTCGGGAGAGGATGTCGATATGGTGGATATCTTTCGGCGGTCTTCGGAGGCCGGGGCGATTGTTGATCAGGCCATATCAGTCTTGCCAAACCTCAAGACGATTTGGATGCAGATCGGTGTAAGCGACCCAGAAGCAGCTGCCCGTGCAGAAGCGATCGGATTGACGGTGGTAATGAACCGTTGCCCCAAGATTGAGTACCAGCGCCTCTATGGCGAACTGCGGATCGGTGGTTTCAACACAGGAATCGTATCCTCTCGGATCCGCTAACCTGCCCAGAGACCAGCTAACAAAAACTGTATCTGCCAGGCATACAGTAACTTGCATACACGGCCGACTCGGTGTACAGTGATCCTCATACCAAGGCCTCCCCCGGCCACGGTATCCTGGTCCGGTGGTGAACGACCCGGGCTTTGGCAGACGTGTCCCTCGTTCCGCTTGGCCGCCGGTTCTGCACCCCTGACAGAACTCGGCGGTCTTTTTTTTACAACCGGCGACGCGGCTATAGCGGCCGTGCAATTTTTTTGTGTGCAATCTGGTTTCTTCCGATAGTGTGCGGCCCAATCCAAAGGGGCAACATGAGGAACGCGCCATGACCGGCCAAACCCTAAGCTTTGATACGCTGCAAATCCACGCGGGCGCAAAACCAGACCCTGCGACCGGTGCGCGTCAGACGCCGATTTATCAGAACACCGCCTATGTCTTTCGCGACGCTGATCACGCGGCAGCACTCTTCAATCTTCAGGAACTCGGCTTCATATACTCGCGGCTTCTGAACCCGACGGTCGCCGTGCTTCAGGAACGGGTTGCGACCCTGGAAGGCGGGGTGGGTGCTGTGGCCTGTGCCTCCGGGCATGCGGCGCAGATCATGGCGCTGTTCCCACTTATGAGCCCTGGCGACAATTTCGTTGCATCGACAAGGCTGTATGGCGGGTCGGTAAACCAGTTCGGCCACGCGTTTAAGCACTTCGGCTGGGAGGTGCGTTTCGTCGACACCGAGGATCTCGAAGCGGTGAAATCCGCGATCGACGACCGAACAAAGGCAGTCTTTTGCGAGTCGATTGCCAACCCTGGCGGCTATATCTCCGATCTCGAAGCCTTGGCGGACATCGCTCATGGTGCAGGCGTCCCTCTGGTCGTCGACAACACCACAGCCAGTCCCTATCTCTGCCGCCCGTTTGAGCACGGCGCAGATCTCGTCGTGCACTCCACGACCAAGTACCTCTGCGGCAATGCAACGGCCATGGGCGGGATGGTTGTCGACAAAGGGACCTTTGATTGGGCGGCGTCCGGGCGCTTCCCCGCTCTGACCGAGCCCAACGATGGGTATCATGGCCTGAAGTTTTTCGAGACGTTTGGGAACCTAGCGTTCACCTTCTTCTCGATCGCGGTGACCCTCAGGGACATTGGCATGTGCCAAGCGCCGCTGAATGCTTTTCAAACCCTGCTCGGGATCGAGACGCTGTCGCTCCGTATGGAGAAGCACTGCGCCAACGCCCTGGCCGTCGCACAGTTCTTGGAGGCACATCCGGCCGTGGAGTATGTCTCTTACGCCGGGCTCGCCAGCTCACCCTATGCGGATCGCAAATCGAAATACTGCCCCAAGGGCGCCTCAGCGATCTTCACGTTTGGCGTTAAGGGCGGATACGATGCCTGCGTGAAACTCGTGGATGCAGTCGATCTCTTCAGCCACCTCGCCAATCTCGGCGATGCGCGGTCATTGATCATTCACTCCGCTTCCACAACGCACCGACAACTCACCGATGAACAGCGCGTGGCGGCCGGGGCTGGACCCGAGGTCGTCCGTCTTTCGATCGGGATCGAAGATGCAAAGGACCTGATTGCTGATCTCGATCAGGCCCTCGCAAAGGCCACCGCGGGCTCCGCAGCAGCCTGAGACTCAGGCGCGGCGCCGGCGCCGGCGCCCGCCTTCTTCCGCCGGGGTGCCGGTCTCGAACCGGATGTCGGGCAAGCTCACTTCCGTTGCGAGGTTGGGATAGGGGGCCGCCTCGTGCGGCACGCGCATCGCATCGACGAAGTGTTCTTGGAAGCGTGGTTCAACGGCCGTTTCGACCTTCTCGATCTCGCGGACAACGGTTGCCAGCCCTTCGCGCTCTGCGAGGTTCAGGAGAGCGATCCGCGCTCCGGTCCCAGCGGAATTGCCAGCCGACGTCACGTTCTCGAGCGGACAGTCCGGTATCATGCCGAGCACCATCGCATGGAGCGGCGAGATATGCGCTCCGAAAGCCCCCGCCAGCACGACCCGCTCAACCTGGTCGACCTCTAGGGTGTCCATCAACAGTCGGGCCCCTGCATAGAGCGCAGCTTTGGCGAAGAGGATCTGCTGGACATCGTTCTGCGTCACCGTGATCCGCCGCTCCCCGTCATCCCAAAGGACATACGCGAATGTTCGCCCGACTGCCTCGACCCGATCGCCAAGCGCTTCAGCGTTGCCGATGATCCCGCGCTTATCCATCACGCCTGCGATGCGCATTTCGGCCAAAGCTTCGATGATGCCAGAGCCACAGATCCCGGTGACGCCCGCTGCTCCGACCGCCTCAGCGAAGCCAGCTTCGTCGGACCATAGCTCGCAACCGATGACCCGAATGCGGGCTTGCTTTGTATCGGGATCGATCCGCACCCGTTCGATGGCGCCGGGTGCCGCCCTTTGGCCATGAGTAACCTGGGCCCCCTCAAAAGCTGGCCCCGTCGGCGATGAACACGCAACCACCCGCTCTTGGGTGCCCAGGAGGATCTCCGCGTTCGTTCCGACATCGATGACGAGCGTCATTTCATCGCGTTTGTGCGGCGCCTCTGCCAGAGCCACCGCGGCCGCATCGGCGCCGACATGGCCCGCAATGCAGGGCAAGACATGGGCCCTTGCCGCCGGATGGAGCGAAAGCCCCAGATCCGCCGGACTGACGGTCACGGGATCCGAGGTCGCAAGGGCGAAGGGGGCCCAACCGAGTTCCACCGGATCTATGCCCAAAAACAAGTGGTGCATTACAGGATTGCCGACGAAGACGCCTTCAAAGATCTGCTCGCGGGACACGCCCGCCTCAGCTGACGCTTCGCCGACGAGCGTGTCGAGCGCCTCTCGGACTGCCGTTGTCATCTCTGCCGCACCGCCTGGGTTCAGCTGCGCGTAGGACACCCGGCTCATGAGGTCCTCGCCGAACCGGATCTGCGGGTTCATGATGCCGGAGGAGACCACCACCTCTCCCGTTTTCAAGTCGCAGATATGGGCGGCGATTGTGGTCGAGCCGATATCCACCGCGAGCCCGAAGATCCTGCCTTCGAAGTAGCCGGGCCAGATCTCGACCAGGCGCCAGGGCGCGGTTGCCGCGTCCCGGTGAAGAGCCACCGTTGCGGTCCAGGATCCCTTTCGTAGCACCGTTTGCAGACGCGAGAGGAGTGGGAGATCGGCTTCGACGCGGGATATGTCCCATTGTGACGAGAGCGCTTGGCACAGTCTCTCAAAATCGCCCATCGGGTTGTGCATATCGGGTTCGGCGACCTCGAGATAAAACAGCCGCGTCGCCGGATCGAGAACGATTTCCCGGGCTTCGACGCCCTTTCGTACGACTTGGCGGTGGACCTGGCTCTCCGGTGGCACATCGATCACCACATCGCGGTCGATCGTTGCCTGGCAACCAAGACGGCGACCGTCTTTCAAACCGCGCTTGGTCTTGTAGCGCTCTTCGACAGCGTTCCATGCTCCGAGTGCGTCTGGTTCGACGGAGATGCCGTGCTTGGGAAAACTGCCAAAGCCGGGCGCCACCTGGCATTTAGAGCAGATACCGCGGCCGCCGCAGACGCTGTCGAGATCGACACCGAGTTGCCGCGCTGCATCCAGTACTTTGGTACCTCGTGCCACACGTCCACGCTTTCCCGAAGGGGTAAAGATGACGAGGGGCGTGGGGTTGGACTCGGTATCGCTCATGCTCGCCTGCCGTTGCTTCGCCGGAAGTTGAAAGGTTCGTGATGAGATAGCGTAAGCGTCGGAAATGTGCCGCCAGCTTGCGGCATGTCTTTGACCAACCCCGCCTCATCAGGACCGTCGACACGGCCGCGCATCAGAGGAAATGGAGCGGGCGGTCGGGATCGAACCGACGACATTCAGCTTGGGAAGCTGATCGATTATCAGCGATAACATAGGCTAAGTAATTGTTTTAATTGGGTTAATGGGCGTCTATTTGTTTTCACTCGCCCCGCGTTCGGGACTATTCCGGGAGTATTCTTCGATTCGCTCCAAGCCCTCTCGAATGTCCTGTTCATCGACATGGCTGTATCGCTGGGTCGATTGCAGGCTTTTGTGAGACAGCGCGCGGCGGAGCGTGAACAGATCACCACCGGCACGGCGCCAGCGCGTTGCAAAGCTGTGGCGCAGATCGTGAAAGCGGAAGTCGGGAAGGTTGGCGGCATTGAGCGCGTTCGCCCATTGCTTACGCCAACCATCGGCCGATATGGCGCGCCGCGCGCCGCCCCTTGGCTGCCATGTGAACACTTCGGCGACACCCTCGACGCGGGGCAGGTTCGCAATGAGCACAACGGCCGAAACGGGAATTGGTAGGGTTTCCCATCGTCCGCCCTTGATCCGAATGGTCACGCGGGCGCCAGGGAGATCAACGCGGTCCCATGTGAGGCTTCGCGCGCCTCCAAGTCGAATGCCAGTGCTTAGGCAGAACTGCGCTAAGGGTCTCAAGTCTTCTCTCAGGGCTTCAAACAACCGAAGCTGTTCGCCGCTCGATAGTGCGCGTGTACGCTCTGCCGGTTCCCGCAGCATCAACGCCGGCCAGTCCAGATCGGGAGTGCTGACCTTGAGGTTGCTCTGACACCAGCGCAAAGCTCGGCGAAGGCATTGAAGCTCACGATTTACGGTGCTGTCTGACACGCGAGCCCTGCGGCGCCGTGCGTAATCGGTGAGGACTGGAGCGCCGATCTCTGAAATAGGCTCGCCTGGCTTCAGGATCGATAGCAGCGCACGGATTTGGCTGCGTGTGGTGGCCGCTGAACTTTGGTGCTGGGAAACTGTCTCGAAGTACGTTCCGAGAGCTTGATCAAGCGTCAGCTCCGGTTTGGACGTGATACCCGCCGCTATCTCTGCGATCAGCCGATCTATGTACGCCTGCGCGGCCGCCTTGCTTTTGGTGCCTGTAGAGCCGTGAAAGCGACGACCCTGCCGCTGGAAGTCATAGTGCCAGTACGGGCTTTTTGCGTGCTTGTGGGGCTTTGGCATGGCGGTTCGGCTCGCTTTGTTTGCGCCGCAATGTAAGAGATGAGATCGTCAAGCTTGTACCGTATCCCCCTCTTTCCAATCTTTACAAAGGCAATCCGCCCCATGCTGCGCTCACGCTGAAGCTGGCGCACCGAAAGGCTTAGCCGCGCGGCGGCTTCCGGCTCTTTAATCAGCTCGATTGCGGAGCAATCAGCCATGCCAATCACTCCCTATAGATCGTCATAGATCTTCCAGACCGAGCGAAGCATCTCGTGGGCTTCCCGTCCGAGACCAATCAGCCGCGACATTGCGGATATGCCGTTGAACCTGATGCCTCGCGATCGTTGCCCATGCGCCGTGTAGACGGCGGCGACAAACATCTGTCGGCCAAGAGTGGTGGCCATTGAATTCCAGTCACGCGCGCATGCCTCGGAGCACGTCAAAGTGTCGGCCCGATGGCCTTTAGGCAGGGGCTGGCCGCAGTAGTTGCATCGTCCGGGGCGCATAGGGCCTAGGCTTTCAAGGCGCTCGGATCTGCGCGGCACCATGGGCCGATTGCTGCCGACGCGGTTCGGGGGCTTTTTCATGGCGAGCGGAACATTCACCGGTTGGCGCCCACAACAAGCTCAACGCCATCGCTGGCGAGCACTGCGCGACGCCGCCGGCGCCCCGTTGAGGCTTCGTTGGCGATTTGCTCCACAGCGGCCTGAACGCGACGGGCGCATGCGGGGCAAAGATCAAAGCTATCTATGACGGCGTGGGCCGCCGGCTCTCCATCGGACTGCACTGCGCCAAAGCCGATGGTGTAGGTGGTGCTGGCATCTGCTAGCCCACAGCGGTCGCAAATTCGGCTCATTGGTCGCCTCTCTGGCGTCTGTTTGCCTGAAGCTCAAGGAAGCCTGTGGCAATCTGCGTTAGGGGGCCGATGTCTTCCGCTGGGCACTCATGGACTAGCCCCCAGATCTTCTTGC
The DNA here is from genome assembly GCA_039816045.1 of Pseudomonadota bacterium. GTDB lineage: Bacteria > Pseudomonadota > Alphaproteobacteria > Rhodobacterales > Rhodobacteraceae > Thermohalobaculum. The sequence goes on from JBCBYB010000018.1 coordinate 44,927, forward strand.
GTGGTCCCTGCAGATCTTCGATTTCGTTCTCGCCAACCGCGCTCGGATCTGCGGCCAGGTGGAGCGCCATCAACGCGCCGGGATTGCAAAGCCGAAACAGTGTACGACCAAGTCGGTCAAGCTCGGTTTCGGATCGCCCTCGCATGGCGCTCGCCTCGATCACTGCGAAGCGTCTTCGCGCCTGGGGTCGTAACGAAAGGCGCGACGTTTGTCGCCGATCAGGTTCATCGCCCTGTCAAATATATCAGCCAACCCTGCGGCCTCGGGATCGAGGTCGATCCGGCATGTCGGGACGTAGACCCCATGGCTGTGGTTCGAAAAGATATCAGCCACGCAAGCCCAGCACGCGCTTTGACGGTCTACAAGCGCATCTGCGCCGGGAAACTCTCGGTTGATAATATTGGCAAGATCGGCGCGAACTGCGGCGCGCAACCTGTCAACGTCGAGCGGTTCTTGGGTGGTGGCGGTGGCCATAGAGTGTCTCCCAGCGCGGTTGCGTTGGGAGACACATGCACGCTTAAATCGTGCATTGCAAGCTCCAAGCGGTGCTTGACTATGTTTATTTCATGCAGGCGGGGATGCGACCGCCACCACCGGCCCCATAACAGCCGCCCTCTGATCCATGTCGTAGACGTCCGACGAATCATAGGAATAACGCAAGCCAACCACCCGATTTCCGGTTAGTCGGCCTATCTTTGTGCGCCCTACCATGCCGCTTTCATCAACGACACTTATCAGAACGAGGTCGCCATCACCCGGTCGGCCAGCCAGGTCGACGACCACAATCGCGTCAGGCCCCGTCGCGATTAGGCCATGAGCGTTGCGTACTGTGAAGGCCGAAGGGTGCCGTGCGCCCGGCGCCAAGCTAAGCGGATCAAAAGCGTTCGACCCTGCGTCAGGCCCGTGAAACGGTTGGATTTCCGGTTCAGCAAAGCCTTTGGGCCGCTCCTTGCTGTCATCCGTGTCGCCTTGAAGATAAGCGACCGTAGTGCCGAGCGCTTCGGCGAGCTTCTCTAGTGTCGCAAAGGTCGGATTGCCTGATCGGCCACTCAAGATGTGGCCAACGAGATTGGGATTCGTGCCAACCTGCAAAGATAGTGATCGGGCAGACATCTTCGGGCGCTCGTTAAGGAGCTCCTCAAGTCGGCGGCGGATAGCGTCTGATCTGGTGTCCCTGCTCATGATCGCATTTTATTGCGCGCGGCTTAGCGCATGGTGCAGGTTCTGCCTTGAAAATGCATGATATGTCGTGTAGCCAGAATGCATGACGCATCATATGAAGCGACCCTATCAAGCTCACTTTCGCCAAACCGTTCGTGCTTTTACCTCGCGAACGAGGTGGAGCTACGCGCGTCTGTCAAGAGAGGCTGGCCTCGGCGTAACGTGGGTTTCCTCGGCGATGCGTCGTGGAAACTTTAACGTGGCCTGTGCCGAGCAAGTTCTCCAGGTGATCGACCTGAACTCGCCTGGATCAATAGAAGCGCTCACATCAGTTGGGCGCTTCTCCGCTTGGGTTGATGGGCAGGACTGTGTTTTTGTTGCTGGTGAGGGCCAGTTGTGACCCTCGTCCCCGCATATGGTGGCCCCCTTGGCCCGTCATCTTCTCGCATCGTCGAAGCCTCCAAAAGTGGTTCCCGCCGTGACAAGCGGAACCATACGGCGGAGGCTTCAACCATGTCGTTCGAAAAGTTTTTCCAAAACAGTTTCAAAGACTTCTTGGAAGAGAAGTTTCCACGGGACGCAACCGCGGCGGCATTCTTCGAGGTTCGCGAGAAGACGGTTGAGAACTGGCGTGCTGGTGTGAATTCGCCAAGCGGCCGGCATCTCGCGCGGGCGTTGAATGATGACGAATTGCGCCCCGCGCTGATCCGCCATCTTACGGGGGTGGCGGCATGATCGCGCTAGAGCGGATTGCGCTGATTGCGGTTCTGCAACTTTGCCTTTGGGCAAATCTTCGCACCCGGTGGCTGTCCAAGCGGATTGATGCGCGCTTGTCGAAGATCGAGGCGGAGCAATCGCTATGAGTGGAGTTAGCCCACGTGCGCTGCTCGCCAGCCCTTCACAGAGATTGGCGGGGATCACCTGCCTAACCGAGCCTCACCCGAGGCCCTCCCTGTTAACTCCCCAGCCGGGCGCTTGCTCGTGCTGGGGTCTTTTTCGGGAGGCGTCACTTGAGCCCTGAGCCCAAGATACGGCGCGAGGATTGCTCAGTCCCGAGCCCGACCGAAGGCTACAAAGGGCCGGGGCGTTACGTCGTGTCCGAGGCCAGGGAGAACCCGGCTTGCGCACGGGTGGCGATCGAAGCCGATTTTCACCTTTGGTGCGCGGTTGCGCGCGCCTCTGCCATTTGGGCGCGCGCCGGGCATCGGGATGTGGATGCGGAGTATTGGCGGGATCTGCGCGAGCAGTGGCTTGATTGCCTGCTTCTCTACAAGGCCGGCGTCTCTCGAATGAAGGGCGCACGGCATGGCGGGCGCCTGTAATGTGCGCGGCACATACTACAACGAATGGGACGTCAAGGCCGCGGCGTGGCTCCGAGAGCTTATCCGGTGCGGTCACCTGCCTGACGGAGAGGTTGACGAGCGATCTATCTCGCACGTGGACCCAAGTGACCTTGCCGGGTTTCGCGCCTGTCATTTCTTCGCCGGAATTGGTGGATGGCCCTACGCCCTCCGGCTCGCGGGGTGGCCAGACGACAGACCAGTCTGGACGGGCTCACCACCATGTCAGCCCTTCTCACCAGCCGGGAAAGGGCTCAGCCGCGACGATCCCCGCCACCTTGCCCCCGCGTTCATCCGACTGGTCGGGGTCTGCCGCCCCCCAGTGCTGTTTGGCGAGCAAGTCGCCGGCGCGAAGATCCTCGGAAAGGTTGCAGGCCGCGCTCGGCGAGGCGCTGCAACGGCGCCAGAGTGGGCATGGTTCGATGATCTATCGGACGGTTTGGAAGCACACGGTTACGCCGTTGGGGCGGCAGATTTGCCGTCTGCGGGCTTCGGCGGCGCGCACATCCGGCAAAGGCTCTATTTCGGAGCGGTCCGGCTGGCCGACGCCGACAACCAAGGAGGCGGCGGGCGGCGAATACAAGAACCCAGACAAGGCGATGGCGCGTGCGATGGGTCCGCACTCGAACGATCTGCGCGACTACGCTCAGATGGCGGGCTGGCCGACGCCAGCGCATCGGGACTACCGGACGCCGAATCTCAAGAGCTATGCGGAACGGGGCGGCGGCAAGAAGGGCGAACAGCTTCCGAATGCTGTGCACCATCAGCTTGCGGGTTGGGCGACGCCCGATGCTCAGATCATGAACGACGGCGAGACGCTTTCGACCTGGGATATCCGCCAAGCGAAGAACAAGGCCAAGCACGGGAACGGCAACGGGGCGGGAATGCCCCTGGCGATCCAGTGTCAGACAATCTCAGGTTGGGCGACCCCGACTGCGGAGGACCATCGGCGCGGCGTGAAGCCCCCGAGGCCACACGACACGGGTGTCCCGCTCTCGCAGATGGTGGCGCTGATCGAAGGCCCTGCACGCCTCTGTACGGATGGCACGATGCTGACTGGCTCCGATGCCGGGATGGCAAGTGGAGGCCGGTTGAGCCCGGCGCATTCCCGCTGGCTGATGAGATACCCGCCCGAGTGGTGCGACTGCGCGGTTACGGCAATGCGATCGACCCCGAAGTCGCCGCGGCGTTCATCGAAGCGTTCGACGAAGCGGGAGGGGTGATGTGATGGTCATCGCAACATTCATGTACGCGCCAACAGGGGGCCTTTTGTTTTGTGCGCCCCAACCCTGCCTGAAACCCAAGGCGCCCACACAGCCCCTGCCCCACCGCAAAACTGTACAAACTAGGAGATCTCTATGCCGGATCGTTTCGAGAAGATCGACGGCGCTTTCGCCACCGTCATCATTAAACCGGGGATCTACCGCGAGGCGGATCTTTATAGGCGCGGTGATCGGGCGTTTGTTGGCTATGGCCGGGGGTTCGTTGCCATCAATCCGCAGGGGCACACAAGCCACCCGAGCGTGCAATGCGACCCCAAGGACATCGATATGTCGGAGGCTGACGTTGAGTTGGTCCCGGCTGGGCACCGCTTTGAGGTGAAGCCGAAGGCGGGTCGATCGCCGGCAAAGCTTAGGGGTGTCGATGGGGGGCGCCGCAACCGATGACCGAGAGTGTCGCCACGGTCGAGGGGAAGGGGCTGGCGGAAGGTGCGGCAATGGTCGCATCCATTGTGCGTAGCAAGCCGGTCATTCCGATCGCGGGCAACGTGCGATTGTCGTGTGGCGGGGGCAAGCTTTCTCTTCTGACCGCGAGTTTAGGGCTTTGGGCTTCTGCTGAATTGCCGTTGGTTGACGATTGTGAACCGTGGTCAACAACGGTAGCCGCACAGGCGTTTCGTAAGTTCGCGAATGATGCACCCAAGGGCGCGCAGGTAGAGCTTTCGCTTGATGGGGTGCAGCTTGTGATGCGGGCAGGAAGTGCCGAACTGCGTTTGGCAACACTCCCGCCCGAGGATTTCCCGGTCGAGCCAGAGCCGTCAGGTTTGGAGTTGCGCGACGTTGATGGCGCAGCCTTCGCGCGAGCCTTGAAGGGCTGCGCTGTTGCGATGGCGCGTGAGGAAGCGCGGTACTATCTCGTGGGCGTGCATTTCGGGCCAAAGGGGCTGACTGCAACCGACGCCCATAGGCTTCATCACTTCGACCTGCCAGGATTTGAGGGGTCCTCGATCTTGGGGGCGCCCGCCGCAAAGTTGGTGGCGGATATGCTCTCAGATGGTGGGCGGTTCGGTATCACGTCCGACGCATGGCAGGCGGAGACTGCCGGCCGGCGCCTGACCGGTAGTTGTATCGAGGGCACCTTTCCAGATTGGGAGAGGATTATTCCGATCAAAGACGCGGACCCCGTCGCCGTGTTCTACCGTGACGCGGCCTTGGAGGCGCTGGCGCGCGTCGATTTCCACGAGGGCGCGGATAGCCGCGTGGAGATTTCTGGAGACGGGGACGGCTCCCTCTTGTTTGGCATGCAGCGCAGTGACGGCGGGGCGGCGGCGTGTAGCTGTGATGCCGTGCGCGCCGATGAGTTCAAGTGCGTCTTCAATCCGCGATACTTGAAAGAGACGTGGGCGGTGATGCCCACCACAATCGCTATGTTTCAGCAAGACGCAGGCAGCCCGGCGCTATTCGAGCCGGCTGAGGGATCAACCTTTCTTGGGTGTCGCGGTGTCGTGATGCCACAGCGTGCCTGAGATGGGTCGAGTGTGCGCAATCTGTGGGGCTGCTAACGCGCCTTTCGGGTTTCGCCCGCCTGGGCAGCGGCGAAGCATCCCCGAAGCGCTTCGCGGGAAAACACTCTGGACGTGCCCGGATGTCGCCTGTCGTACCGCGGCTGAGAGCCGTGCGTATGGCGCGGTACGCGCCGCCGCACCGTCGATCAAGCGCCCGGCCAATCTGTTCGAGGCGGCTGGGCAGCGGGTGCCGACATGAGCCGTCGCGATGACCTTTTTGACCGGGTTATGCGGCGGGTTCGGTTCGAGCCTGGCCCAAAGCCCGATTGCTGCTGGATATGGACCGGACCCACCAGCGGCGATGGTCGCGGTGGCGGTTATCCGCGGATGTCCTTGGACGGGCAGACCGTGGCCGTCCATCGCGTCATGGCTGTCCACAGGTTCGGCTACCTGCCAGCCAGTCGGCAAGTGGATCACACATGCCGGAACCGCTTGTGCGTGAACCCCAACCATCTGGAGCCAGTGACGCACAAAGAAAACCAGCGGCGCCGTGACGCCGCGAATAATCGCAATGAAGACGCGTAGAACACGGGAGCGAAGTGGATGGATATAAAGTTATCTGGTGGTCACCTACACGCGCTTGTGGAACGTGTGGAGCGCTTGGAGGAAGAAAAGTCTGAAATCGCGGGTCAGATAAAAGAGGTTTATGCCGAAGCGAAGGCGCATGGCTTTGACCCCACGATTTTGCGGGCCATTGTCGCGCTCCGGAAAGAAGACCCCGAGAAGCGGGCAGAGCGAGAGGCGATGCTTGGCATCTACGCGAAGGCGCTCGGGATCAACACGCCGGCTCCGCTGTTCGATCATGCTGGTATCGAGCTTGTGCCGTCTCAGGGCGAAAGCGAGCAAAAATGACCGGCCTAGACGACTTCGAAATCCCAACCGAAAACATGGATTTGCGGGGCTATCCGGGTGTGTTGGTTGATCCCAGAATGATCGCATCCTCCGCGTTCACAGCGCTGCAACCGGCTGAGCGGTGGCTTCAATTCTATCTGGTTATGGCGGCTTGGCGTGAGGTGCCCGCCGGCTCTTTACCGGATGAGCCTGAGACACTGGCATTTCATGCGCGCCTCGATCGGGACATGAGCGAATGGGCGCGAGTGTCTGACGTTCTGCTTGCCTATTGGGTGCGTTCAGAGGGCCGGTTGTGGTTTCCGCCAATGATGGACAGCGTAACCCTTGCATATGAGCGCCGAGAGAAGCGCCGGGCCGGGGATGCGGAGCGAAAGAAGATCAAGCGCGCAGAGGAGCGCCTTAAGGCGATTGGTGTGGGCTTGCAGGGTGCCGAGCTACGCAAGGCAGCAGAGCAGTTCTTGGAGGCGGCGGCCGCCCGTGGGTTGGGCAGGATCGCGGACACAGATCGCGATGTGCATGTGCAGATCTGTTCACAGCTTGGGCTTCTGCCGTCCGGCATTCGAGACATTACGCTGCGCGCTCGAATGAGCGGAACGGCTGACCGCCCTCCCTGATATGTCCGGAAATGTCCCGGACTGTCCCCGGACGCGTCCGGACGTGTCCCGGACGGGCGGGGACGTGTCCGGACGCTGGCGGGACAGGCGCGGCTATGCCCCAGCTTTGTCCGCAAAAATCCTGCCTGAATAGAAGTGAAACGAAGTGAAACCCCCTAAAGACCCCCTGGACAAAGAGAGGGGCGAAGTGAGGTGGCCATGAGCGAAGCGGTAAAATGCCCCGAAGCAAAGCCCGAGCCAGCGCGCAGTGTGGTTCGGGTTAGGGATCACCTAATCAAGCCACTGCTTGCCGATGGGCTGCGAAAGGCGCGCGCGACGCCTTCCGAGCAGCATGACGCGTTTCTTGAGAAGCTGGAGAAACGCCTCAACTGGATGAGCGCCGCCGGACTGGACGCGCTACGGGTTTCCATCATTGATCTGGCAGAGGGCCGGAGCCGCAATGTCTGGCCATCATGGGCGACCATTTGGAACACGGCGCGCGTGCTCGAACGCCCGCCGGCCGATCGCCATGACATGGTGATGAGTTATCTGCGGTCTGAGGTCGGCATGCGAGCGCTTGACGCGAGCCCCTGGCATCCCGTGGCGCTCCGCTGGTTTCTTGTCGAGTTTGGGCCGCTTCGCGCGTCGGGCACGCAGGAATGCTGGAGAACGAAAAAGATCAACGACAGGGCGCGCCAGCTGGCCCGTGAGTGGGAAAGCCTCAGCGAGGCCCGAACGCCTTCCGACATTGAGCGCCGAACCGAAATGGCCGCAGAGCGCGATGAGGTTCGGGCGATTGTCCGCCATGAGGTCGCGGCATGAACGTGCAGTTGCACCGGATCATTCCGAAGATCAAACGCACGCCGATGGGCCTCTGGCTTGTTCGCGATGAGGCTGGGCAGATTGCCTATTGTGGCATCGATCCACATCACGCTCAGACGCTTCGGCATCGCCTGGTTCAGCCGTCCGCGGAGTTGCCGGCACCGGCTGTGCGCCCGCCCCTTCTGCCGTATGGCGATCCTGGCCCCTGTGGAGCTGGACGGGGAGAACTTGAGGCGGCAACGATCACGCATGAGCGATGGTTTGGCCGCGGGCAAGTTGAGCGGAGCCGTGTGACGGTTGCCCGGCGTTCGTCCGCCGTCCTGAGGTGTTTGAGCGAGGCGCAGCGTGCAGCGCTGACGCAGTATGCCTGCGACTGTGAGCGCGTTGGAGCCATGCGCGGCGCAATGGGAGAGAGCAGCGGGCGGCGGCGCGTGGATGCCTCTGACGTCGCGCTGTTGAAGGCTCTGGACTATTCGCGCGTCAAGGATTTGCGTGATCATCTTGCCAAGCGCACCGTTGAGCTATCGACGCGAGGCCAAGCCGATAGGCCGCCGGGCCGGCCGATCACAGAGCTGGACTTGCTCGACGCGGTCGCGATTGACGCCGTGTCGCTTTCCGCATTGCTGGCCCGCCATCGCTGGCCGAAGACGCGGTATGCTGTGAAGGCTCTCGGCGCGGCTCTTAAAGAACTGCTTGACCGGATGTGAACACAAGAGTATTGGCCTAGGCATGCTCTAAGACGTGCGCCCGAGGCTGGGAAGCCGGCGGGCGCTTTGCTTTTCAGACGCAGACACATGCCAAAGCTCAAATCTCTGAAGTCGCCACTCGCGACGGCTCGTCCACGGGTCGGATACTTGCCTGAGGTCGTTGACCGCGGGAAGCATCGCGACGCGGGCAAGCCTTGGCGTCGTTGGTATCGCACGGCTCGATGGCAGCGGCTGCGCATGTCCATCTTGGAGCGCGACCTGTTTACCTGTGCGGAGTGCGGAAAGGTCGAGCCCGATACGTCTAAGCTCGTCTGCGATCATGTCGAGCCGCACTGTGGCGATGAACAGGCGTTCTGGAGCGGCCCGTTCCAGACGCTTTGCCACACGCCTTGTCACTCAATCATCAAACAGAAAAGGGAGCGCGCTGAGGGGTAAGGGGGGGGTAAATGCCCATCTAGGGCAGCCCGCTAGACCTGTATCACCTACAGCCGCAGATTTTTTTCTCTTGCCGCGGAATTTTGACCTTCTTGGACAGCCCTTGCCAACGAAGCTCGGCAAGCCCGGTCGCAACGACCATGTGCCCACATCCGAAAATGAAAGAAAAATCAGGATGTTAGTGATTGCCGGCTGGACGATGGCGGAGATCGCGACTGAGATCGGCATCGCTCAACCGACCCTTCGCAAGCATTATTTTCGTCAGATCGAGCGCGCGCGTCGGGTCTGTCTTCGTGAGGCAAAGGGCCGTGTACTTATGCAGCTCGACGCGGCTGCTGAGCAAGGCAATGTTGGCGCGATGAAAGAGCTTCGGAAGGTGGTTGAGGAGGCGGAGCGGACCGTAACGCCGCGCCCATTGCCAGACAGAAAGCCCGAAGCCAAGGGCAAGAAAGAGTTGCGTCAAGAGCTTGCGAAGCAAGCGCCTGTTGGCCGTTGGGCGCGGCCAAGTGATGAGGAGCCGCTTCACTAATGGCGCTCGACGTCGCATGCCGTGACTGGTGGGAGAGGTTGCAATCGGGCCGCGTGCCTATGGCGGATCTTCCTGTGCGAAGCCCGAAACACGCAGCCGCGGCGGTCAAGCACTTTCAAAGCTTTATCGTTCCGGACATGCCCGGGCAGCCATTCATTGGCGATGTCTCCGGTGGTTGGTTTGAGGAGATTGTTGCGGCGATCTTCGGTTCCACCGACCCCAAGACGGGCGCCCGCGATATTCGCGAGCTGTTCCTTTTGATTGCCAAAAAGAACACCAAGACCACGAGTGCTGCGGCGCTGGCGCTAACGTTCATGATCTTCAATCACCTTCGGCACGAGAGCACGCGCCGCCGAAACTGTGCGTGCTACGTTCTTGGCGCCACGCAAGAGATTGCCGACACGGGCTTTAAGCAAGCCGTGTCCATGATCGAAGACGATCCGGCTGGATGGTTGCAGACCCAATTCCACATCAACCTTCACCTCAAGACCATCACGCATCTGGATACAAACGTGTCGCTCCGGATCGTGACATTTGGGCCGGATATCGTGACCGGTAAAATTCCCTTCTTTGTCTTGATTGATGAGGTTTGGCGTTTGACTTCGGCTGACGCGTCATCGGTTCTGACGCAGATCCGCGGTGGCATGGTATGGTCCGATGCGCTTCTCGTGATGATCTCCACACAATCCGATGAGCCACCATCCGGCGTCTTTGAGGAGGAGTTGATGCATGCGCGCGCAGTGCGGGACGGTCGCATGCCGGCGAATGGTCTCTTGCCCGTGCTCTATGAGTTTCCGGAGGCGATGCAGCGGGACAAAGAGAAGCCTTGGCTCGATCCCGCGGTTTGGAAGTTCGTAAATCCCAACATGGGGCGGTCGATCTCTGTGGAGAAGATCTCAGAGCTTCGCGATAAAGCGATGTTCAAGGGTGAGCACGAGGTTCGCAAATGGGCGTCGCAGCACATCAATGTCCAGATCGGTATGGCGCTCCACTCGCACCGTTGGGTGGGTATCGACTTCTGGGAGCCTGCCGGCCGGCAAGAGCTTGATCTAGACACCATCATCGCGACATCTGACGTGTGCACTATCGGCATTGACGGCGGCGGCGCTGATGATCTCTTGGGCCTGGCCGTGCTTGGTCGGCACCGCGAGGCGCGCGTTTGGCAGCTTTGGACAAAGGCTTGGGCGCAAGAGATCGTCTTGCAGCGGCGTAAGGACATCGCCGCCAAGCTTCAAGCGTTCGATGCATCGGGCGATCTGACGATCACACCGCCCGGAACACAAGATCATGATGAGTTGGCGGAGATCGTTGGCCGCGTGCACGACGCCGGGCTTCTGCCTGAGGAGCACGGTATTGGGGTAGACGCCTCCGGGCTTGGGTCGATCCTTGAGGCCCTTCCCGTTGGTGAGCCGGTGTTGGTGGCGGTCATGCAGGGCCGTTGGCTCAATGGCGCGATCAAGACTGCCGAGCGCAAGCTTGGTGACGGGACATTGGTTCATTGCAACCAAGGGCTCATGACGTGGTGCGTTAGCAATTCCAGAGCTGAGGTCAGAGGCAGTGCGACCCTGATCACAAAGCAATCCTCTGGCAGCGCTAAGATTGATCCACTTGCGGCGACGTTTAACGCGGTGCAGCTGATGTCCCGCGACCCCATCGCATCGGGCGCCGGGGTGGTGATCGCTGAAAACTATGAGGTGGTGGCATGAAGTTTTGGCCCGCCATCTTTGGTTCGGCTGATGACGCGCCTAAGCGCGATGCATCTGACGATTTTTGGTTTGGGCAGATTGGCCTTGCCGGCGCAGCCGGTGAAGCAGTTACCGTCGATCGAGCGTTGCAGCTCCCGGTTGTCAAAAACTGCATTGAGATCCTGAGTGGCGCGACATCTAGCCTTCCCTCTGGCGTGGTTCGGTCCGAGCGCCGGGGCGTCCAGCTGCGGGCGGAGCCAGAGCCAGAGCACCCGATCTCTCTCTTAATCGCGGACCCGAACACCGAGCAGTCTGGCCCTGAGTTTCTGTCGCAAATGGTTTTTGATCTTGCGACGGCCGGCGACTTCGTCGCTGAGATCGTTCCAAAATCAGGAGGGCTTTGGGAGCTACGCCACCTCCCGGCCGATGTGGTCACAGTCGAGAGGCTAAAGGATGGCTCGCGCCGCTGGCGTGTCCGTGACGGCGGGCACGCTGAGCGGTCGCTTGTCGAGGGTGAGGTTTGGCATGTTCGCAAGCCGCCAATTCGTGACGGGCTCACGGGGCTTGGTGCGATTGAGGCGGGTCGCGAGGAAATCAGCAAGGGCCTGGCACTCCAAGCCTATGCGGCCCGGTTCTTCCGGAATGATCTCACTCCCCCTCTCGCGTTGCTCAAAGAGGGCGGCTTTGCAGACGACAACAGCAAGAAGAACTTTCTCCGGGCCATCACGCGCGCGCTGACTGGAAAGAACCGCCACAAGCCAATGCTTCTGGAGCACGGGATCAAGCCGTTCCGACTTGGCGTGAACAACAATGAAGCGCAGTTCTTGGAGACCGCGAAAGCCAATGACCTTGCGTTGACGCGGTTGTGGAACATGCCCGCGCATAAGGTCTCGATCTTCGACGGCGCTACCCGGTCTAATGTCGAACAGCAGGCTCTTGAGTTTGTCACTGACGCTCTGATGCCCTGGCTCTGTCTGATAGAGGCGTCTATCGGCAAGGTTTTGATGCGCGGCCAGGCGGGGCGGCGGTTTGAGTTCAATGTGGCTGGGCTGCTGCGCGGCGATATCAAGACGCGTTATCTCTCTTATGCGGTTGCTCGCCAGTGGGGCTGGCTGTCTGTGAATGACATCCGCGCAATCGAGAGCATGAACCCTGTGGCCGGCGGCAACGTCTACTTGCAGCCAATGAACATGGAGCCCGCCGGAAGCAATGCGGGCATTGATCGGGCGAACAACCAACGCGCGGCGATTGGCGAGTTCGGGGGTCCGGCGTTCGATCCGGGCCGCGCGATGGTGGTTCTACACGAAACTGTGGACAATGAGGGAATGAGCCGATGGGCAGTATAGATCGGGTGATGGCCGGGTTTCTCGCAACGCCATGGTTCATGCACGAGGGCAAGGCGCGCGAAATCTTGGCCGTCTTGGAGTGGCGAGCGGAGACGGGCCAGGGCAAGCCTTACGATGTTGAAGCGCAGCCGGAGCCGGAACGCCGCGGCCGTATTGCTGTCATTCCGCTTGTCGGTACAATTCTGCCGCGCTCTGCGTTGGTCGGGCAAATGTCGCCATCGCCGTCGATCGAGGATTTTATGAAGTCGTTTCGAGCGGCTGCACAAGATCCGGATGTTAAGGCCATCGTGCTCGACATCGACAGTCCGGGCGGTCGTGTGGACAAGGTGCCTGAAGCAGCCGCGGAGATCGGCGCGGCGCGGCGGCCGGATCGACCGATTGTTGCGATCGCAAACACCCTGGCGGCATCTGCCGCCTACTATATCGCGGTCTCTGCCGATGAGGTCGTGGTGACACCGTCCGGCGAAGTCGGGTCGATTGGTGTTATTGCCATGCATCAAGACTTGTCCGAGGCGCTGAAGGCTAAAGGTGTTTCGGTCACTATCGTTCAGCAGGGTGCGCGCAAATCGGAGGGCAATCCCTTCGGGCCGTTGGATGAAGAAGCGTTGAGGCATTTCGAGGCCATGACCGCGCATACCTATGATGGGTTCGTGGCGCATGTCGCGGCGCACCGCGGGGTGGATGACACCGTTGTGCGAGCGGACCCCGAGAGCGGCAAACCGCATATGGGTGGCGGGCGCTGTTACCACGCATCTGATGCGGTCGCCCTGGGAATGGCTGATCGCATTGAGACCTTTGAGCAAACGCTTCAGCGGCTTTCGGCGGAGATCAGCGAACGCCAGCGCCGCCGCGACGTCATGAGCTGAGATCAGCACAAACGGTTGACTACGGACCGTGACGCGCGCCGGGCGCGTCGCGACCACATCCCTTTTGCCCGGCGTCATGCAATGAGGAAATGAGGCATGAACAGACTGGCGGAACTGCGTCAGGCCCTCGCCGCCAAGAAGGCAGAGGGTATGGCGCTGATCGAACAGCACGAAGCGGGCACGATGGACAAGGCTGCATATGACGCGGCCTATCCGGCGATTGAGGCGGAGGTGACGCGCCTGACCGCTGAGTTGGCATCGCAGGAGGCTCTGGCGGAGGCTCGGCGCACCATGCAGGCTACCACGTCCACGCCGGCCCTCTCGATCGGCACGGATGAACCGAACCCCGAGACCACAGCCGGCTTTAAGGATATGGCCGAATTCGCAACCGCGGTTCGGTTTGCATGCAATCCGCATGGACAGGTCGTTGACAATCGGCTGAGCACTTTGGCAGCTACGCCGCAAGCGCCCCATCAGGGCGGCGGGTCGGCTGGCGAGGGTTATCTCTTGCCCCCTGAGTACCGTGATCAGCTTTGGGAGCTGATGCTTGAGGAAGACACATTCATTCAGCGAACAGACTATGAGCCCACGGACAAACGCGAGGTGAAGCACCCGGTGGACGAAAGCACACCTTGGGGCACCTCGGGCATCCAAGCTTACTGGCAGTCCGAGGGCGTTAAGATGAATGCGTCCCGACAATCGACCGATGGGCGCAGCCTGCCCCTCAATGAAATCTATGTGCTCGTCGAGGCCACGGAAGAATTGCTGGAGGATGCGCCGCGCATGGCGAGCCGCCTCGGTGCGAAGTCTGCGCAGCGCATCAATTGGAAGATCGATGAGGGCGCACACTTCGGGAACGGTGCGGGCCGGCCGCAAGGTTGGTTCGCGTCAAAGGCGCTTGTGGAAGTCGCCAAGGAAAGTGGACAGGCCGCGGGCACGCTCACGGTGGCCAACCTCTCAAAGATGTATTCGCGCTTTATCCGTGTGCCCGGCGATACACCGCTCTGGATTGCGAATTCGGCCATCCTTCCGCAGCTGATCGGGCTGACCATCGGCAATCAGCCGGTTTGGGTGCCAGGCGGCTCGATCAACGGCGCGCCCGATGGGACCATCTTCGGAGCTCCGGTGATGTTCACGGAGCACGCCAAGGCGCTCGGAGCGAAGGGCGATATCTCGCTTGTGTCGCCGCGTGGCTATCATGCGCTCCGCCGGTCAAGCGGCCCACAGTTCGCCGTTTCGATGCACCTGCTGTTTGACTACAACATGCGAGCATTCCGTTGGGTCTTCCGCATGGGCGGTCAGCCGCATTTGTCGAAGCCGGTCAGCCCGCAGAATGGTTCGGATACCAAGTCTCACTTCGTCACGCTTGGCGCGCGGACCTAAGCGCAAAACATCGCCCCATCAATAGTGGATTTAGATCCGGCGGGCGGTGCCTGCCGGATGCTTCCTGAATGTCCTTCCTGAACACCCTGGAGACACAGCATGCAATCGCTTCTCGCTTCCGACCGCGCCGCGGTCGTGGGGGTAATCAACCCCGATCTGAACGCCGCCGGTACGGTCACAACCGCTTGGATAGAGGCCGGGCTGTTCAATTCCTTCCTGGCTGTGGTGATGGCCGGCACACTCGGCGCCAGCGCCACGCTTGATGCCAAGATCGAGCAGGCAACCGACGCCGCCGGCACCGACGCAAAAGATGTGGAAGACAAGGCAATCACACAGCTGACCAAGGCCGGCGGTGATGATGACGCTCAAGCGATCATCAATATCGCTCCGGACGATCTCGATCTAATCAACAACTTCGGGTTCTTCCGTGTCAGCATGACCGTGGCCACTGCCAGCTCGGATAGCGCGGTCACTGTGCTTGGCCTGGAGCCCCGTTATGGCCCGGCCTCCGCAAACGATCTGGCCACTGTCGCAGAGATCGTCTGAGGCCCAGCCATGACCATCTCAGTTCTCAGCACGCCCGCACCGGGTGGCGAGCCTTTGACGCTTGATGAGGCAAAGGACCACGTCGCGTTTCGAGGGACCGATAAGGATGCGCTTCTGACGACGCTTATTGGTGAGGCGCGTGCTGAGGCTGAGGCGATCATAAATCAGCATCTTATCACTCGGAGAGTGCGGCTGACGCTCGATCGGTTCCCAGCGAATATCGTTCTGCCGGTCTGGCCGGTGCGGGCTGTCCACCAAGTGGCTTACGATGATCGTGACGGTGTTGAGCAGGTTCTAGACGCCAGCGCTTGGAAACTGCGGACCAGCCGGCGGCCCTATGAGATCTGGCCCGCCTATGGCCAGAGCTGGCCAAGCACGCGCGGCGATATTGATGATGTCCGGATTGATATCGATGTGGGCTATTCGACGCCGGGGGAAATGTCTGCGGCGATCAAGACGGCAATCAAGCTAATCCTTGGGACGCGCTATGCACACCGCGAAGACGTGGTTGTCGGCACGGTTGCGGCTGAACTGCCGTCCAGCGCCTCCCGTCTCCTAATGCCGCACAAGTTCTGGACCTGATATGCGCGCGGGAAAGCTGAACACACGCTGCGACTTTGATCGGTCGGTGAAGATCCCCAACGGTGGCGGTGGGGAGGATCTTGATTGGACTTTTCAGTTTTGGGTGTGGGGTGCGTTGGTCATGCCGTCACTAAGGGCGCAGCAAGAAGCAATTGCTGCGGGAGCAAAGCAGTCGGTGACAGTGGCCACGATAACTGTGCCGGAGGACAGCGGCACCACGGCGCTGATCGATGCGACCTGGCGCGTCACAGCAGAGGGGCGGGTGTGGAACATCTTGGAGGTTCGCCCGCCAATTGATCGATTTATTCGCATGTCGGTTGAGACTGGCAGCGCAATCTGAGGTCTGAGATATGGCAAGCAAAATGGTGGGCGTGCGCGAGTATCGCACCGCGCTGAAAGATGCGCCTGAAGATCTGCAGCGCGAAGTTTTCGGCGCGATCAAGCAGACTGTTGATGGCGTGCATGGCCGCGGCAAGGCAAACCTTGCGGCGATGACAGACGAGCAGTCTGGCACCTTGCGGCGGCTCTATCGAAAGACCACGTCGCGGCGCAGTCTTTCAGGCCGCGTTGGGTACCTGTCCGACGCCGCGCGGTTCGACGTTTTTTATGCGCGGTTCATCCATGACGGGACTATCCACATGCCCGCCCGGCCGTTTCACGGCAACGCGATCGAGGCGGAGCAAGAGCTTGATCAAGCCCGGATGGTCAAGGCGCGCGACAACCTCTTGGCTGCGCTCGGCGGTCGGGGTGCGCGTCGGTGACCGCTTCGCAGGCATGGCCATTGCAGCAAGCGCTTTATGCGCGGTTGTCTGTACTGCTGGCAGGACGGGCGCCGGATGGATCGGATGTGCCGGTCTATGACCATGCGCCGCAAAACCCGCCCCAAGTGCATGCTCGCTTGGATGGGTCAAACATTGTGCCCGGACAGGTGAAGTCCCGCAAAGCGCGGCATTTCTTCACGGTGCACGTGTTTGATCGCCCCACCTCTGAGGGCTCTGTGACCCGTGGTCAGCGGGTGGTGAAAGAACTGCAGTCGACGATTGTCGGCGGCTTGGAGGGGTGGACACCGGCCGTGACGGGTGCGTCGGCGGTGCAGCACGAAAACTCGGATATCGCACCTGATCAAGATGGGCTGACGCAGCATGCGGACAGCCGGTTTTCCATCTATATAGGAGACTGACAGATGGGTACGCCGCTACTTGGTGAAAACCTGCTGGCGCAGATCGAGATCTCTAGCGCGCTGACAACGATTGCGTGCCAGGGCGATTTGACACTGCAGACGGGGCGCACGCTGGAAATCAGCCGCACGAAGAACTGTAACCACCCTTTCTATCGAAATGCCGGTTACACGGCATCATTCACGATCGAGCTTGAAGTGCCGATGCATGCCACCCATACGGCGCTGCGGAATGCGGATCAGGCGCAGGCTCCTGTAAACATCGCGCTGGTTTCCGCCATTACAGGCGCGCCCACTTGGACCGGGCCAGGCTATGTTGTCTTGCAACAGCTTACATTCCCAACGGAAGGCCCTGCGACTTGGGAGGTCGGCTTTGCTTGGGTTGACGATCCGACCTATGCGCTGGTGGCGTAACCCGGATGGCTGACGTTATGATGCAGATGGCGGGCGGGGACTGGCGTCTCCGTCCGACCTTTCGCGCGATGCGGGAGATCGAGGCGCGCACGCAAAGCTCTTGCGCGACGCTGTTGCAGCTGCTGTCCAGAATGGAATTGCATGCATCCGAGATGGCGCAGATCTGCTGTCTTGGCCTGCAGGAAGGCGGTGAAACGCAAGCTGATCCGGAGGCCGTTGGAAACCGTCTGTTTGAGGCGGGGATTACCAGTGATGCCGTTCGGACTGGTGTTGCTGAGTATTTGATTGCTCTGCTCTACGCCCCGGATGATGTGCGAAAAAAGGCCGCTGGGGAGTGGTGGAAAGAGATCGCACGGACTACCTCGCTGACCTTCTCGGTGTTGCCGACAGCCTCGGGTGGCGACCCGAAGACCTGTGGTCAGCCACTCCCCGAGAGTTCTGGGCAGTCGTCAAGGCCCGGCGTCAAACCCACGAGCATCTAAAGCGGCCGCGGCCGTCGCCTTCTGGCGGGGGCATGCGGTCCGGACGCAAGCGATAAACCATGCCATTCGAACGCAGAATTGAAACGCGATACGACGCGTCAACCACCGGCTTTGACCGGGGAACGCGTCGCGTCGAGCAACAGCTTGCGCGACTGGAGCGCACGGCCGATCGACGGCTTTCGGGCTTGGATCGCCGTTTTGAGCGGTCTGCGCGATCGGTCCAGCGCCTCAATCAAGCGTTGGTCGGGCTGGCGAGTGGCGCGGCGCTGCGCGGCTTTGATGGCGTCGTGCGCAGCGCCATCAATGAAATCGACAACATTGCCAAATCCGCTGACCGGATTGGCATCACGACGGACGCGCTGCAGGAGCTGAGAGCGGCGGCCAATCTGTCTGACGTCTCAGATCAAGCGCTTGAAAGCGGCTTGGGGCGCCTGGCGCGCACGGCGCTCGACGCGTCGCGCGGCTTGGCTGCGCCAGCGCGCGCGTTTCAAGAGCTGGGGATTGAAGTCGTTGGCGTCGACGGTGAGTTGAAATCAATCGAGCAGCTGTTGGCAGAGGTCTCGGACGGCATCGCAGTTCTCGGGAATGAGACGCGTCAGGCCGGCTTGGCACAAGAGATCTTTGGCCGGGCCGGGCGTCAGCTGTTGCCGCTGTTGGCTGGTGGCAGCGGTGCCATTGAAGACCAGCGCCAGCGCTGGCGTGAGCTTGGGCGCACGATTGACGCTGAATTCATTCGTCAGACGGTTGATGCAAAGGACGCGTTGACGCTGATCGATGCGGCGGTGCGCGCGAACACGACAGTGGCCTTGGCCAATCTCGGACCGCTGCTTGTGCGTGTCTCGGGTTTCTTCGCTGATCTCTCCGCCGTCTTGCCCGGCAATGCCGAGGAATTCCAGAGCTTCGCCAACGCGCTGCAGGTGACCGCGTTGGCCGCCGGGACGCTGATCGGCGCGCGAGCATTGGGCGGCGTGACCCGAGCGATTGCCGCCGGATCGGCCGCGCGGGCAGAGGCGGTGGTTCAAGCGCGCGCTTTGGTCGCGACAACGCGGGCAGAGGTTGCAGCGGCTGAGCAGAGCGTTGTGAGCAAGGGGCAGGTTTTCTTTGCTCAGCAACGAAACGCGACTTCGGCGCGCGGACTTGAGCGCGCGAAGGCGAGCCTGGTTGCTGCAAATGGCCGTCTGACCGCCGCGCAGGCGCGAGCGACGGCGGCGTCAAGTGCACTGTCGGTTGCGCAAGGCAGGCTGTCGATTGCTACCCGTGCGACCACCACGGCGGTGGGGGTGTTGCGCGGGGCGCTGGCCTTTTTTGGTGGTGTTCCCGGCCTCATTCTTACCGCTGCAGCTGCTGTCGCGTTCTTTGCCACATCGGTTAGTGATGCGTCTGCTGATCTGCAGAACGCGGAAGGCAGTGTCGCTGCTCTACAGGGTGCAATCCAAGGTGTGGAGCAAGCACAGCAGGCATACCAAACCGCGATCAGCGCCACGGCTGGCGTACAGACAAGCGCATCCAATCGGATCGTGGCTGACACACGGCGTGAGTTCGAAGCCAAGAAACGTTTGCTCGAGTTGGAGGCGGATCGCCAGCGCGCGCTGCAGCGTTTGCGCTTGGCTGAAATCGAGAGCACGACGCGCGAGTTGGCGTCGGCGAATTCACGCGTACAAGAGGCGCGCGATCCGAATGCCTTTTTCCTGACCGGCGCGCAGCGCCGCAATCAAGAGGGGCTGTTTTCCAGCCAAGCGCGGCGCTTGCTCTCCGATCTCCAGCGATTGAACGCGGAAGCCGATTTGGTCGACGCCGCGTTGTCGCGGATCGACACGGCGGTTTCATCGGGCTTTGCTGAACCGGAAAACCCGCCCGCCGTGTCGACAGGCGGCGGCGCTGCGGTTCGTGATGAGCGCGATGCTTATGCCGAATTGATCGAGTTTGCGGCCGATCGCCAACAGCAGCTGCGCGATGAAATCGACATTACGCGGGCCGCGGCCGATCAGGTGACAGAGCTTACCATCCGTCGGCAATTGCTGGCCGAAGCTCGGCAAGCGGGTATCGATCTTGGAGAGGCTGAGATTGCCCAGCTGGGCGCCATTGCGGCGGCGGAGGCCAGGCTTACCGAAAACCTGGAGCAGCTGCGCCAGGCGCGCGAGGTTGTCGACAGTGTTACGCAATCGAGCCTCACCACAGAAGAGTGGATGTTGGCATCGCGTGAGCGGTTGGAAGCGCTCTTGCCCTCCATTATCGAGCTGGTGGGAGATGAAGCCCGCGCGCAAGAGATCCTTGGGGAGGCTATACGTCAGGCGAACCAAGAGATTGCCGACACATCACCTTATCAAGATCTGTCGCGCGAGCTTTTGGATATCGCGCAAAGCGCAGAGACAGGTGAGGAAGCGCTGCGGCGTTTCTTGAATGCTCTGGCAGAGATCGCCCTGCAAGACTTTATCGACGTGCTTGGCGGCCGAGATGCAAGCCGACCCTTCGGCGGGATCTTTGAGGGGATCATCAACGGACTTTCAAATGTGGAGCTGTTCAACAGCGGCGGCCCCACAGGAGGCGTCCGCAACCGCCCGGCCGGAATTGTGCACGGTCAAGAGTTTGTCATTCGGGCTGGACCAGCGCAGCAATACGCGCCGCTCTTGGAGGCGATCAACTCTGGTCTGCCTTCCTTCAATGTGGGGGGCATGGTGGCGCCTGCAATCCAGCCCGTTTCGGTTCCGAGTGTACCGGTGATGGCAGCGCCTTCGGTCAACGTGCAAATGGGCGGCACGGTGATCAACAACTCTGGCAGTGAACTTTCTCCCGCTGCGTTGCGGGAGTTGGATCGGCGTGACAACGCCTTGTTGGAAGAGATTGCTGAAATGAACTACCGCGATCCTGGGTCTTTGCCGCCATGAGAAATGTTGTGACCTTGCCCGCTAAGCTTGTGGGTCAATCGCACTATTCAGACCCTCACCGCGTGGTGGTCAATTTGCGAATGGATGGAACGCCCGGCCAGGTGACAGAGATCGGCCAAGCATCGCGGCTCATAATTGGCGGTGAGACCGTGCGCGAAAACGCCTATCTGCTGGACGGGTTCTTGGATGCTTTGCAGGGTGGTGTCAGCCTGGCGGCGCTGTGGGACAGCGAAATGCGTGTGCGCAACGGCTGGCAAGACGCGATTTCCGGTGCGGGAGATGCTGAGCTGTTTTGGACGGGTGGCGCCATGGCTGATGAGGCCGGCGCCTCTCGAAGCGTGCTCGGTCTCGGTTCGGTTGTTCAGGGCTCCACAAGCTTGTCGTTGTCTGGGCTGCTTGCCAATGAGGTTTGCCCTGCCGGCACGTGGGTTCGGGCGGGCGACTTTCGGTACCGCACCATGACCAATGTCGTTGCCGATGGGTCCGGAGCGGCGGCGCTGACGCTTTCCCGGCCCGCGGTAACATCCGAGGCTGCGCGGTATCCGGGCGACTTTGTCGTTGGGCAGTTGGTCGAGGGGGATATCGGGCAGTCAGATGAGAATGGTGTTCGGCAGTGGTCTATGACCTTCGTGGAGATTTACGAAGCTGAAGTTGATGGGGGCTTTGTGTATCTCTGATGGCTTGGGGCTCGATCGATCCCAATCCGGCATGGGATGCGCGATTGCAGGCGGATGTCACGCGCCTTGCTTGGTTTCTGTTCCTTGACTGGCCGTCTGGACAAATCCGCGTGTCTACGCACTATCGGACCGTCACGGCGCTTGACGAAGATTGGACTGGTGTCGGCCAATTCGCATCAATCAAGATCGGCAACGTTAAGCGAAACGGTGCGCTTGTCACAGTGACGGTCGGCCTTCAGAACCTTCCGGCAGACGTAATCGACGGGACTGTTCAAAATGACGCCATCGGTCGTGATGGTGTCATCTATTGCGGGCTGTTCGATGAGGCTTGGCAGGATGTCGTATTAGACCCGCTGTTTACGGGGGTGATCCACCAACCCGGAAAACTCGCGAGCCGGCGTGAAGATGGTCGTTGGGTGACGAACGCGTCTCTAGAGATCTCCAATGGGCTTTCGCCTCGCCATGCCATTGAGAACCACTATAGCGAACAAACCGCAGAGCCAGGCGATACAGCCTGGCGTCATACGCAGGACGTCGCGCGAAGCCTGCCATGGCCAACAGCGATAAGGTGATAGAGGCCATGATGCGCCCGTTTGTTTGGGGGCAGTGCGATTGCTGTTTAGCGGTCTGCGATGCGCTTGTGGCTATGGGCCTGCCTGATCCAGCGGCGGCATATCGCGGCCGGTATCATTGTGAGGAAACTGCGCGCGCGGTGATGGGTGGCAGTGTTGAGGATGTTGCCGAGCGCGAGGGCGCCCGTCTCGGTTGGCCAGAGGTTGCGCCCACCCTTTCGCGCCATGGCGATGTGGGTGTGGTGCAGAACAGCCTGATGCTGCGGTTGGGCTCGCGCTGGGTGGGCAAGAGCCTTAAGGGGATTGTGGTGACCAAGCACGTCAGGCGCGCTTGGAGGCCCCTGGCGTGAGCGTTTTGCACCGTTGGCTTTGGCCGGGCGCGCTGCGGCGCGGCGCGGTCCTTGCGGCCGTGATTGGTGTGTTGACGCCTTTGCCGGCTATGGCCGACCCTGGCTCCTTAATCGCGTTGGCGGCCACAGCTGCAACCGCTGCCGCGCAAGCAAGCATAGCCTCAACGCCCTTGCTGCTCGCGGTCACGACTGCGATTAGCGTCGGTTCGGCTTTCGCGCGTGCGGCCCTTGCCCGTAACTCTAACAGCAGCGCACAGCGCGCAGCGCGGACCCGCACTGCCGATCCGCACGCTCCCTTCCGCTTTGCCTTTGGCGAGTTCGCGCACGAAGGTGATGTGGTGTTCAAGCACACCACGGGCCAAGCCCTGTTCATGGTGCTGCGCCTGAACGCGATTGCGAGCGATGCGGTCCTAGAGATCACAATCAATGACGGGACGGTTCTGACATGGGCGGATATTTCTGCCCTTACGGATTTCAGCGTCGATCACAATCCAACGAACCCGATTTGGTCGGATCAGGCGGGCACGAAAGATGCCGCTCTGATCATGCATGTTGGGCTTGGGGATCAAACTGCGCCGCCCGATAGATGGCTTTCTGAGATCGGGCCGGGCGGGGAGTTCAGCAACGGAAAGATAAAGGCGTCGGACAATTGGTTGGGGCAGACCGTTGTCTTTGTTCGGGCGATATTTGGTGGCGATAAGAAGGCGGCACAGCGCTGGACGAACGGGGTAGAGCCACCCTTGCGGTTCCGGGTGCGGGGGTCAAAGCAATACGATCCGCGACGCGACGACACCAGTGGCGTTCCGGGAGCCTCGGGCGCGCAACGTTTGGATGACCCGGCCACTTGGGAGTACACGGCAAACCCGGCCATCTGCGCGCTGACGATTGCCCACCATAGGCTCGGCCTGGGGCTTCCCGATCGTCGGATCAACATACAGCAGTTCGCGGACGCGGCTGACGCAGCTGAGCCGAGCGAGGCGACCGCTAGCGTCGCCATTGATCCCGCGGTGCATGGTGGCTCAACGGTTGCTCAAGGTATCGCCAATGGCGTTACGGTGTCAGGCTTCGACCCCGAAGCGGTTGTAACGTTTCAGCTGACGCCAGATCAGGAGTTCGGCGGTATTGCCGTCACGGGCAATCCTACGCCGCTTAACCCTCCTGGTCAGACCGGAACGGGCAATGGCGTTTGGGTCGTTGCTGGTGGTGATGAGGCATCTGTTCGGATCTTCGGAAGCCCTGGCTATGTCTATGACGGCTATGCTGCTGCGGCTGAGGCTTTTCCCGGTGGGGCGGTTTCGGGCGCGACGAACTACACGTTCTTTGTTGTTGACACTCCGCTGTCAGACAACACCGGAGGAATGGAATTCGATCTAGTCGCCCGCAGTGGTTTCCGCTGTGACGGACTGATCACCATGACGGAACGTCAATATTCAATCTTAGACCCGATCTTGGCTTGCATGGGCGGAAGCGTTGACACCTCCCGCGGGCTGCTCGGCATTCAGGCGGGCGTATGGACCGCGCCTGTTGCCACGCTTGAAGTCCCGGTTGGGGACAGTTTTGAAGTGGTGGCGTCAGAGGATGCCGGCTTTGATCAAGTCAGGCCAACGCTGTTCCCGCGAACCCGCGACTATGAGGAAACGGACGGTCAGGTATACGAGAAGCGAAGCGGCCCGCGTGTTCTTCAACTTGCCTTGCCGTTGGTCAGTGAGTTCAGTCAAGCATACCGGCTCGCGCAGTTGGCAGCGAAGACAGCGGAGCCGCCGCGCCGGATTACCGGGACTTGGGGCGGAGCGCATAAGACGCTTTCGGTAGGGGACCGCGTGACGATGCCGGGTCTGCCTGGCTTCAACTATGTTGCAGGCACGTACTTGGTAGAGAGCAAAGGCTACTCTGTTGAGCTTGTGGGTGAGGGTGGCGGTGTTCGGATCGCATGCCCCCTGACATTGGTGGAAGATCGTCCTGATTACTACGTTACTGATTGGGCCGGCTACTCTGAGCCACAAGGTTTGGCCCCTGGCATACCGAACCAACCGGGCATAAACCCGCCAACCGGCTGCGAGCTGGCGGCGATCGAGGAGGCGGGCCAGTTCACCGAGGGCGCGACGACGCTCGCCATTCGCCACCGCTTCCTGCCCGTCGAGGGCGCGGACACCTATGATGTCGAGGTCTACACCGAGCCTTATGGTGCGGGCGAGGATACGCTTGGCGGCACGTCGCAGCGTATCCAAGTGGACGCGTCGCAAACGGTGGATGATGGTGGGACGCTGAAGGTCGAGCACATCGTGTCGCGGGCCTCTGCGGGCGCAACTTATCGGTTTCGGACGTATGCGCTCGCCGCGGGGCTCGGTCGCTCTGACACCTATCTCGAATGCAGCATCACCGCGGCGGCACCGTCCGATGTGCTCGGCCTGCCTGAGATCGTCAGTCAAAGCCATGATGGGGCGAACACCGCAACGCACCGGCTCCGGGCGCCCAACTCTCCGGGCGTCACGTTCTTGCGCTTGTCCGCTGGAGATCAGGCGGATCGGTCTGATCTGGCGATCATCGAGACTGTGAACATCGGCGCTCTTGGCGAGCACGACTTTCTCGACGCCAACGCCTTCTCGACGCGGCGCTACCTGCGCGCCGTCGCAATCGACCAATACGGGCGCGAGGGCCAGGCGCTCGACTTCGATTTTCTGGCCGGGTCTTCGGCAGAGAACTTCCGAGCCCGCGAGGGCGGTGGGGTCAGGCTGCGCGAGGGCGGCGGCTTTAGGGAGCTGGAGTAATGCCGAACACCAAACTGAGCGAAGAGACGAACGGTGCACCCGCAGTCGGGACCGATATCATCGGGATTTCGCGCGAGACATCGCCAAGCGTCTATGCCGATTTCGCGTTGACGCTGTCAGACTTGGCGGCGCTCTTAGGCGGCGGCACGACCCTCGCGGGTCTGACGGATGTGTATGGCACGCCATCAAATGGCCAGGTGTTGACCTTCGACCCGGATGCCGGTGGTGGCGGCGTCGGAAGCGAGCTTCCCGGCTGGCGCCCTGAGACGCCATCAACGGCCGGGGGCAATCCTGGGATCATCAATGTCTCGTCAAGCCGGGTTTTGATCCTTGACGATGCGTGGGACACGGTGGTGTTCACATCCGCCGCGACGCTCACAATCCCCGCGGACGCGACAACAGATTTCCCGCTCGGAAACATTCTGTCTTTCGCTGCTGTCGGTGGCATTGGCACCCTCACCGCCGCCTCTGGCGTGACATTGAACGGCAGACCCGCTGGGACCGTTGACAGCGATCCGCCCTCAACCGGGACCATTCCGCAATTCACCTTGGTCAAGATCGCGGCGAACACTTGGGTTACTAGCCTTGAGGGCGTCGTCTGATGTCCCGCCGCGCAATGCTTTCCCTTCTGCGCAGCCGGCCCGGGGGTGCGGGCGTGGGCGATATCATCTCCACGGCGCTTCAGGACGTGAAAAACACCGTCACGGATCAGGGCGCAAACCAAGCGTTCTATCCAAACCTGAAGGGCAGCGCGGGAACCTACAGGAACGGCTTCGTCTACTTCGGTTACGAGAGCTATCGGAACAACCGGCGCGAAGAGCGCTGGGTTTCGGTTGATGTGGCGACCGGCGATGTGACGGACATTCTTGCTGAGGTCGGCAAGCTTGTGGACGATGCGCACGGGGTGCCGGGAACGGCGTTCGATGCCGATGGCTTCGCATTCATGGGGCACTCGGAGCGCAACAACCAGAGCCGCCCGATTGAGGGCCTGCGCGCCACCACCACAGCAGCGACGGCCTTCGGCTTTGCTGCGGACTTCTCGGACCACGAATGGCAGTACCCATCTTTCTGCGGGGATCTGGCAGCGAACGGCTGGAAGCTCGCCTTCACGGCCCGTGATAACCTCACTCGTCTACGCATTCGCGGCACAGCAACACCCGGCGGGGCTTGGGACACATCCGGCAACGATCAGGTTCTCGTGGATTTCGGGGGCAGCGCCCGTGTCTACGGGTTCAACCTGACGTACCGCAATGGCCGGTATTATGTGCCGTTCATCCAAACGGATATTACCAACGTCACCCAAAGCGCGCGGCACGTTTGCGTGGTCTGCTACGACGCCACCACGGGGCGGGCGGAGACCATCGGAGGCGTGCAGCAGGCGGCCAACAACGGCAACCTGTCGGACTTCTACATCCAAGAGACAGTTGGTTATTCGTTCGGCAGCTACATTGTCGGCGGGTGGCCCACTGCGCTGTGGACGAGCGACGGCAAGTACCACCTGTTTTGGACGGAAGGCGCGTTCTCCGGCGGCGTGAATGGCCGCGACGTTTATCACGCCGAGATGGATGCGGACGGGTCTAACCTGACAGTCGAGACCATCGGCGTCAGCACCACCAACGATATCGAGAGCATCGCCGCGGTCCAGCTTGAAGGCGGATCGCTCAATGTGGCGTACTATACGGAGTACAACGGCAAAACTGGCGTCCACCTCATCACGCGCCAGCCGGGGTCAGCGACGTGGTCAACCCCGGTGCTGCGCTTGGAGCGCGACCCGCTCCGGCCCTATCAGTCCCGCCAAATCTCCACCGTTCGCAATGGGCCAAACAATGCGTGCTTCCTCGTGTCGGAATACACCTTCTCACCCGATATCCCTGTAGGCACCTCTCAAGAGGTGCTGACGAACGCGGGCGGCGTCGGGGTATGGCTGCTAGGCGCAAGCAACCCGCTGACCATCAACCTGCCCCGCTCCGCTGATCCGTACAAACAGCAAGTGATCGCGCAGGCTGACCTGACCCAGCCGTTTGCAACTCAGGATGACGATGACAGCCACTACAATCGTCGGAAAATTCTGTCCTTCGGTTCCACTGCGGACAGCAACGGTGCTCAGGTGGATCAAACGGGCAAGAGATTTGTGCTCGGGACGCATACCTTACTGCGGAAGCTGCCGGGAAATATCGACTGGACGTTCCAGATGGATTTCTCGTTTGATCAGTACAACAACCCCGGAAACTATGTTCTGTGGAGTTGCTACGACTGGTCTATCAACCAGAGATCTTTCTCGCTAAATGTCATCAACGGGGCGGTAACCCTAACAGTCTCTACTGATGGCACGTTTGACATACCCGGCGGGAAAACTTTTCAATTATTCCAGTGGGCACTCTCTCCCAGTATTAATCAGACTTACCAAGTTGCGGTGGAGAGAGACGGGACCAATCTGCGTCTGTATTGGGATGGCGTGAACGTGGCGACAGAGACCGGGTTTCAGAGCGACACTTTCTATGTCAGCAACATGAGCGTGGCGACGGGCCTTGGCGGGCAGATCCTGGCAAACGCGAACACCAGCGCATTCGGGACCCATCTTATCGGCAAGATCAAACGATACCGCTGGACCCACAAGGTCGCCCGTTTCCAAGGCGCGGCCTATGTCCCGACAACCGCTTGGGATCAGCCTGACGTGTTCGTCTAAGGGCCAGCTCGGCCGAGCCTGACAACCGACCATCACCGGACCACTCAAACGGGGCGCATTCCGCGCGCCGTGCAATCGCATGGGAGCGAGCAATGCGAGACAGCTTCGATGAGGCGCACCAGTTCACCGCCCGGTGGGAGGGCGGTTGGTCAAACCACAAGGACGATCCCGGCGGCGCGACCATGCTCGGTGTGATCCAGCGGACCTATGACCGATGGCGCGTGGGCCGCGGGCTCCCGACCCGGTCTGTGCGCCACATCACCAAGGCCGAAGCGCTGGCAATCTATCGCGATGACTATTGGCAGCCGGTGCGCGGACCCGAGCTGCCGGCGCCTCTGGCGGTCGTGGTCTATGACATCGCGGTCAATGCCGGGCCGGGCCGGGCAATCCGCATGCTGCAAGGCGCGGCTGGCGCTGGCGTGGATGGCAAGTTCGGGCCGCGGACCATGGCGGCCGTGCGCACGCGATATGAGCGCGACCCGCGGCGCTTGCTCTCGGAGATCGGCCGGCGTCGGCTCTATCACTGGTCGTCGCTCCGCCACTTCAACGTCTTCCGCAAGGGCTGGCGGCGTCGGTGCTGCGATCTGATGATCGAGGCGGGCATGCGGCTCAGGGCCGAGCGGGATCCGCAATTAGGGGTGGCCGCATGACCGAGGCCGAGCTTTATCGGAACGCGCGTCAGGCGCTCGACGCGCAGACCGATCACGACGTCTTGCGCGAGATGGCCGCGCACGCCCTGGTCCGCGAGCATCGGCTTGGCCAGCTAGAGAGCACGGTGAGTGCTCTACGGGTCGATATCGATGATCGCCTGACCCGCTTGGAGGACATCGCGGCCGATCTAGACCGCGTCTATCAGCGGGCGTGGGGCGGTGCGTGGGTGCTCGGCTTGCTTTGCGCGGTGTTTGGTTTGGCGATCTGGCATCGCGACAAGTTCAGCGCCGGCGTTCGCTGGTTCGGTGCGCTTTTGTCAACGCCGCCCGCGGGCTGACGCCGGCTTCTCCAACTGTTGACCAGCCTATCCCGACGCCATCCGGCGCCGGGCGATATCCCCTCTCTAAAAGGAAGAAACCATGTCTGAAACCAACGCCAATTCGCCTGTTTCTGGCGAAGCCCAGACCGGCCACAAGGCGGTCGCTGGCGGTTTTGTCGCCGGCCTCGCACCCTTCGCACAAGACATCATCGGCTCTGCTCTGCTTGGCCAGGTGCCGGCGATCACCACGATTGATGGCCTGCTGACCTATGTGGCCATGAGCGCGGTGAGCGCGGCCGTCGGGGCCTATGCCGTCTGGCACGCCCGCAACTATTCAAAGGGCTAAGGCGCCATGCGTGCGCTTCTTTACCCGGCTGCGCTCTCGCTCGCATTGAGCGGGTGCGCGTCTCTTGCTGGCCTTCCGCCGGGGGCCAAATCCGCAGCTACGCAGACGGCCGAGCAAGCGCTTCTGCTGACCCTGTTTGTCCGTTGCTCTCAGTTCGATGAGACCACGGCCGGGCTCGATACGCTGGCCGAAGCTGGCTATCTGACCGCTGGCGAAAAGACCCGCGTTAAGACACAGAAGACGGCGGGCGGCAAAGCGTGCCTACGCAAGAACGTCGCGGACCAAAATATCAGCGCAGTCGCGGCGCTCGGTATTCTGACAAGCCAGCAGATCCTTGCCGACGCGATCCTGAAATCTGGACGTACTCGCCAGCGCTTCCACCAGCGGAGCGAGATTGCGCCTGTTCCCGTGGCTCGCCCTTCCGGTTCGGTCTGATGGCCGTTCCCTGGGGCCTTCTGATCGGTGCCGGGGTCGAGCTGGGCGTTGAGTTGATCCGGGCGAATGCCGCCGGAAACGAACGGATTGAGGATCACGTTGAAACGGGGCCAACGCTGATCAAAAGCCAGCTCGACGTTATGGGTGCGCTGATACTCGCGCGCTCGATCGACGGCCCCGACTATCAGGAGGACAGCCCATGAGGGAGCCACCGACACCGGCTGAGAAGGCGCTTGCAGCGAA
The DNA here is from genome assembly GCA_039816045.1 of Pseudomonadota bacterium. Taxonomy (GTDB): domain Bacteria; phylum Pseudomonadota; class Alphaproteobacteria; order Rhodobacterales; family Rhodobacteraceae; genus Thermohalobaculum. Next base: position 74,564 of record JBCBYB010000018.1, read on the forward strand.
GTTGCGGCGCAATCAACGGCTTGCCCGTTTGGCAGGCCGTTGGGATGGCGTGGCCGTTAGCTATGGCTCAGCCGTGCTGACCGCTCAACACAGAGGAGATCGAGATGACGACAGAACAAAAAACGTTGCGCCCGGCGGCGGGGCTTCTGGTGGTTTCTGCGCTACTGATGTCATGGGCTTTGGCCCACCCGGCCGCCGCCGATGAACCTGCATTCAAGCGCAATGACCGGGTGAACGTGAATGAAAACTGGTCATGCAATCGCCGGCCGTTGCCGCGCCCGTTCTCAGCGCGCGTGCTGAAGGTGCTGAAGACTGAAGGCTTCACAATTGAAGAGATCGTGGCCGCTCGGAACGAGGGCCGCGAGCCAAGGCCGCAAACAATGCACAAACTGCGTGTGCGGCCAGATGCCGGCGGTCGTTGTCGGATGTGGGTTTGGGGGCGGAACGCTCTGCCGCGGTAACGAATAGGTGCAAGCGCGGCTGAACCTGTTCGGTCCTTTATGTTGAGGGTCGAGCGGCACCACCTCGCGACCTAACACGCCTTCCCTCTTGGTTGCTTTCGGGCGATCGATGAATGTCTGCTTGGAGCCCAGAGTGACCAATGCTGCAGAGTTCATGAATGTCCGCAGGTGCGCAGCAAAGAAAAATCACTCCAAAGCATTGGTCGCAGCAAAAACTGCATAACAATGGTTTGCGATGTTGTCGGCAGCTTCCTCTGGCTTCAAAGAAGTCACATTCAATCGAAAGGTGTGGGGAAGGTCGCCACCGATTAATGGCTCGGATGAAGCGTGGTTGCGCCGAACGACCTCGGCCCCCTGCAGCTTCCCTTTGCCTCTCCGCTCTGGCGACTGAATGCGCTTGATGTTTTCTTCAAGATCGCAGACGATGTGAACCATCACGAGGGGTGGGCGCTTGTCGCTTCGCTCCAGGAACCTGCGCCATTCTTCTAAGGCCCATTCCGACTCTCCCGTTAGAACCGTGGTGAATACTACCGGAATATCTGAGGGCAGGGCCGCAATAAGCTCGTCCGCTATTGCTTCAACACGCCGCACGGTCTCCCGAAATTCGGGTGTGCGGAATTCGGTCAGCGCGAAGGCGAGGTTGTATAGTGTATGAATATCGACAAGCCGCGCCTTCAAGAGAGCCGCGAGTTCCCGCCCGATTGTCAGTTTGCCGACGCCCGGATAGCCATTGAGAACGATAATCATGCCTTCAACTTGTTACACGTGGCAGGCTTTGCCAACCGCAAACGCCGACTTTGGTGCAGCCGCAGCGAAAGCCCACTTCGTCCGCAGAGCCGCAGAACGGTCCTTTATGTTGAGGGTCGGGCGGTGCCACCTCGCGAACTAACACGCCTTCCATCTTGGTTAACTTAGGTAGATCGATGAACGTTTGGTTTGAGCACGAATTCAACATTGCGGGCATCGCATCGATTGGCCGCTACGGTCGTCCAAGCCGGGCAATAGTCGAAGGCGGTAAGCGCCAAGTGCATTGCCGCCCGAAAGTCCTTCGAACGAAAACCGCTTTCTATTTGAGTTCTGATCTGCTTCCATTATATATCCGAAGCTCGTCGAATTTATGACATGACTCAGAGCGCCATATGAGAACAATCACCGTCAAATATTATGGCTTTCCATCTGGTGCTGTATATCAAAATGGGTGGCAAACATAATGACCCGTGAGCCAGAACCTCTTTGGAAAGAGTTGGTATTAATAACATTTTCTGCGCCAGCGGCTCTAAGTGTGGTTGCCGCACTGGATAAAAGACTAGATTTTCGTCCATTTTTTGAACGCATTATACTGTCTTTGAATAAGTTTTCCAGTGTAATATGGTCTGAGGTATCAATTTTTATCAATTTTGATATCTCCGCGTTCTCTAACGAATTAACATTTATTGCGCTATCATTGATTCCATTTTTTATCAGTTTGTATATTGGTCGCGGAAGGCGACCATTTTTCTATTACTACGATGTTGCTGAGGAATCTGAGCGATTGAAGAAAGTGGAACTAGATGAGGTAAAATCCGATTATCCAAAGTACGCCGCTTCATACTTCAAGAAGGCATCTTATTACCAAAAGAACGACATTGGATTTCCAGTTTTTGTTTCCGAACGGCTATACATGAATATTTTTTTGAAAGTCTTGATTTCTTCGATTGCATCACTAATTATATTCCTTGTATTTGGAATAATTTATTCAGTAGCTTTTGTGATTTCGTCATCTGCCATCGTCTTTGGTTTGGCATTCTTGATTTTTAATGTTATCAATATTAAAGCGAATCCGAATGGCGGTGGAATTATAGAAGTGATGGGTTTTTTTATGTCTATTTGGGTGCTAGCGGCAATATGGCTCGCCGTTTATTGGTCATACAAAATACAATTTATAGATAAAGACTTTACGTATATGATACTAGCAACTGCGGTAGGCACTTTTGCTATAATTGTATTTGTTGTGGTGGTTAGTTATAGAATTTTCACTTACCTGCACATATGCTTATGGGCACTTGGTATCTATACTATTGACAGAGTTACTACGTATATTCTTCCTTCTTTTGATATGTGGTTGCGCTCACATGGAATATGATTACTCAGAGCCTTCTAGCCTGATTCGTTCTGTAAGATATTGGGCATATCTCTAACTGGCCTCCACTGAGAACACTGATGATGTTATCGCTTGTTTGCGGAGGATTTGACCGAATTCTGATGAAAGGGGAGGCCCGCCCGGATCACTAGCGTGAAACAACTGGACACCTCTAAAAACCTCGCACTTTTTGCGGCTTGCTGATTCACTGATCCGGTTGGCATAGGAGGCGCGGATGTCTGGACAGCCTGGGCTCTTCGATCTGGATGAGCGGTACCGGGCGCTCTCGAAGAGCGGCGATCCGCTCGAGCGGCTTTCCACGGTGGTGGACTTCGAGATTTTCCGCCCCGAGCTCGAGACGGCGCTTGCACGGTCGGACCGCGCCCAGGGCGGCCGCCCGCCGATGGACGCGGTAATGATGTTCAAGGTGCTTGTCATCCAGGCACTCTACGGGCTCGCCGACGAGCGCACCGAATTCCAGATCCGTGACCGGCTGTCATTCATGCGTTTTCTCGGTCTCGATCTGCACGGGCGCGTGCCGGATGCGCGCACGATCTGGCTCTTCCGCGAGCATCTCACGAAGGCCGGGGCCGTGGAGCGGCTCTTCGCGCGGTTCGACGCGCACCTCAAGGAGGTGGGCTATCTCGCCATGGGTGGGCAGATGATTGACGCATCCATCGTCGAGGCGCCGCGCCAGCGCAACACCGACGGTGAGAAGGAAGACCTGAAGGCCGGCCGCGTCCCCGAGGCGTGGGCTGCGAAGCCCGCGAAACTCCGCCAGAAGGATCGGGACGGGCGCTGGACGCTGAAGCGGGGGCGGAAGAAGATACGCCCCGATGGCTCCCAGGCCATGCAGATCGCCGTACCGGTCTACGGCTACAAGAGCCATGTCGGCGCCGACCGCCGCCACCGGCTCATCCGCACCTGGTCAGTGACCGACGCGGCTTCGCACGACGGACGCGCCCTGCCGGGGCTGCTCGACACGTCGAACACGGGCTCCGGCGTCTGGGCCGACACCGCGTATCGAAGCCGGAAGAACGAGAAGCGGATCGCGGCCGCCGGCCTTGTCTCGAAGGTCCATTTCCGCCGCGCGCCTGGCAAGCCGCTGCCCGCGAACCGCCAGAAGGCAAACGCCGCGCGCTCAAGGGTGCGCTCAGCCATCGAGCACGTCTTCGCTGACCAAAAGCACCGCATGGGCCTCTTCGTCAGGACCATCGGCATCGCCCGGGCGCGAACGAAAATCGGTTTCGCCAACCTCGCCTACAACCTCCGCAGATACCTCTATCTCGAAACCGCGACGAAGGCCGCATAACCCCGGAACGCAAGACCCTGGAGGCGCCGAAGCCCGCAGGACCGGGCCCGCCGTCAACGCGCGACCGACCATGCCCACACCCAAGACCGCCGGAGCAGCCAGAAAATAGAAGTGTCCAACTGCCATTCGCTGAATGACGACGCTGCCCGCACAGATGCAGATGGTCTTTTGTGTTGAGGGCCAGGCGACGCTACCTCGCGATTTGGCGCGCCCTCCCTGTTTGGGCAGTAGTGGAAGCGCCACATACCCAACCCGGCAAACTCATCGACCTCTGCGACAAGCCTTAGGCTACCAGAATGACGTCAATCACGCCTTCGCAACTCGATTGTCGGGCCGTGACTTTAGAGCAACAGTGGCCAGGAGGCTCATCAAAAGTAGGAAAAATGAAGCGGGTAACGGCACGGCGCCAACAGGAGCAGCGAGACGATCAAGAATAATGAACGAAACATTTTCTCGCCCCACGTCGCGCGCTCCAGCTAGAATTGTCGTTCCACTGGTCAAGCTATATAGATCCCCTATAAAGAAGGTGTCATCTGTTGCAGTTGACGGTATAACAAAACCAGTGTTCTGGGTATTTATGCTTTGCGTGACGTCGCCATTTAAAACAGAAAGGCGCAGTAGCGCATTGATTTGGTTAGTTATGCTTGCGATCTGCGAATTCGGTGCAATCCCCAACTCTTCCCTTGTTAATGCAGTAAATTCATAGGGTCCATCGCCATAAACATCGTTGAAGCTTACTGATTCTAGGCCCGCATCGGAGAAGGTCACATTAAATAGGGCTGACTCTAAGAGAGTGTTGAATTGAAAATTCTGTATTCCTATGATATTACCAAAAGAATCTTCAATAATGTTATTGAATGTAGCAGTCTGCCCCTCTCTTGGAATCAGAGAGACAACAAGGACTAATATTAACAGGATTTTTATCCGCATCACGGGCTCCATTCTTGGATCAGTAAGATTACAAGTGTCTAAAATAGACCTTTGAGATCAATGTTGGCATTTTTGCGGCGCGATATGCGTTCTGGCACCATCCGGACTCGGTCATACCGGAAGATAACTCCGCTTTATCGCAGCTCACGCTGCACTGAAGACAATGCAGAATTTCTCGCCGCCTCGCTGAAAATCTGACAGAATTCCTTGAAATGTGGAAGGCCGGCGAACCGAGCGCCTGCGGCGAGGCTATACCGGTGATAGTCGCCATTTACCGAAGTTCCGTTTCGTCCGCACAGTCGCAGGGCGGTCCTTTGTGTTGAGGGTCAGTCGTTGGCATCTAAAGGATTTGATGCCAGCGGGTCTTGCCGGTCGTGTCGTGGTGTATGATCCGACTCGGCGCCCAAACGTCAGGATGCTCCCGCAGATACGCATTCAAGTCGCCCTTGTGCGCACGAACACGCACCACGTCATGCGGCACCAATGTCGGCACAAGAAACCTCACCCGGCGTCCGCGCCAACCAGCGTGTGCTTTCCGGGTGAATTAGCAAGCGGTGCGGTGCCCTGAATGCCGTTCAGCATCAAGGATCTCGATTTCTCCGCCGTCATTTAGTAAACATTGTCAAACAGAGGCAGTGTCGGAAAGAGCATGTCCGAAGGGAATGACGCTAACGGTCTTCTGGACCGCAGGCAGGAGCAGATCAAGCTCTCCAGTCTAAGGCTCGACAAGGAGAATCCGCGTTTCGGCGGATTGTCGGGTGGCCTCGGCAACGAGTCGGATGTGGTCGATCATATCGTCCAGAAGTTTGGTGTCGACGACGTCATCAGTTCCCTTGCCATCAATGGTTATTTTGCCGCCGAGCCGCTTGTCGGGCGTCGCGACGAGCCTGACGGACCTGTGATTGTCGTAGAAGGCAACCGCCGCCTCGCGGCATGCCTGATAATTACGGGCGATCAACGCGCATCGCGACAGGATGCACGCCACCGGCAGTACAACACGCTGTGGGCAAAGCATGGCCGACCGAGCATTGATCCACTTCCATGCATCGTCTTCAGCGGTGAGAACCGGAAGAAGGCTCTTCTGTCATACCTAGGCGTACGCCATATAGCCTCGGCGCAACCATGGGACTCGTACGCAAAGGCAGCATGGGTGGCTAGAGTCGTGGAAGGCAACGATCTACCATTGACCGATGTGGCCGAGATGATTGGGGACCGTCACCAGACAATCCAGCGGTTGTTAGAAGGTTATTACTTCATTCAGCAGCTCATCGAAGACCGTGCGTTCATTCCTGAGAACAGCAACCGCCGCGGTCGTGGAAGTGTAACGGAGTACCCCTTCTCGTGGGTGTATACGTTTCTCGGCTACTCCTCCGCGCGCGAGTTTCTCGCACTTGGCGAACGCGATCCACAACCGCGACCGATTGCAGCCGAGCGAGTTGATGATGCAGGCATGGTCGTCAAGTCCATGTTTGGGGATGCCGCAAAAGGTCGAAGCGCTGCGATCGACGACTCCCGAGAGCTTGGTGATCTCGCAAATGCGTTGAAAGATGAAGAGAAGGTGAGGCTCCTTAGTTCTGGCAAGCGCCTTTCGGAGATCGAGCAACTTACCAAACCAATAGGCGAGAGACTTCGCGATGGCCTCGCACAGGTAAAGGACTTGCAGGGCGGTCTTGTTAGGTCGCTAAGTGAAGCAGAGGTCAGCCCTCAGCTTGCCGAGTTACTCATAATGCCGGCACAGTCAAATGTTCGTATGGCTCGGGACATACTAAACCGACTTCGGGTCTATTCCGGGGAAGGTGACGATGACTGAAGAGGCTGCGCAGCGAAGGCGGCACAAGGAGGCGAGGCGCGCGAAAGACGCCGATCAGTGCGAAGCAGAAGCGATCGAGAAGGGGTCTGTTGTCGTTGATCGTGGCGTCTATGATGACCGTGTTGCGGGAGCCATGGATGAGCACGGTCCAGAGGATGTAGAGGCGAGGGCGCACTGGCAGGCGGCAGATCTCGCCGTCGACGACGCTGTGGGTCAGACGCATGAGGAGCTGGACCGACGTGGCGCGCTGCTTGGCGAAGCCTATCCTTTCGTCCTTGACGATGGGCTCCTGACCTATCGGGAGCAGCGAAGTGGATTCTACGAGTTCTGTCTCGCAGCGACACTCGCGCGAAACATCACTGAGGGCCCCAATGTCCGGCTGCCTCGGGCCTTCGAACGGCTCTCCGCGATATTGGTTGCGAGCGGGTTCGGAGCGGACGCGGAACACCTGCACCTCGGATCGCCCCGCGATCGAGACATCGGCTCCGCTTTCAATGCTGCAATGCAAGAGGCGCATAGGCGAACGTCGGAATGGTTCTGGGGTCCGGAAGCCGGTTTGCCAGACGACCCCTCTCATACCGGTGACGAGGGTGTCGACTTTGTCGTGTGGAAACGCCCACCAGACCATAGAATGGGGAGCCTCTTCGTTCTCGGACAGTGCGCCTGTGGCGATGATTGGAGCACGAAGTTTGGCGACATTAACCTCGCTCGTTATGAGCGATGGTTCAATCCGCTCTGCTTTGCCCGACCGCCCGTTCGCGCATTTGCCACCCCATACCATCTAGGTGATGGCTGGCTCGTTGAGGCGCTTCCTCAGGCCGGGCTAATCTTCGACCGCATTCGCCTTACGCTTCTTGCAGAAAGGATCGCTGATGGCGACGCCTATGCGGGATGGCGCGAACGCATTGACGAACTGGCTGGCCTAATTCTCGCGAGGGCCGCGTAGTGCCAACGGCTGTGTCTCTATTTAGCGGTTGTGGCGGAAGCGATATCGGCTTGCATGAAGCAGGCTATGACGTGTTGCTTGCAAACGATATCACTGCATACGCGCGAGACTTCTACAGAGAAAATCTACCGGAGACGGATTTTCGACTTGGTGACGTCAGCGATCTGAGCTCGTTTCCGGCGGCGGACTTGCTTGCCGGTTGCTATCCATGTCAGGGATTTAGCGAAGGTGGCGTGCGAGACGCCGCTCGGCCGGTGAACTACCTCTATCGAGAATTTGATCGTATTCTGCGCGCGATCCGCCCTAAGGCGTTCATTGTCGAAAACGTAAGCGGCATGACGCGATCGAACAATCAGCATCTTCTACGCAACCAACTCGTCCGCTTCAGACTTGCAGGCTACCGCGTGCAGTACCGGGTCCTTGATGCATCCGCGTTCGGTGTAGCTCAGACGCGCCGGCGCCTCTTCTTTGTGGGTATTCGGTCAGATATCGAGTGGACTTACCGTTTTCCCGAGGCGTGGTGCGGTTCCGAGCGCCTGCCTATAAGAAGTACAATCCGCGAGGCTTTGACAGGCCTACCTGACTGGCCGGACACTGAGACGTACGATCGTCAGCCATTCCACTGGTATTATCTCTCACGTAATCGAAGACGCGACTGGGATGAGGCATCTGCCACCGTCGTCGCTCACAGCCGCAGTGTCTCACTTCACCCCGCGAGCCCGCCACTGATCCGAAGAGGCCCTGATCGATGGGCCTTTGCCTCGGACGCGCCCGCGCGAAGGTTCTCTTACCATGAGTGTGGGCGGCTTCAGGGCTTTCCTAGCGACATTGTCTTCCCCGAGACGGCGGGCGTGAAGATGCGCTATCGAGTTATTGGAAACGCTGTACCGCCGCCTGTGTTCGCTGCTGTGGCAAGTTCGCTACGGGTGGCGGTCGCCTGATGCGTTGGGTACCAAGCAACGAATCTATCGCCTTCGCTCCCACATCTCTCTGAGCGCCTCAAGCGCCGCGTCGCGCGTCAGGGACTGCCCGTGCAAATCGACCCCGTCTCTAGTTAGGGTCTACGTCTACTTGTCGGTGCGACCTTCCAAGTTGTGCACCCATCCCACGGGCATCACATCGCATAGCACCTTGCGGACCCACTCACGATCTTCTCTGTGGTGGACCGACGGATTTCCGGTGTAGCAGTGTGTCCAGCGAGCTATCGCGTGGATCAAAGCCGGAACATCCTTCGGGACTATTTCGGGAGTTTTAGGCATTTTGGGGCGTCTCCTGTCGGTTCTGGTCATGAATTGTTCCCCGGCCGGACGATCAGAATGCCTTGTAGGGTTTTGATTTATAAGAAGGTTTTGGAGCGGGCGATCGGGATCGAACCGACGACATTCAGCTTGGGAAGCTGACGTTCTACCACTGAACTACGCCCGCACTCGCTTCCGGCTACTGGATGATGGCGGATCGGTCAAGGCAGCGGATGCGGGTTCTAAGGCGACCGTGCAAAGATGAACGCTGTCTCTATGCGCGGCGACTGGCCCGCACTAGAAGGCAATCATGCGGTATGATCTGATTGTTCTTGGAGCCGGTGGGGCCGGTTTGTTTGCGGCAGCAACCGCCGGGGAGGGGGGCGCAAAGGCTGTCGTCTTTGATCACGCTGCAAAGGCTGGAAGGAAAATCCTTATCTCCGGTGGCGGGCGCTGCAATTTCACCAATATGGGTACGGATCCAGACTGCTTTCTGTCTGAAAACCCGCATTTTGCTCGATCGGCACTCAGTCGCTTCACGCAGTGGGATTTTGTCGCCCTGGTCGATCGCCATCAGATTGCCTGGCATGAGAAGACGTTAGGGCAGCTGTTTTGCGACGGTTCAGCCAGAGGGATTGTGGCGATGCTGCTTGAAGAGTGCCAACGGGTTGGGGTCGAACTCCGTCTTTCTCACCCAATCGGTGAGATCAGGCACGCAGACGGCTTGTTTCGTGTCGGCGATGCCACAGCGCCGCGGTTGGTGGTTGCAACTGGCGGTCCGTCTATTCCCAAGATGGGTGCGACCGGTATCGCCTACGACATTGCAAAGCAGTTTGGCCTTCGCGTTGTGTCGCCTCGTCCGGCGCTTGTGCCGCTAACCCTCGGACCCGAAGACGTATGGTTTCGTGAGCTCTCCGGTGTCTCCGTTCCAACAGTGGCGCACACGGATGGAGCCACCTTCGAAGAAGCGACGCTCTTCACCCATAAAGGTCTTTCAGGACCAGCGATCCTCCAGATCTCGTCATATTGGAAGCCGGGGCAGGCAGTTACACTGTCCGTCCTCAAAGACGCCTCTAACGCACTTCACTCAGCCAAACAGAAGACCCCGCGCATCCAGCTTAAGACAGCGTTGGCCGAACATCTCCCTGCTCGGCTGGCAAAGGGGCTCGCTGCGCGCATCGGCTTGAAAGGGGAGCTTGGAAACATCTCTGACGCTGCCTTGGACCGAGCGGCCAAGTCGCTGACTGAGCTAGAGTTTTGCCCAACCGGAACTGAAGGATATGCCAAGGCGGAAGTCACAGCGGGCGGCGTCGATACAGCAGATCTGTCCTCCAAAACAATGGAGGCCAGATCGGTTCCAGGGCTCTATTTTGTTGGTGAGGCGGTTGATGTGACCGGTTGGCTGGGAGGATACAATTTCCAGTGGGCTTGGTCGTCCGGCTGGGCCGCCGGCCGAGACATCGCCGATCGCCGCTCATAAGCAGCGCTCTGGTTCTCTGCTGGCGCTGCCAGAGATTGAAAATTTTGTCTCTCTCGTTGAAGCGCCGATTGAATGGGGAGGCCCCTAACAGGGAACCAAGCTCGCGGATATCTTGAAGAACCTAACGTCTGCATCGAGGCGCAGCGAAGTCTAAATCGCATCAGAAATTCAATACCTTAGCTAAGTGAAAGACGCCTGCTTCGCTTTGCCCTTGAAGAACGCGCCGAGCTCAATCAAGCCAATAGGAGTGTGCCTTTCTGTGACTATATGAAGGCCAAGCTCTTACATGGGGGGATTGGAGAAGGTATGCGGGCGCAATTTGTGCCGTGTGGAAGAGCACATCGGTCTAGCGCGCGTTTTCACTGATTTAGTGCAAGCGCGCCTATGCACCGACCCATCGGGATCTGCTCAGGTTATGCTGCTCGTTCGATTGCTGCGTTGGGTGTCCTTGTACCGAGCACCTGGTGCGGCCGGCGGTCGTTGTGACATCGGCATTGAACGCCACTGGTCCGAGAGAGATGCCGGGCCTGTTCCAGTGTCCGATCGCGCGGGTTGCGTGTGTCAGGCTCTCGAAGCGCTGCCGGTGCACGCATTGTTCTTTCAGCGCGTCGCAAAGCGGCGGGCGCGAAGCGTCGATGAGGCGTTCCATCACTCGGTCCTGCTGCGGGCAGCGAGGCGTACTGAACCGATGCGCGCGCAGCGTAAGGGTTCAGGCCGTAGCGTCGCAAGAGGCGGGCGTAATGCCGGGATGTGAACACCAGCCCATTGCAGGAGCAGGGCAGCGACGGCGTCTCGACCCGGCCGAGCGTGCCGAACCGCGCGATGGGGGCTTGCTCGAGGGCCGAGGCGGCTGTCGTCGCCATGCCGGAGCGCGAGAGGTGCCAGCCGAGGAGCGCACGCATGTGGCAGTCCATGACCAGCGCAAGCGTTGCCCAGCAGTCTTTGCCGGCCCAGACGCGGCAACGACCGGTGGACCCGTTGCCCGGCAGGCGAATGCTCGCATTCGCTGAGAGGGGCGCTCGTTGGGCGCCTCGGCGACGGAAGGCGTCGCCTCGATCCGTGGTCGCGCGCCAACTGGTCGTTTCCAGACCTTCCAGCACTTGAGCTGAAAGATCCACTGCACCGGTTCGGCAAAGCGAGGGGCAACCTTCGGCGCAGCCTTGGTCGGCTTGGAATAGACCGTGCGCCGCGGCACGTCGAACCAGGCGCAGAGTTTCGTCAGGGGCAAAGAGATGCCGTCGTCGAGAAGGCCCTCGTGGAGCCTCCGGATCAATTGTCGCTCGCCATCGTGCTCGAACCGATAGCGCCCGAGGGCTCTCCCCGCTCCAAGAGAGCTTGCCATTTTTCGCGCACGCAGCTCCAGCATGGCCTCACGCGTCAAGCTTCCGGCAAATCCTTGAGCCGCTTCTCGTATTGCTGGCGGACATCGAGCGGGTTGGTCCTGAGGGCGTTCTCCATGCCCTTCTTTGCGTCCTCGACCCAGCCCTCGATCTCGGAGGGCGTCAGAACATAGGCGCGACTGGCCTTGGCAACGCAGCAGGGTTCGACCACGAGCGCGCTTTTGCGCCTTGCAGTCTAAGCCTCGATGATCCCATCCAGCGAGAAACTTACTTCTGAGTCTCCTCCGGTAGCGTGAGCAGACGCTCAAGCGGTCGCGACATGATTGGGCTCATCCCGAACCGGGTTCAAGCGTTCCGGCAGGAGCCGCACGGACAAGCCGTCGTTCAGCCAGAGCCGAACCGTCTGCAGCTGCTTGCGCGGGGGCGGGGCCGGCCGCGGATCGGTGGCGGGTGGCCCCTCTCCGCCTCGCGCGGCCAGATCCGCTCCTTGGTGACTGCTCGCCGGTTTGGCAGATAGATGTTGTGTGCGTCTTGCGGATGTGGGTCACCATATGGGTGACCAAGGGGCTGAGATACCGACTGAGCGCTGCCGAGAAGGACGCGCTTTTCGACGATCGGGCGGCGTTGATCGAGGCGATGGCAGAGTTTGTGGCCAGGCTGTCGGCGCCAAGGAAGACCTCGAAGAGTTCGCATCTGTCGCCATCCTCGGGCCCGAAGGCCAATGGGCCGGGCAAGGGCGGCAAGAGGAAGCCGCGGCCCTCGCGCGCCGAGCCGCCCGCGGGCATGGCACCGGGCACGCCGTTCGGGCCGAACATCCACGCGCTTCTGCTCTACCTGCATCACAGCCACCATGTCGGTTTCGAGCGGCTCTCCCGGATCGTGGCCGAGCTCTTTGGGCTCAAGATCTTCGAGGGCGCGATCGCCAACGCGCCCCGGGAGGCGCGGGTGATCGCCTCGGACGAAACCACGACCCGCCTCGACAGCGAAACACACGGGCACTGGGTGTTCGTCTCGGACCGAGCCTTGCTGCACGAGATCGCACCGCGGCGCGCCCGGGCGGTGGCCGAGCAGGTGCTGGGGCTGAGCCGGTGCTGGGCCCGCACCGGCCCGAGATCTGGATCTCCGACCGCAACACCGGCCAGCAGGATCTGGCGGGGGCGCACCAAGTGTGCCTCGCCCATGTCCTGCGCGACGTGCAGTGCGCCATCGACTGCGGCGACAGCGTCGTCGCGCCCAAGATCCGCGATCTGCTGCGCTGGACAATCCGGTTCGGCCGCCGACGGGACGAGCTGCGCGACACCACACTCGCCGAGTACCGCGCCAAGACGGACCGTCGCCTCGACGCGTTGCTCGGCACCCCCGCCGTCCATCCGGACGGGCGCGCCTTGCAGGCGCAGATCAAGGCCTGGCGAGGCAAGTTCTTCGTGTTCCTGACCGATCGACGCGTGCCGGCGACCCACGACATCTCCGAGCGCGAGACCCGCCCCTCCGTCGTGTTCCGGAAAGTCACGAACGGCGTTCGCCCGGAGTGCGGTGCAGGCGTTCATGCCGGCCGCCGTTCGCTCACCAGCACCGCGAAGCTCCACGCCCACACCGCCGTCTACGTTGTTCGCGCCCGCGTCTCACGCCCGAGCAAACACGGAACCGAAACCATCCCGTCAGCCACCTCAGCAATCACGCTCCAGCCGCTTGGCATTCACACGCTGCCCGGCAGGCTTTTTTTGTTTAGCCAGATCTGCCGAGAGGGCACCAGCCCGCACTGTTCGAGCCAGACCGGTGACCATGCGCCTTAGGGCGTTTGCAGGGAAACGCTACCGGTGGGTGCCCACAGCGCCCATACATGCTGGCCAACTGGATGACGGTCGCCATCAGTGTGTCTTCGTCATCAAGCCGTTGCGGCTTTCTCCACCGGATCGATTCGGTGTTGGCCCACCCCCTTGCAAGCCCGGCGCTCGGACACGCCAAACTCCGGACCCGCGTGCTCGATGCACTGGCGCTTGCGGGAGGGTGCCATCAGCTTCCCGATGCGGCCTCTTTGGGGATCGCCTTGTCCAGCTCCGCGTCAGACAGGAGACGCATCAGCCGAGCACTGTCGATGCGCATCCATCGCTCATCTCCTATGAAAAGCCATTCTTTCACTCAGTTTGGCGGCGTTCAAATGGGAGGGTTATGCTGTCGAATGAGGTTCGCCCGCCGTCTTCGCGCGACCTCGGGCCGGTGCAAGGGACGCGCCGCATGACAGGCCGCCGCCGGTGCATTGTGGCCACGAAAACAGGCCTTGCCGACCCGAGATTTCGCACGCGCAACGGGCAGGCTAAATAAGCCCACCGGGTCGACGCAGAGGGTCTTGCCCGCATGGGTCAGGCACTCGATCTCGCGCCGAGAGGACCCAGGCTACCACGGCTCGAGGCCCTAGGATCACCTGCCAGATCGCCCGCATCGTGCAGAGCCTTAGCGCCAGCTTGCAGCGCACCTTTCAGCCTGCAAGAAGATTTATGCGGAGGTCCGCCAGCCGCGACTTAGCGGCGAGATGCCCTTCAAGGCCGCCATCACTGCCTGCGCCAGACCGCGTCTCACCATCCCAAACGCGATGGTCAGGCCTGGCGACGACGGCCGAAGGCCCGGCTCAGAACAGCCGGCGAGTGGACCGTCAGCGGCCTCTGGTCTGCCATCGGACGGATCCTCGATCTCCTCACCTTGACCAAATGCCAACACAACGTCACCGCCACGGACTACCAGCCGAGCGAAGTGCACCTGCTCTAGAGTATCCGTGATGGTCAAGCATCTCTGGATTGCCAGAGTCTGTCCTGCCTGAGCAGGGTGTTGGCTAGGAGCAG
>JBCBYB010000019.1:0-87251 GCA_039816045.1 Pseudomonadota bacterium
CGATGCCGCCAAGGCCGACTGGACCCGGCTGTCCGCGACCGCTGAGGCTGGAGACACGCGTCTCACCCTCGAGGCGCCCACGGGTTGGGAGGTGGGGGATGTGATTGCCATCGCCTCCACCGATTTCGATGCGCATCAGGCGGAGGAGCGCATTGTCACGGCAGTCTCTGCGGATGGCCGCACCGTGACCCTCGACCGCCCGCTCGCTTACATGCATTTCGGCGAGATCCAGGAGTATGAGGGCGGTCGGCTGCTCGACACCCGGGCCGAGGTCGCGCTGCTGTCCCGCAATGTGACGATCCAAGGCGATGCCGACAGCGTCGAGGACGGCTTCGGTGGCCACACGATGGTGATGAACGGGGCCGAGATGCGAATCTCGGGCGTCGAGTTCACCCGTATGGGGCAGGAAGGGCTGCTCGGGCGCTATGCCGCCCATTGGCACATGATCGGGGATGCGACGGGCCAGTACATCACGGACTCGAGCTTCCACCACCTCTTCAACCGTGCCGTCACGGTTCACGGCACGCAGTTCGCGCAGATTGAGGACACGGTGGCCTATGACACGATCGGCCATGCGTATTTCCTGGAAGATGGCTCGGAGTTCGGCAACCGGTTCGAGGGCAATCTCGGGTTCTTGACCCGTGCCGCTTCGGCCGAGACCGCCCTGCTTGAAAGCGACGCGACCCATGTCTCGACGTTCTGGATCACCAATCCGTCGAACGACTTCATCGGCAATGTGGCCGGAGGGTCCGACCATGCTGGGTTCTGGTTTGCCGCAGGGTCGTCGGTCACGGGTTTGTCGGCGGAAGACCCTGCCTATGCGGAACTCTCCCCCGCGACCGCAGCACTCGGGCGGTTCGAGGGGAATACCGGGCACTCCAACGCCTTCGCTAACCTCGCATTCGACGGGCACAGCGACGCCTCGGGTGCCTTCATCGAAAGCGAGTACCGCCCCGAGGACATCGCGGTCGTGCGCGACTTCACCTCTTACAAATCGGCCGACCGGGCGATCTGGGTACGCGCTGAAGGGATCGAGTTCCACGACATCAAATCCGCCGACAATGCGCGCGCCACGTTCTTCTCCTATAATCAGACCCTCTACGACAGCCTGATCGTCGGGCGCTCGGCCAATATCGGCACGCCTGAGACGGCGGAGGAGATCGCCCAGGGCCGCTCGCTGCCAGAGCCCTATTTCGGAACCTATTTCCGCGGCCATTCGATCTATGACGGGCCGTCCGGCGTGGTCGACACCCTTTTCGCTGGCTTCGGGCCCCAGGACGCAGCCTTCCAGACCAACGGGGCCGCGCAGAAGAGCCCAGTGCACTTTGTCTCGGGGCTGAGCTTCGAGGATGTGACGCCTGCGGGACGGGTCGATTTTACGCCTCAGTCCTGGGACGCGCATATGTGGTCGTCGGGCATCTTCGATGTGGATGGCAGCCTGACCGGCCGTGCCGGCGCCACGCTGGTCCCGATCATTGACGGACCGGAGGGAGAGAGCCGTTTCAACGCCACCGAGGGTGCGGTCCGCCGTGACGCGTGGGGCGCCTGGGTTTTGCCCGGGGCAGAGATCGGGCTCCTCCGAGCCGACACCACCGTGGCGCCAGGTCAGGCGGACATCGTCACCTGGTCCCGCTCCGACGGCGCGCGGGTCGAGGCCGGCGGCACGTTCGATACCTATCACCAGGCAAGTGTCGCTCTGAACTCGGACCTGACCTACCGGTTGGAATACGACACGTTGCCGGCCGATCTGACCCTGTCCCTGCGGTTTGCCGGCCAAGGCGATGCGTTGATGCTCGAGGTGCCAAATGTGCCCTCCGATGCCGTGATCGCCGGGGCGGTTGAGGTCGCGAACCGTGCGGACTTGGCTCGGTCCGACAGCACGGCCTACCTGCGCGAGGGCACCTTGCTCGTCGTGCGTCTGGTGGCCGAGGTGGCCGATGGCGATCCGCGCTTCTCGGCCAGCACGGTTCTGGCCACCGCCGCGGAGCATCGCTTCATTGCCGGCGTGACCATCCACACAGGCGGGGCGCAGGCGCCCGTGGTCGCGGATTTCGAAGCGCCGGACCCCCGTGTCTCAACCTTTGCCCGCTCCGCCACCATTACCACGCCACAGCCAGGGTTTGTTGATCAGCCCGACAGCATCCTCTTTTGGGATGTGACCGCGGATGGCGACGGAGCCTCAGGAACCGGATCCGTTCGCCTCGATCTTGACGGTCAGGACTGGTCGGGAGCCGGGGCCCTCTCGGTCGAAGCAGCGCTTGCCTCGATCGGGGGCGCAGAGACCGGGGTCGATGTGCTGATCCGGGACCGCGATCAGGGCGTCACCAACCTTGGCCGCATCGGTGGGAGCGCGCAGCTCGATCTCTCAGACGTGCCCGAGGACCGGCGCGATCAGGTGGACAGCCTGATCTTCCGCGCTGCGGCCAACGGCGCCGAGGGGACCGGCCAGCGTGTGCACCTCTTCGATGTCGCGCTTGAGCCTGCCGCGCTTGAGAGCCGCCCGCAGCATCTCGCCCCGATCATCCCCGCGGGCGACGAGTTCGGCATCGTGAGCGCGGCAGTCACCTCAGCCGTTCGTGGGGAGGGACCGTTGCGGGTCGTTGCCGTCTCGGAGGCGGTCGGCGGCACTGTGCGCACCGGAGTGCCAGGGCAGGGAGACAACGTCTTTTTCCGCACCGACCCTGCCTTCTCGGGGCTCGCCCGGTTCACCGCGACGGTCCAGGACGCCTCCGGCGAGACCGTGGATGTCCCCGTCAGTTTCGAGGTAGCACGATCATGATAGCAAAAAATAGGTAGCAAATAATGCGATTCTTCTTGCCCCTCCTGGCGGTGTGGATTTACTGTACTGGAACCATCGCCGATTTGGAGAGGAGCAAGACGCTCATGTTGATCAATGAATTGCGGATTTCGAGCCCCGGGGACGCCG
Source organism: Pseudomonadota bacterium (assembly GCA_039816045.1). Lineage (GTDB taxonomy): Bacteria > Pseudomonadota > Alphaproteobacteria > Rhodobacterales > Rhodobacteraceae > Thermohalobaculum. The sequence continues at coordinate 2,927 of JBCBYB010000019.1, forward strand.
ACGATGTCTCCAATTTTGTCGAGCTCAGCGGTGGCCCGGGGGCATCGCTCGATGGCCTGACGCTTGTTGTCCTGTCTGGTGAGTTCGCACCGGGTGTGGTGGATTTCGCCTTCTCGCTCGATGGTGGTGCGTTCGATGGAGACGGCATATTCCTGCTCGCGAACCCCGAGGATCAGTCGGGCTATTTCCTCGACGACACGGACATCGCGGCGAGCTTCGATCTCTTCGGATCGCCCTCCACCTTTCTGCTGGTCGATGGCTTCACCGGCGCCGTGGGCGACGATCTCGATACCGACGACGATGGGACGCTAGACGCCGAGCCTTGGACCTTGGTCATCGACGGCGTCTCGGTGACCGATGGCGATGATACCGAAGACCGGAGCTATGCGCAGGCGATCTTTGGCCCCGATGGCGGTTTCGCGCCCGCCGGTCTGATAGCCCTGCCCAACGGCAGCAGCCAGTTCGATGTGCTGCTCTTCGATGATGTGGGTGCAGACACGCCTGGTCTCTCGAACTCGCCCCCAGCGCTGCCGGTGTTGAACGATTTCTCTCCCGAGAACGTGGTGACCCAGAACGGGGCGACTCCGCCCGTCAGCAACGCGGGTGGCTCCATCGAGGCCGAGTTCAGCATGGGGCCAGCCGATGGCCTGGCCGTCAACTTCACGATCCGGCTGAATGGCGTCGATTTGGTCGAGGATCCGGCCGAGCGGACAGACCCGAACGATGTGACGGGGATCCAACTCCGCATCGGTGGGTTCGGGGAAAACGGCGCCAACGCGGCGAACCTTTTTGGCTTCGAAGGCAGCGAAGTCACCGGGTTCGAGATCGACTATGAAGCGGAGACGATCAGCGGGCAGTGGTCGAGCTTCACCGAAGACCTCGGCGAGGACGGCGCGCGGGATTTCGAGGATCAGGTCTCACCGGAGACCGCACTCAGCGAACGCGATCCGCTGGAGTTCTATGTGGAGGTAGAGACGGTGGCCTTCAGCGGGCCGGACACCGCAGAGCTGAGGGCCCAGGTCGATCCGCTGCCGATGCCGGTTTTCGCGTCGATCCCCTCCATTCAGGGCGCCGGACACATCTCGCCTTTCGTCTCGCCCACGTTCGAGGATTGGGCGGCAAGCGGCGGCAACCTGACCGGCGACCGGGTGGCGACAAGCGGTGTCGTGACGGCGGTCGACGGCGATGGGTTCTACCTTCAGGACCCGGCAGGTGACGGAGACATCGCGACATCCGATGCCATCTTCGTCTTCACCGGCTCGGCGCCGGACGTGATCCCCGGCAACACCGTATCCGTGGCTGGCACGGTGCAAGAGGTGGTGCCCGGCGGCTTCGAGACCGGCAACCTCTCCCGCACCCAGGTTGCGGCGGACAGCATCGTCGTCAGCGATATTGCCGCCGCGATCTTCCCCACGGCCACCGTTATCGGGCCGAATGGGCGTCAGGCACCGACCGAGGTGATCGACGACGATAGTTTCGCCAGCTTCGATCCGGAGACCGACGGCATCGATTTCTTCGAGAGCCTGGAAGGGATGTTGGTCGAGGTCGAGCCAGGCCGCGCGGTCGCGGCCACCAACCGATTCGGCGAGCTTTTCATCGTGCCGGAGGGGACCGAGCCCACCGGTGTGAACGCGCGGGGCGGTCTCACCATCACGCCAGACGACTTCAACCCCGAGAAGATCCAGATCGACACCGATCCCGACATCACACCCGACTTCGAGACACCGGAGGTTTTCGCGTTTGCGGCGACCGGGCCGATCGAGGGGGTCGTGTCATACGCCTTCGGCAATTTCGAGGTGGTGCCGACCCGGGCCTTCGAGGTTGCGATCCCCGAGTTCCTGGTCGAGCCGGGTGAAATCACGTTGCTCGAGGGCGGGGAGAGCACGCTTTCGGTCGCGACCTTCAACGTGCTGAACCTCGATCCCAATGATGACGATGGCGATACGGATGTCGCGGATGGCCGGTTCGACGAGATTGCCAGGCAGATCACCCAGAACCTGAGGAGCCCGGACATCGTCGCGCTGCAGGAAGTGCAGGACAATGACGGCTCGGTCGACAGCGACGTGACCTCAGCCTCGGAGACCCTCTCGCTTCTGATCGAGGCGCTCGACCGCGCCGATGATGGCGCGCTGAACGACAGCAGCCCCTATGCCTTCCTCGACAACACCTTCATCACCGACGATGCCTCGGGCGGGCAGCCGGGCGGGAACATCCGCAACGCCTTCCTCTACCGCACGGATCGCGTGGAGCTCGTCTCGGTCACGGGAAGCCCGATCGGCAGCCAGGACGAGGGCGGCGCATTCGAGGATGCCCGTCTGCCCTTCCTGGCGGACTTCCTCTTCAACGGCGAATTGGTGACGGTCGTAAACACGCACTTCTCGTCCAAGGGCGGCTCGGCCCCGATCATGGGAACCTCGCAACCCTTTGAGCAGCGCCAAGAGGAGCCGGAGGTCAATGGCGGCCTCGACGAGCGCCAGACCCAGGCCCAGGCGGTGAACGACCATCTCGACGGGTTGATGATGCTGGACGTGGTCCGCGAGTTCATCGTGCTCGGCGATATGAACGAGTTCGACTTTGTGTCGCCGGTTGCGGAGATCCTGCCGGGCGAGATACCGGTGCTCACCAACCTCGCCGAGACTGTGGATCCGCTCGAACGCTACAGTTTCAACTTCCAGGGCAATGCCCAGGCGCTCGACCATATCCTGGTCTCTGACCGCCTCGCAGTGACCGGAGAGGTCGACTACGTCCACACAAACTCCGAGTTCGCAGCACTTCCCGGCCGTGCCTCGGATCATGATCCGGTGGTGGCGACCTTCTCGATCGGTCTTGGTGCACCGCGGATCATCGCAGGCACCTTCTTCGAGGACGCGGTGATCGGCACCGACGAAGACGACGCCATCGGCACGCTTGGCAGCGACGACATCATCATCGCGTCGCCGGGGTCCGATCTGATCAATGGGGGCGCCGGCAATGATTCGGTCGATTATCAGACCTCCCGTGATGCACTCGGCGTGCGGCTGGCCTCCGATGGAACGGTGATGATCGAGAAGCCCGACGGTGGGACGGACACCTTGCGCGCCGTCGAACGGGTGCAGTTCGAAGGCGGCGCGCTGCTTTATGACATCCTCGGCGAGGACACGGCCTTTGCCTACCGGACCTATGCGGCGAGCCTCGGGCGGACCCCGGATGAGGGGGGGCTGCGCTTCCAACTTGGCTTGCTCGAGGATGGGCTGTCTCGGATGGGGCTTGCACAAACCTTTGTCGACAGCCTCGAATTCGAGACCCTCTATGGCGAGGATCCAACGGCGGAGGTCTATGTCGACGCTCTCTACACCAACACGCTCAGCCGGGACGGGGACGCAGAAGGACGTGCCTTCTGGGTCGAGGCGATCAGCACGGGCGGGCTCTCAAGGGCGGATATGCTCGTGGCCTTTGCCGAAAGCGCCGAGAACGTGGCCCGCACCGCCGACGACATCGACAACGGCGTTTTTGTGCCGCGGCTAGAGCCGATCTGCTTGGCCTGTGACGGGCAGGACATATTGCTCTAGCGCCTCCCACAGGAATTGAGACCTCGGTTTCGGTCTGGGGCTGTGCTATGCAACGCCGGTTTTCAAAGCACGGTGGTGGCGATGACGCTTGGCGAGATCTGGCGGTTGGTTGCGCCCGCCGCAGTTGTGGTCGCAGCCGGTGGGGCGGCTCAGCTCTACTGGCAGGAGCCGATGATCAGCGTCATCGTGGCCGGGGTGGCGGCGCTTGGCTATGAGTTGATCCGGCCCGCGCGGGAGCAGCGCTCGACCGGTCCATCACAGACCACTGTCCGCTCGACTTCCGGGCGAGAGCCGCGCGATCCCTCGCGGCCATGGCTGCCGGCTGGCACTGGGCGCGAACTGCTCGAGCGGCTGCCGCTCGGGGTGATGTTGATCGACCAGGACAGTCAGGTGCAGTTCGTGAACTCGGCCGGCATCGAGCTGTTCGGGCGGCTCCCGCCGCGCGTGTTTCGTGCTGCGCAGCTTCGGGCCCCCAAGCTGCTGGCTGCGGTGGAGGAATGCGGCATCGAAGGACGTCCTGGCGTTGCCGACTTCACCTTGATGCGCGGAGCGGACCGGCATTTGCGCGCGCATTTGCAACCGCTGCCCCAGGCCGAACCGGACATCGCGCGCGGTTCCGTTCTGCTCGTCATCGAGGATCTGACCCGAAGCATGCAGGTGGACGAGGTCTATCGGGACTTCGTTGCCAACGCGAGCCACGAGCTCAAGACACCGCTTGCCTCGATCTCTGGTCTGATCGAGACGCTGCAAGGCCACGCGAAAGACGACCCGAAGGCGCGTGACCGCTTCCTTGGTGTGATGGCGACCCAGGCGGACCGGATGCGCCGCCTTGTGGAAGACATGCTCTCGCTGAACCGAATCGAACAGAACGAGCGCGTTCTGCCTCGGACGCCCGAGTGCCTGCGTGATATCGTGGGCGAGACGGTGAATGCGATGATGCCGATTGCCCGGAACGCGAAGATCATGCTGGGGGCGAGCTTGCCCGCCGTCGAGCACCAAGTGCATGGCAGCCGCGAGGAACTGGCGCAGGTGTTCCAGAACCTGATCGACAATGCCATCAAATATGGCCGCGCGGGTGACAGCGTTCAGGTGGAACCCGTCCCGCCGGCGCCGGAGCGCCCTGGCATGATCGGGATCGCCGTCGTGGACACGGGTCCCGGCATCGAGCGGACGCATCTGCCGCGCCTGACACAGCGGTTTTACCGGGTCTCTCCAGCCCGTTCGCGCGAGCAGGGAGGGACCGGGCTCGGGCTTGCGATCGTGAAGCACATCGTGAACCGGCACCGCGGTCATCTCCAGATCGAGAGCGAGGTGGGCGAGGGCTCGCGCTTCACTGTCTGGCTGCCGCTGCTGGCTGCGCCGTCGACCCGTGAAACCGAAATTCGACAAATCGCCCATTAATGAAAGACGATCCGTTTTGTCTCGGCATTGCGGTTCGAAATCCTTGCTCCCGACACCCCAATGGTTAAAGGCAAAACACTTCCCAGGGTTCCCCAAAGTAAATGAAATCCAGGCCCTCTGAACGTCATCAAAGCGTTACAGAACCGTAGTATCGGCGCCACTCACGAGGGGTACCCGCAAAGGGTGCGCCGCATGATCAGTCCGACGGCTCCTGATGGGCAGGGGCGGGCTCACATGCAAAACCGGAGGGATACCGTGAACAACCGCATTATCATGGCTGCTGCCATGGTCGCTGCCGTCGCCGTTGCTGGTGACGCTGCGGCCCGCGATCAGATCAAGATCGTTGGCTCCTCGACCGTCTTCCCGTTCTCGACCGCTGTGGCCGAGGCGTTCGGCAAGGCGTCGAAATTCCCGACCCCCGTCGTCGAATCGACCGGGTCCGGTGGCGGCCTGAAGCTGTTCTGCGCCGGCGTCGGCACCGAGCATCCGGACATCACCAACGCCTCGCGCCGCATCAAGGCGAAAGAGTACAAACTCTGCCAGGACAACGGCGTCACCGGCGTCATCGAGTCGGTCGTGGGCTATGACGGCATCGTCATTGCGAACGCGAAATCCGGTCCGGATTTCAAAGTGACCCGCGCCGAGCTGTTCACCGCGCTGGTCAAAGGCCAGGGCGAGCCGACCAACTGGAACGAGGTCAACCCCTCGCTGCCGAACCTGAAGATCGAGGTTCTCGGCCCGCCGCCGTCGTCGGGCACCCGCGACGCTTTCGAAGAGCTCGCGCTTCAGAAAGGCTGCCGTGAGGCCGGCAACGAGAAGAAATTCTGCAAAGGCGTCGAAGTCCGTGACGATGGCGCTTATGTCGACGCTGGCGAGAACGACAACCTGATCGTTCAGAAGCTTGTTGCCAACCCGAACGCCATCGGCGTGTTCGGCTTCTCGTTCCTCGAGGAGAACGCGGACAAGATCAAAGGTCACGCGATCAACGACGTGCAGCCGTCCTTCGACAACATCCTGACCGGCGACTACCCGCTGGCCCGCTCGATGTATTTCTACATCAAGCAGGCGCATGTCGGCGTCATCCCGGGCCTGATGGAGTACGCGGCTGAGTTCGTCTCCGAGGACGCTTCGGGTGAGTTCGGCTACCTGGTCGAGAAGGGCCTGATCCCGCTGCCGGGCGACGCTCACACCGACAACGCCGAGAAAGTGATGACCCAGACCACCCTGACGGGTGAGGGCCTCTGAGCCATCCGGCTTAGCGGGGCGGCCGAGCCGCCTCGCCACCACGCGACCCGCACCGCCCCTTTCGTGGGCGGTGCTTCGAGCCGGCGGTCAACGCTGGCCGACACTTGAGCGGGGGCCCTAATGCTTGAGCCGATTTCCTTGATCGTTGTCGTGCTGCTTGCCTTCTTGGGATACGCGATGTCGCGGTCCAAGGCGGTGGCTGCGTCCGGAGGGCAGTTTTCGAACTTGCACTCCCGTCCGTCTTATCACGGGCTCTACACGCTCCTCTGGGTGCTGATCGCCGGGATCGGAACCTTTATCGTCGTGGATATGATCGGGCTGCGGCTCGTCAACACCATGGTCCGCGGCGAACTCGACAGTCTGCTGTCGATCGAAGGCCGCTCGATGCTCGACTTCGAAAAGGATCTCGTGGTCTCCGATGCGCGCAAGATTGCCGCTGGACGGGTGGCCTCAACCGTCGATCCGCTGCGCCAGGAACTCTCGGGCTACTTCTCCGGTCTCGATGCGGTTCGTCTCTACATCGTCGCAGGTGCGACGATCCTGGTGGCGCTCGGCGCGTTTCTGCTGACCTATCGCGAGATCGGTCGGGACTTCCGTGCGCGAAATGCCTCCGAACGCATCCTGCGCACCATCCTGATGCTGGCGGCGGCCATCGCGATCCTGACGACGCTGGGCATCCTGCTGTCGCTGATCGGTGAGACGCTGAACTTCATGTCGGTGCTCGGCTGGCGGGTGGACAAGTTCCTCTTCGGCACGACCTGGAGCCCTTTGGCGGGCGTTCACCACGGTGACATCTCGGCCGATAAGGTCGGCGCCGTCCCGCTCTTCATGGGCACGCTGATGATCACCGTTATCGCAATGGCGGTGGCGGTGCCGATCGGTCTTTTCGCGGCCATCTATCTCTCGGACTTCGCGCCGAAATCGGTGCGGGCTTGGGCCAAGCCGATGCTGGAGATCCTCGCCGGCATCCCGACGGTGGTCTACGGCTTCTTCGCCGCGATCACCGTGGCGCCCGCGATCCGAGACGGGGGCGCCTTTATCGGCCTCGACGTTGCAGCACAGTCCGCCCTCGCCGCTGGCGTGGTGATGGGGATCATGATCATCCCGTTCATCTCGTCGCTGTCGGACGATGTCATCAACGCGGTGCCGCAGAGCCTGCGGGACGGATCCTTCGGCCTCGGAGCGACCAAGGCGGAAACGATCCGCCAAGTGGTGCTTCCCGCGGCGCTGCCGGGCATCGTGTCCGCGGTGCTGCTCGGGATCTCGCGCGCGGTAGGCGAGACGATGATCGTGGTGATGGCCGCGGGGCAGGGGGCGAACCTCACCTGGAACCCGCTCGAGGAGGTGACGACCGTCACGGTGCAGATCGTGATGCTGATCCTCGGCGACACGGATGCGGCGACCGCTGCGGGCCCGGCTTACACGCTCGGCTTCACGCTCTTTGTCATCACCCTTGGTCTCAACATGGTGGCACTCCGGATCGTCCGGAAGTACCGCGAAGCGTACGATTGATCGGAGACGCGCCATGACGGCTACAATCGACATGACCGCAATGTCTGCCAAGCACACCTCGGCAGACGCGGAGCGCCGGACCCGCCGCCGCCATTGGGCCGAGTTCCGTCTGAAGGCGTATGGGATCATCGCGATCCTGCTCGCTGCGGCGGCCCTGGTGACGCTGGTGACCACGATCGTCATCAAGACCACGACGGTGCTGACTGAAAGCTATCTCTCGATCGATACGGTGATCGAAGTCTCCGACCGCGACATGGGGAAACTGAACGATCCGGACCCGCGGGTGAATGTCGCGCTGAACGGGGTGATCCGGGACGCCATGCTGAACTCGATCTCTGGCGAGGTCGAGCGGCGGGAGGCGCGCAGCCTCTTCAACCTGCTCTCCACCGATGCTGGCCTCGAACTCGGCGCCAAGGTGAAGGCGGACATGACCTTGATCGGCGAGGAGGTCCGCTTCGAGGCGTTGCTCGACGATCAGGTGCAGATGTACCTCAAGGGCGAGTTCGGCACCATGTCGGATGCGGGCGCCGAGGGGACGCTAAGTGTGGCCCCGGTTGAGGGATCCGAGGACAGCGTTGCGCTGACCCTGGACCCGCGTGCCATGAGCGAGGCGCGCCTTGCGTTGCGGGACGCCCGTGCGGCTCAGGCGCGTCGCGCTCGCGCCGAGGCGCGCCGCCAGCAGGCCGCCGTCGAGGTGACCCAACAGCGGATCTCCGAGGCCAGCGGTGAGGCGCGGGCCGAGCTGGAGGCTCAGCTCGAGACCTTCTTTTCTCAGCGTGATGCCGCGTCCCGCGAAGCCGATGGGTATCTGGCCAAGGTTAACCCCGATGCGGAGTTCACGATCTCTGAGGATGATCCGTCGGTTCTGGTGCGGGCGAATGGCGGCTGGATCAAACTCGACAGCCTGACCCAGGAGCGGGCGACCGGCGTGATCGTCGAGCCGCTCGACAGCATGGACGACGCCGTCGAGGGGACTTGGCGCGCCGAGCTTTTCGACCGTCCGGAAACAGCGCGCAACATCTCGGACCGACAGATCATCTGGATGGACAATTTCGAGCGCCAGGGCAAAATCACCGAGAAGGCGAACTGGCGTCTGCTGACCAAATCGGACAGCTCTAACGCGGAGCTTGCCGGGATCTGGGGCGCCCTGGTCGGGTCGTTCTGGACGATGATCGTGACCTTCCTGCTCGCCTTCCCGATCGGGGTGATGGCCGCGATCTACCTGGAAGAGTTCGCACCGAAGAACGGCATCACCGACTTTATCGAGATCAACATCAACAACCTTGCGGCCGTGCCGTCGATCGTGTTCGGTCTGCTCGGCATCACGGTGCTGATCTCGGGCGTGAAGCTCTTCGGCATCGATCTGTTCGACGGGCTCTTACGCTCGATCACCGAGGATCCCCGCTCGACGCCGCTGGCCGGTGGTGTGGTGCTCGCGCTGATGAGCCTGCCGACGATCATCATCGCCGCGCGCGCCTCGATCAAAGCGGTGCCGCCCTCGATCCGGGATGCAGCGCTGGGGATCGGCGCCTCGAAGCTGCAGACCTCCACACACCATGTGTTGCCGCTGGCCATGCCGGGGATCCTGACCGGCTCGATCATCGCGATGGCCCAGGCCCTCGGCGAGACCGCGCCGCTGATCATCATCGGTATGAACAGCTTTATCCAAGAGGCGCCGGGCACGCCGCTCGACAAGGGCAACGTGCTGCCCTCGCTGATCTATCTCTGGAACAACAATTCCGAGCGCCTGTTCGACGGCAAGACCGCCGCGGCGATCTCGGTGCTGCTGATCTTCTTGATTGCGATGAACGCTCTGGCCGTGCTGCTGCGCCGTCAGTTCGAACGCCGCTGGTAACCGGACGAGGGGGCCCGAGCCGTGGACATGACCAACCCGATCAAGATCTCCTGCAAGAACGTCAACGTCGACTATGGCGAGACGCGGGCGATCGACAACGTCTCGATCGAAATCGAAGACCGCTTGGTGACCGCTTTCATCGGCCCCTCGGGCTGCGGGAAGTCGACCTTTCTGCGCTGCCTGAACCGGATGAACGACACGATTGACATCTGTAAGGTCACCGGCACCATCGCGCTCGACGGCCATGACATCTATGACCGCGAAGTCGACCCCGTTCAGCTCCGGGCGCGCGTCGGGATGGTGTTCCAGAAGCCGAACCCGTTCCCGAAGTCGATCTATGACAACGTCGCCTATGGCCCGCGCATCCACGGCCTTGCAAACAACAAGGCCGATCTCGATGGCATCGTGCAGAAGTCGCTCGAGCGGGCCGCGCTTTGGGAAGAGGTGAAGGACCGCCTCGACAAGCCGGGCACCGGTCTGTCCGGTGGTCAGCAGCAGCGTCTCTGCATCGCGCGCGCCATTGCGACGGCGCCGGAGGTGCTGCTGATGGACGAGCCGTGCTCGGCGCTCGATCCCATCGCGACGGCCCAGGTCGAGGAACTGATCCACGAACTCCGGGCCAATTATGCGGTTGTGATCGTGACCCACTCGATGCAGCAGGCGGCGCATGTTAGTCAGAAGACCGCGTTCTTCTATCTCGGCGAGATCAAGGAGTACACGGACACCGGAAAGCTGTTCACCAGCCCGGAGCACGAGCTGACGCAGCAGTACATCACCGTGCGCACCACCGCGCAGGAAGAGTGATACGACCTGATTAACCACGCTGGGCCCGCCGGAGGCCCGGTAGAGCGAGGGGACGGCCTTGGGCACCACACACATCGTGACGGCGTTTGACGCGGAGCTCGACGGGATATCGACCCGCATCGCCGAGATGGGTGCATTGGCCGAGGAACAACTCGGTCAAGCGCTCGACGCGATCCGTCTGCGGGACGTGGCGCTCGCCGATCAGGTCATCGCGGCTGACAGCAAGCTCGACCAACTGGAGATGAAGCTCGAGGAGATGACGATCCAGACGCTGGCGCTGCGCCAACCCATGGCGGGCGATCTCCGCCAAGTGGTCGCGGCGCTCAAGATCGCCTCGACGCTGGAGCGTATCGGCGACCTCGCCAAGAGCATCGCGCGGCGCACCAAATACATCACTGAGCAGCACCCGGCAAAGATCTCGTCCTCGATCCTGCGCATGGGGCAGCAATGCCGCGTGCTGGTCTCCGAGGTGCTCGACGCCTACGACACCCGCGACACCGCGCTCGCCGTCTCGGTCTGGAGCCGGGATGTCGAGATCGACGAGATGCACAACTCGATCTTCCGGGAACTCGTGAGCTACATGATCGAGGACCCGCACATGATCGGGCTCTGTTCGCAGCTCCTGTTCGTCGCGAAGAACCTGGAGCGGATCGGCGACCATGCGACGTTCATCGGCGAGATGACCTATTTCGTCGTGGAGGGCAAACCGCTCCGCGACAACCGGCCGAAAGGAGAGCCGCTCGGCGAGCTCCCCAAGCCGGACGCTGACCTGAAGATGTGAAGGAGCCATCGCAATGCCCGCGCGCGTATTAGTGGTGGAGGACGAGGACGCGATCTGCGCGTTGCTCGAATACAATCTCCAGAAAGAGGGGTTCGACGTCCGCGTCAGCACCGACGGCGAGGACGCCCTGCTGATGATCGAGGAGGACAAGCCCGATCTCGTGCTCCTCGACTGGATGCTTCCCGGGCTTTCGGGCATCGAGATTTGCCGGCGGATTCGGGCGCGTCCCGATAGCCGCGACGTGCCGGTGATCATGCTGACGGCCCGTTCGGACGAGGACGACCGCATTCGGGGGCTTGATACCGGTGCCGACGATTACCTGACCAAGCCGTTCTCCGTGCCGGAGCTGACGGCGCGGGTGCGGGCGCTGCTGCGCCGCTCCCGTCCGACGCTGTCGGCAGAGGTCGCGACCTTCGGGGATCTGACCCTCGACCGTGAGACGCGCCGCGTCCGCCGGGCCGAGCGCGAGGTGCACTTGGGCCCCACCGAGTTCCGCCTGCTCGATTGCCTGATGCAGCGGCCGGGACGCGTGTTCTCTCGCGAGCAGCTGCTGGATCTGGTCTGGGGGCGGGACGTCTATGTGGAGGCACGGACGGTGGACGTCCATGTGGGGCGTCTGCGCAAGGCCCTCAACCGTCGGGGCGAGCGTGATCCGATCCGCACGGTCCGTGCGGCGGGCTATGCGCTCGACGAGACCTATCAGACCTCGCAGGTCCGCTGACAATACGCAGCGGCTGGACTGACTTTACGGCCAATGCAGATGCGTTAGCCGACGCTGCGTCAGCGGTTGCGGTTCCGATCCCGGCGGTTCGACATCGGCTGGAAGGCGATCGCCACGTGGTGCTCGCAATAGGGTTTGCCAGGCAGCGACGGCAGGCCGCAGAAGTAGAAGTTGTCCTCCGCCGGATCGCCGATCGGCCATTTGCAGGTCCGCTCGGTCAGCTCCAAGAGATCCAGCTTGCGGGCAATCTTCTCGATTTCGGCAAGCGTGATCCGGGCTTGCTCCTCCTCCGGCGTCGGCAGGCCGGGCGCACGGGGCAATGTCGGGTCGCGCACCGCGGGTGGCGTGCGCACAGGCTCAGGGGGCGGCGCGGTGCGCACCTCTGCGGCAGGGGCGGCCGCGGCGGGCTCTGCAACCGGTTCCGCGACGCGCTCGGCCACAACTTCGGCTGCGGGCTCCTCTGCGGCGCGGGTCGCCTCCGCACTGTTGCCGCGATGCGACAGGCCGAGGCGGTGCACCTTCCCGATCACCGCATTGCGCGTCACGCCGCCGAGCTGTTTCGCGATCTGGCTCGCGCTCATGCCCTCGGCCCAAAACTCCTTGAGTTTCTCGACGCGCTCATCGGTCCAGGTCATTCAACTCTCCTAAAGGCCCCTTAGGGCGCACAACCGCTGTCGGCGCCACAAGCTATATGGTAAGCGGACGGTCCCGCGAAACAAGGCACGCAGCCGCAGGAACGAGGCCGTTGATATGGGCGATCCAATCGGAATGGGCAAGCGCCGGTTTGGCCGGGTCAACTGGCAGGGGCTGCGGACGCTTGTGGCGCGGGAGATCCAGCGCTTCTTTGCGGTCTACACCCAGACGCTGTTGGCCCCGGTCGCGACGGCTGTCTTGTTCATGACCGTGTTCACGCTCGCCTTCGGTCAGGGGCGCGGCGAGATGATGGGGCTGCCCTTCGAGGTGTTCCTCGCACCCGGCGTCTTGATGATGGCGGTGATCCAGAACGCGTTTGCCAACACCTCCTCCTCGCTGATGATCGCCAAGATCCAGGGCAACATCGTGGACACGCTGATGCCGCCGCTCTCGGCGGCGGAGATCCTGGTCGGCTATGTGGCGGGCGGGCTTGCGCGGGGACTGGCCTGTGCGCTGGCGGTGGGGCTGCTGATCTTCCCGGTTGTCGGCGTCGGGCTCGCCCATCCGCTCTGGGCGCTGGTGTTCGTGCTGATGGGGAGCCTGATGCTCTCGCTGATCGGGCTGCTGGCGGCGATTTATGCGGAGAAGTTCGACCAGATGGCGGCGATCACGAACTTCATCGTCACGCCCTTGTCGTTCCTGTCAGGCACGTTCTACTCCATCGAGCGGCTGCCCGAGGCGTTCCAGGCGCTCTCCCACGCCAATCCGTTCTTCTACCTGATCGATGGGTTCCGCTATGGCGCGCTCGGGGTTTCGGACAGCGCGCCTTGGGTCGGGTTGGTGGTCACCGCGGGGATCAACGCAGCGCTCTGGGCGCTGGCCTGGCGGTGGCTTGCGACCGGCTATCGGCTCAAGAGCTGAGGGCGCGGCGGATCAACAGCAGGCCGAGGACCGCCAGCAGCGCCAGCACCGCTCGTCGAAAGCGTGTGTCGCCGAGGCCCTTGGCCCAACCATCGCCGAGCGCCATGCCCGCGATGGCCGCCGGGACGGAGAGGAGGCCGAGCGGCACATCCTCCCACCGCATCAGCCCGACCGCCGCATAGGACCCCGTGAGCATGAGCCCGAACAACCCCATGATATAGCCGAGCGCTGCCATGTGGGCGGGTCGGGAGAGGCCGAGCGCCACCACATAGGCGACGAACACCGCTCCCGGCGCCGAGGTGATTGCACCCACAACGCCCGCTGCCATGCCGGTTGCCACCCCCACCGGTTGCACCGCGCGGGGGGCGATGCGGATCTGCGCCGCCGCGAGGCTCCACCCCACGAAGGCCATCACGAACACCCCCAGCACCAGCAGCAGCGCCTCCCGCGGGATCGCCGCCGCCGCCCAAGCCGCGGGCAGCACCGTCAGCGCCATGCCGAGCATCAGCGGCCAGGCCGCCGCCAAGCCGCCCCGCCGGTCGCCCGCCCGCCAGACCTGTGCGATGTTGGTGGCCAGCAGCACGATGGCGTTCAACGTGAGCGCCTGGGTCACCGGGACCACGAATGGCAGCAGCGCCACCGACACGATCGGCAGGCCAAATCCCATGGCCCCCTTCACCATGCCTGCCAGCAGATAGACGCCGAGGACAGCCGCGACGGTCTCCGCCGGGCCAAGCGCCTCGGCGAGCGCTGTCACATGACTTCCTTGCGCCGGTCGTCGGTCTCGCCATAGCGGTGCAGCGCCGGCGGCTTCAGCCCCTCATAGAGCCCCGCAATGCGCTGGTTCACGATGTCCCCCTGCTGGGCGAAGAGGCTCGCGCCCGTCAGGTCGCTGTCGCAGATGAAGGGGCCGAAATTCTCCACCCGGAACATCCACATGGCCTGGGCGAGGCCGAGCTCGTCGAGCCAGTGGACCGCATGCACGCCTTTGACGCCGCGCCCCAGAAGCGCGCCTGTGCCATAGCCGACGGTGGTGAGGTAGATCGCGCCGCGTGGGGCGAGGATCTTCTCATAGTCCTCGCGCGGCATGCCACCCTTGCCGATGACGATCTTGGTGCCGGTGCGATCCAGCCACTCCGCCATCCACTTCGAGAACCGGAACGAGGCCGTCGCAGTCACCCCGCCGATGCGGAACGAGCCCTCTCCATCCGGTGCGGCGGCGGGCGAGCAATGGAAGTTGACGTTCGAGACGGAGGCCAGATCCGGCACCGGGATCTCGACCCCGTCCCCGATCACCTTCTGATAAACCCCCTCGCGCGCCGTGTAGACGATCCCGTCCAGGAACACGACGCTGCCAGGCGTGAGCTTGGCGATGTCTTCCGGGCTCGCGGGCAGGCTGATCCGGTGTTGTTGCAGGTGTGTCATTGTCAATAATCCCAAACCACGATGTTGTCGAAGATCTGCTTTTCGAGGTCCTCTCGCGTGATCCAGAACTCGAGATAGGTCCCGGTGTTGGTTCGGTGCCCAACCTCCTCGTCGCACACGAACCGGAAAAGCAGAGTATGGTCTGCAGTCAGTGCTGGCGTTCTTCCGCGGAAAGTTCGTTTGAGATACTCTGCAGAAGGAAAGTGCTCCTGCTGCGACGCTCCGAAGATGAAATGGGGCCCCGTCGGCTTGCCGCGACGGCGGTCAGCCGCTTCGGGGCCAAGGTGCTCTTCTATGTCCTTCTTAATTTGAAGATGCAGCGCGTCCCAGCGTTTATTGAACAAGTCCGAGGCAAAGAACCGGCCTCGAAAGCTCTCCCGCAGATACGTATCCGTTATGATAAAAACGAACGGCCAGAGGTTGAACGACGAGGTCCCTAGATAGTCCATCGCGACCTCGGTGCTCGAGAGATCCGGCATCGGCGGAGCAGGGCGCGGCGGGCAGGCGTGGACATCCTCAGCGACATAGATGACCTTGCACCCTGTGCCGGTGGTGAAGGCGATCCCGTCAGTGGCCTGGGCCACGGCCGGATCGTAGAAGACGAAGATCGTGCCGGTCTTTGGCAGGAGGGGCAGGCCCAGGACCCTCGGGCAGTGGGCGAGGTTGATCTGCACAAGGAAGTGCATGGGGATCGCGAGGTCCGGGTCCTCATAGCGGATGCCATAGGCCTCCCGCTCGGTCGGCTTGTAATAGGGCCAGGGGATCTCGGCCGGCAGTGTGGGTTCGCCCCCGAACCAGCAGCCAGGGGTGCCGGGATCGGTCGCATTCGGCGTCCGCAGCATCGCGATGGCAGGCACGCGAGCCCGGAACAGGGCGGCATCGATCTCGTCTAGAGTCACCTCCGCCTTGGTCATTCCGCGGCCATGGCGTCGGGATCCCAGGCGATCCCTTCGCGGCGCATATAGGGGGTGAACCACTGCGGGTCGGTGCGGTACTCGACGCGGCCGTCGGCATGGATGCGGGCGGTGGCGCGCCTGCTCGAGAGACAGAAGGTGTGGACCGAGACGGGCATGCCGCCGGTATGGGTGAAGCCGCATTCGATATGGCAGTCCACCACCATCGACGAGCCGACAAACCCCATCGCGCCCATGCCGATGGAGTTGCCGAGCTCCTTCAGCTCCATCTCGAGCTCCGCCACCTTCGGATCCGGGTTGCGGTCGCCCACCACGCGCAGGCAGGCCGCCTGTTTGCCGAGCACCATGCAGATGTCCTTTGAGCCGCCGATCCCGACCCCCACAATGGCGGGCTGGCAGGCGAGCCCTCGTTTCCCGAAGGCGATGAGGGTGTCGAGGAAGAAGCGCTTGATCCCGTCGATCCCGTCTCCGGGGAAGAGCATGCGGTAGTCCGAGCCGAAGAGCCCGCCCTTGTGCACCGTGGTGATGTCGACCCAGTCCACCTCCGGCTCGAAGGACCACTCCACCTCCGGCGCGTTCAGCCCGCAATTGTTGTTGTGGTCCGTGCGCCAGAGTGGGTGGACGCGGTTCGGGCGGAGCGGCACCTCGTGGGTTGCGCGGGCGGTGGCGGCGCGGACCGCACGCTCGATGGCGGTGAAGCGGGGAAGAGGCGCGCCGTCGCCCACCTTGATGTAATAACGCGGGAGCCCGGTATCGGCGCACATCGGACGGCGGTCTTCGGTCGCGGCCTCGTAGTTGTCGACCATGGCCTTGAGAACGAAGGCCGAGAGGTCTCCCTTTTCCAGGTCGATCATCCCCTTGATGCCGGTCAGATAGTCGTCCGGGATGTCGATGGCGGCCTTGGCCATGATCTGGAAGGCGGCCTCTTCGATGGTGCTCTCTTCGATCATGCTCTCACTCCGCTGCGACAGGGGCGCCGGCCTCGCCCTTGATCAGGCTCTCGCCGGGTTTGACGATGGTGAAGGCAACGGGGACGGTCTCGAGCGCAAGCGCCTCGCCGTCCGCTCGGATCCGGGTGTAGCGGGTCTCGGTAAGCTCGCCGGTCTCCGGGAAGTCCTCGCGGAAATGGGCGCCCCGGCTGTCCTCGCGGGCGAGCGCCGCGGTGGCGATGACCTCGGAGACGACGGCCAGGCTTTCGAGGTTCAGCCGGTCGTGCCAGGTAAGATTGAACGCGCGCTGCGTGTCTCCGATCCCGGCGGCGGAGATCTCGGCGCGAAGCTCAGCCAGCGTCTCGAGCCCCCGCGCGAGGCTCTCCGCCGTGCGCATCACGCCCACATCGTCCCACATGGCGTGCGCCAGCGCCTCGCGCAGGCCATGGAGATCGGTGCGTGGGCTGGCGAAGGGCGCCTCGCAGCGCGCGATGGCCGCATCGATGGCGCCATGGTCGGGCTCGGCCAGCGCGCGGCCCGCAGCCGCCATGCTGTCGCCCGCCACGCCGCCGAAGACGGTGGAGTTCGCGACCCCGTTGCCGCCCAAGCGGTTGGCGCCGTGGATGCCGCCTGCGTCCTCGCCCGCCACATAGAGGCCGGGCAGGGCGGTGGTGCAATCGGGCTCCACCTCGATCCCGCCCATCATGTAGTGGGCCGTCGGCACCACCTCGACCAGCCCGCCGGCCAGATCGAAGCCGCAATCGGCACAGCGTTTGACCATGCCGGGGAACTTCTTGGCCACCGTCTCCGGCCCCAGGTGTCCCATGGAGATGTAGACCCCGCCCATCGGCGTCGTGCGCCCGGCGCGCATCTCGGCGTAGATTCCGCGGGAGACGACGTCGCGGGTAGCCCGCTCTCCGGCGGGGTTGTAAGCGGTCATGAACCGCTCCTCGGCACCGTTCAACAGGTGCCCGCCGGCGCCGCGCAGCCCCTCCTCCAGCACGGTGCCGGTCATGCGGGTGTCAGGCCCGCCGAGGAGCCCGGTGGGGTGGAACTGCACCATCTCCATATCGCGCAGGGCGAGCCCCGCCCGCAGCGCCATCGCGAGCCCGTCGCAGGCCTTGTCGCCCGAGGGGGTGTGGTAGCGGTACATGGTCGGCCCCGCACCCGTGGCCAGCAGCACTGCACGGGCTAGCACCAAGCGGTAGGCGCCGGTGCGGATGTCGATCAGCAGTGCGCCCGCCAGCCCCGAGCCGTCTGCGGCTGGGATCAGCTCGACCGCGCGGTGCTCCTCCAGCGGGCGGATGGCGTGGCCGCGGGCCTGCTCCATCAGCCGGTTCATGATCTCGATGCCGGTGAGGTCCGCCTTATGCGCGGTGCGGTCAAAACTCTGCCCGGCAAAGGCCTTTTGGTGCAGCGTGCCGTCCTTGTTGCGGTCGAAGAAGCAGCCGTACTCGTTCTCGAGCTCCTGGATGCGGGTGACGGCGCCGGTGACCAGCGCCCAGGCGAGGTCCTGCCGGGGCAGCCATTTGCCGCCCTCGATGGTGTCCTGGAAATGCCGCTCGATGCTGTCGCCGGGGGAGAGGGCGACGTTGTAGCCGCCCTGGACCATCCGCGTGCAGCCGGATTTCCCGAGCAGACCCTTCACGGCCACGGTGACTTCGAGATCGGGGTTCGCCTGCTTGGCGTGCAGCGCGGCCATCAGGCCCGCGCCGCCGGCGCCGAGGATCAGGATATCGGTCTCGTGCCGGTCGATCTGCATCAGAGGGCTCCTACGAGAAACACAACGCCCGCGAGCGCCGAGGCGCCGAGGCCCGCCCAGACAAGCGGCAGGCGGAGGCCGCCCTCATCGGGCCAGGGCAGGAGCTCGAGCGCGAGCAACCGCAGGCCGAGGGTCAGATGGATGCCCAGCAGCATCACGAGCCCCCATTCGGCGAGCTTCACCAGGGGCAGCTCCGCGAAGGCGAGCATGGCGTCGAGCGCGTCCGCCCCTTCGAGCGCGAGCCCGAGGGCCAGGAAATGCAGCGGCAGGAACAGGGTCAGCCCCAGCCCCGAGAGGCGGTGCAGGCGTGCGGCCCACACGGAGAGGCGGCTCGGGTCTCTCATGCTGTCACCGCCCAGACGGCGCGGAGGCCGAGCACCACCAGCACCACGGCCGTGGCCAGCGCGATGCGGTTGGCCAGAGGCCGGGCGATGCGGCCCCACTCGACCAGGATGTTGCGCAGACCAATAGGGCCGTGGATCGCGACCGCCACCACGAAGAGGCCGTAGAACAGCGCCCAACCGAGGCTGCCCTGTGTGCGGCCCAGGATCTCCGCCGCCGTCAGCCCGCCTCGGATCGCATAAAGGATCAGCCCGAGATGGACCAACACCAGCGGCGCCAGGATGAGCGCGGTCAGCCGCTGGAGCGCGAAGAGCCGGGCTTCCATCATCCGCCCCCGAGCAGATCGAGCAGCGAGCGCCGCTTCAGCCCCGCGATGGACCGGGTGGGCGAGAGGCCAACCGGGCAGGCCTGCATGCATGCGCCGTGGGAATGGCAGGACCCGCAGCCGCCCTCGCCGAGCGCCGTCCGGCGCACCTCCGCCCCGTTCGCGGCGCGCACGTCATTGGCCAGCGTCCAGGCCCGGTTGAGCGCTGCGGGCCCGAGATAGTCGGCATCCCAGGAGACCACATCGCAGGCCGCATAGCAGACCGAGCAGTTGATGCACTGGACCGCGGCATCGGCGGCCTGGCGGTCTTTGGTCGTGGGGTCGACCCGGGCCGGCGGGTCCTCGCGCGTCGCCGTGCCCTCGAAGCGCCCGACCCGGTCCCATTTCTCGAAGAACTCGCTCATGTCGCAGACGAGGTCGCGGATACGGGGCAGGTTGCGCAGCGGCTCGACGGTGATGGTCCCGCCCTCGGCCACGCGGCTGATATGGGTGCGGCAGGTCCAGCGCGGCCGCCCGTTCACCGTCATCGCGCAAGAGCCGCAGACCCCCACCCGGCAGGCGAAGCGGTAGGCGAGGTCGGGCGCGTGGGCGCGCTGGACCTCGGTCACCGCATCGAGCACGGTCTGGTTGTCGCGCGCGGGGATCTCGTGGCTCTCGAATTTACCCGTGTCGGTCCCGCGCCAGACGCGGACGGTGATGGTGCTGTCGGTCATGCGTGTTGGTCTCCCTTCAGGCAACGCTAGCCCGATCTGGCGGCGGCACAAGACCCGGTGCAAGGGGCGAGGAGAAAGGGCACCCGGATCCCATGCACCAGCCCCTTCCACACGGCCGAGGCGACGACGCTCGCCCCGGTTCCCGCGCAGCAGAGCGAGACGCTCGACCCGCCATTGTCCCTCAACCGCGCGGTCCCTGCGTTGATCACCGGCGCCGGACGGCCGCAGCCGCGCGTTCCTGGCCCATCGTCGGGACAAGGAGGAGCGCATCGGACCCGCCCGGCCTATGGTCGGCCTCGGACAACGCCCCCGGCGCGCCGCTGCTGACCGTCTGTGGGCTTGCCGACTGCATGATCATCCCGCGCTCCGGACCACCTCTGCGCTCAGTAGTAGTCGTCGTAGTCGTCCTCGTCGCGCCCCCGTCCGCCGAACAGACGGTCGAGCGAGACCGCCCCGGCGCCGCGGAGTGCGAGGTAGAGCAGCAGGAAGGCCCAGAATGCCCGCTGATCCGCGATCACAGAACCGGGCTGGTTGTCGAACCAGGCGCCGATGGTGGCCGCGTCGACGCTGTGGAAGGCGATGTCCACATAGCTTTGGACGGCGATGAAGACCAGCATGCCGACCGCCGCGATTCGGGTCATGAAGCCGAGCACGATCAGCACCGGAAGGATGAACTCGGCATAGGTGCCGGCATAGACCATCCACCCCATCGGCCAGAGCGGGATCTGGCTCGCGTCATAGCCGACCTGCTCCATCACCTGGGGCAGGATCTGGATATACGCGCCGTCCTGGATCTCCCCCAGCCCGGCGAGGCCCTCGCCCACCTTGGTCTTGGCCGAGCCGTAGAAATACATGAACAGGGTGCCCGCGAAGATCAGGCGTGCGGCGAGCCCGAGAAACCAGTTCTCGAATGCCCTTTGGAACCAGCCAAAGACGGCGTTGTGGAGCGTGATCATGCGGGGGACCCCTCGTTGTGTCTCAATCCGGTGGGGGACTGATACCGGCTATTGCGCCGATGGCAAACACCCCCGTGAGTTCTGCGCCAAGATCGAAGGCCTCGTCCGTCTCCGTCGCGGCGGTTGCTGCGTCTCCGAGGGGAGCGCCGGCGGCCAGGGCCGAGAGGAAGGCGGCGGATGCCGGGGCGATGTGGCGTGTCTCGACATCCAGCGCCGGGCGATGGGTGAGGGTCGCCTCGGCGCGCTTCAGATCGACCGTCTCCGCATCCGCCGCGCCCATGCTTGCGGCCCAGATCGCATAGGCGGGATGGCGCGAGTGCAAAAGTGTGGCGGACGGGTGGAGATGCAGCCGCGTGCCGGCCAGCGCATCTGGCGGCACGGTGCTGAGAGCGGTGATCGGCGCGGGCTCGGCATCCTCGGCATGGTGCGCCTGGACGCGGGCCCATTCGAGCCGGGCGATATCGCCGAGATAGGGGACCGTCTCTGCCGGGGGAAAGCTGTCGATAAACGCCCCGAACCCCGCGCCGTATTGGAACAGGATCGGAGAGCGCGGCGGCTCCTCGGCCAGAAAAGCGCGCGCGAGCGCCGCGAAGAACTCCGGTCCCACAAGCCGCTCCACCGCGGGAAAGCTCGCGCCGAGGGCCTCGATCATCCCGTGCGCGACGTTGTTGCGGTAGATGTCGAAGCGACGGCGTTGGCGGAGGCCAATGGCGGCGGGGGGCGGATCGGTGGGGGTCACAAGCGCGCGGACGAAGGCGCCGGTGCCGTCCTCGTCAGGCTGGGGCATTGGCGGCGTGGCGCTCTGCGGCTTTGGCAAGCAAACGGTCCGCCCGGGCGGCCTCGGTGGCCAGCACCTCCCAGTCGGGCACGTCGGTGTCCCACTCGATCAGCGTCGGCACGGGGCCGGTCTGGCCGATCACCCGCTCATAGAGCAGCCAGACCGGGTCGGAGACCGGCCGGTCGTGGGTGTCGATCAGCAGCATGGCGCCGCCCTCGTCGGCATCCTCGGCATGCCCGGCGAGGTGTATCTCGCCCACTGCGCCGAGCGGGAAGGCGTCCACATACGCCTCCGGAGAGAACCCCATATTGGTCGCCGAGATGAAGACGTTGTTCACATCGAGCAGCAGCCCGCAGCCGGTGCGTTCGGCCAGCGCCCCCAGAAAGTCGAGCTCGCTCATGGTGGATGTGTCGAAGTCGAGATAGCGCGAGGGGTTTTCCAGCAGCATCTGCCGGTCCATCGCCGCTTGCACCTGCTCGATATGGGTTGCCACCCGGTCGAGAGTCGCGGCTGTGTAGGGCAGGGGCAGCAGGTCGTTGAAGTAGATCCCGTCATGGGTTGACCAGGCGAGGTGCTCCGAAAACAGCCCGGGCATGTAGCGATCGGCCACCGATTTCAGCCGCGCCAGATGGTCGGCGTCGAGCGGCCCTTCGCCGCCG
This sequence comes from Pseudomonadota bacterium, assembly GCA_039816045.1. Classification (GTDB taxonomy): domain Bacteria; phylum Pseudomonadota; class Alphaproteobacteria; order Rhodobacterales; family Rhodobacteraceae; genus Thermohalobaculum. Next base: position 25,151 of record JBCBYB010000019.1, read on the forward strand.
ATCGAGAGCCCCACCCCGTGGAGCGACACCGGCAGGCGCTCGCGGACGCGGCTGAGGTCGTGATGGGGACGGCCGCCCGCCCCCATGTAGTTCTCCGCGTGGATCTCGACCCACCCGACCCGGTCGGGATCGGCCAGGATCGCGTCCACATGCTCGGGCTTCAGCCCCACACCTGCGCGAGGCGGCACGCAAAGGGAGAGCGCATCAACCGGCATGTCTCCCTCCGTGGCCCCACTTACGCTTCGGGCAGATCGCGCGGCAGTTCTTCCAGCGACCCAGTGCGGTCGCCCGGCAGCGCGAATTGCTCACCAGCGGACGCATCGCCGTATTTCAGGCAGTCGCCGGCCGGAACCAGGGTCCAGGCATTGCCCTGATAGTCGACGGTCGAGGTGCCCGCACAGGTCGTGCCAGCGCCCGCGGCGCAGTCGTTCTGACCGGCGAGCGAGATGCCGTAGCACTTTTCTTTCGCACCGGCTTCGGCGGTGGTTGCGGTGGCGGCGCCGGTCAGGGCGGCGGCAACGGCGCTGGCGATGACAGCACCAGAGAGTTTGGTCGCTTTGGTCATGTCGGTGTCTCCCTCAGGATATGCTAGCAGGTCAGAGCTTAGTTCGTAATCGGCGCCGGGCCAGGATAGGTGCCGTCGTTGGCGTTGATCGCGGTCCACTTGCGCTCGGAGGCGGGTTTCGACTCAAGCGTTCCCCAGTTGGTCCCAGCCGACGTGATCTGGCCGGGGATGTCCTCTTCCCAGAAGCCTACAACGTTCGGCGTGATGTTCAGATAGAGCTTATCGTCGACAATGCGCCACAGGTTCGGGTTGGCCGGAACCTTGCCGCCTTGTGCGATGCCATAGGCGCAATGGCCGTCGAACTGCGGGGCGTACTGCTCGGGGCTGGCGGCGAAGAGGTCGCGGTTCTCCGGGGTCGAGAAGGCCCAGGTCGCGCCATTCCAGTCGTAGGTGTAGGCCGCGTTGCCGCGCACGGCCTGCGGCTGCGCCGTGCCGACGGCGCTCTGATCAAGGGACCAATACGCCACGACGTCATAGCCGCTGGCGGCGTAGCCGGTCTCGTCGACATACTGCTCGCCAGCAAATGCGGTGTTCGCGAGGGTCAATGCGAGGGTCGCGCCAAGGGCAAATGTCTTCAGCATCAGCTCCGTCCTTTCGATCCATCTCTGGTGGCGGGTCCGGGGGCGACTGAGCTCCGAACCTCGCTTGTGAGATACTGCCGGGCCGGCGCGGTCTCAACTCACGATGGCTGGCATGCGTTCACGGATCCGTCAATCATTGCAACAGTGTACCTGGAAGAGTTCTTCCCCTCGTCCTTACCAGGGCTTAAGAACGAAACCAGCCCAGGTAAGAAGGGGGACGCGGTCGATGGTGGGGGCAGAGCAGGTCAGGAGCCTCGTAGGGCTTGTCCGGCCCTTGGCGGTGTTGACCCTCATCGGATTGGTGCTTGTCGGGGCCGGTTGGGCCGAAGCGCAGAGCCCGGCGGCCCTCTCGGCGACGCAAGAGGCTGCGCCCGACCCGACCCAGGCGGTCCTCGACAGCCCGGAGGCGGTCCGGGCGATGGTGGCCCAGCTTTCCGACAGCGAGGTGCGCGGTCTTCTGCTCGCGCGGCTCGATGCTGAGGCCGAGCCCAAAGAGCCGTCGGATATCATGGCCATTGGCGATTTCATCGACAGCGCCGCCGCAGGGTTCTCGAGCAGCGTCGGGGTTGCGCTGCAACGCGTGCCCAATCTCGCCGGGGGCATCGGCGAGGCGGTCAGCCGCTTTTACACCCCGCGCGGCGCCTCGGGCACGGCGATGTTTTTCGCCGTTTTGGCGCTGTCCCTGGTGGCCGGCTGGGCCGCGTCCTGGGCAATCGGCCGTGTTCTGCGGCCCGTCCTCACGCCGCTGGATGCCGAACCCGTCCCCCACTCGTCGCAGAGCCAACTCGCCTCCCAGGTCAGGCGGTTGGCGCAACGGCTGGCCTCCGCCGCCGCACAAGCGGCTGCCTATTTGGGTGTCGCGTGCGGGATCATCTCACTGGTTGCAAGCCCGACGCCCCAGGATGGGCGCCCGAGTGACCAGCTTGTCCTTTGGTTCTTGCTCACTTTGCCGGTCCTCTACACCGTCGCGATGAAGGGGGTTGCCGAGGTTCTGCTCTCGCCCGACGCCCCGAAACAGCGCCTGATGGCGATGGACGACCGCACCGCGCGGCTCCTGCACGACGGCTTGGTGGTCTTCGCGGCGATCGCGGGCATTCGGATCTTTGCGCTCAGCTTTCTCGGCGGGCACGGCATCGCGCTTGGGGACCTGCGCCTGGGGTTCTGGCTGTCGCTTGCGCTTTATGCCTGGCTGATGTTTGTCGCCTGGCGGGCGCGGACGGGGCTGACCCATGCGCTGATCGGGGACCTTGGCGAGGTCACGGCAACCGAGCGGCGGATGGCGGAGATCTACCCGTATCTCGCGATGGTCCTGATCTTGGTCTTTTGGGCGCTGACCGAGGTCTTCGTCGGGCTCGAACTCTGGTATCTGCTCGACGGGCGCTTGCCCCTCACGCTTCTGATCCTGATCTTCGCGCCGGTCGTGGACCGGGTGATCCGCGCGCTGGTCTACGGCGTCGCCCCGCCGCCCGAGGGCGAAGGCGAGCTGGCCGAGCAGGCCTTTGCCGAGACGCGGCGGAGCTATATCCGGGTGGGGCGCGTGGTCTCGGCCGGGCTCGTGCTCGCGCTGATCTCGGAGATCTGGCAATTCAGCGTCGTCGAGATGGCGAGCTCCGGGGTTGGTCAACGCTTCGCCGGGCGCCTGCTGGAGGCGCTGATCATTGTCGGTGTCGGCTATGTGGTGCTCGAGATTGTGCGCATCCGCATCAACAGCATGCTCGCGCGCGAAAAGGGGCCTCAGGTCGACGACGAGGAACCGGGCGGGGGCGAAGGCGGCGGCGCTGGCGGCTCGCGCCTCTCGACGGTGCTGCCGCTGGTGAGTTGGGGCGTGCAGGCGGCGATCATCGTGATCACCGTGCTGACGGCCCTCGGCGCGCTCGGGGTCGACACCACGCCTTTGCTCGCCGGTGCCGGCATCGTGGGCCTGGCCGTGGGTTTTGGCGCGCAGACCTTGGTGGCGGACATCGTCTCGGGTATCTTCTTCCTGGTCGACGATGCCTTCCGGGTCGGCGAATATGTCGAGGTCGAAGGCACGGTCGGCACGGTCGAGAAGATTTCCGTGCGCTCGCTGCGTCTGCGCCACCACGAAGGGCCGGTGCACACCATCCCCTTCGGCCAGATCCCCAAGCTCACCAACTATTCGCGTGACTGGGTGATCATGAAGCTGCGCTTCACCGTGCCCTTCAACACGGATCTGATGAAGGTGAAGAAGCTCTTCAAGCAGATCGGCAAGGACATGATGGCCGATCCGGCGCTGGCGGAGGATTTCCTGCAGCCGTTCAAGAGCCAGGGCGTGCTCGAGGTCAACGATGTCGGCATGGTGCTGCGCGGCAAGTTCATGGCCAAGCCCGGGCGGCAATGGACGCTGCGCAAAGAGATCTACCAGCGGGTCCAGCAGGCCTTCGACGAGAACGGCATCCAGTTCGCCCGCAAGGAGGTCCGCGTGAAGATTGACACCGATCCGAGCGCTTTGACCGAGGAGCAGCGCCAGGCGGTGGCGGCGGCGGCCTCCGATGCCGCGGAGCAAACCGACGCATCGCCTGCGACCGGGGAGCCACGCTAGCGCGCGCATTTCCGCCGCACCGGGCCAAGCGGTCGACGCGGGCGCCGCGATCCCATACCGTTCGCGTTCCGGCCATTTAACCGGCACCGGGGCTCCCCCGGGGATCCAAGCATAATGAGGACGTTATGGACCGCTCTTACGAGATATTAGCCTCCGGATCGAATGTGTTCCGCCCTTTCGAGGACGATTTTAGCGCGCTCGAGGGCCTTCGCATCCAAGTCGACGTCGACGGCGTTATCCAAACCATCGACGTGTTGGTGCCCGGTGGGCCTTATCCCTTCGCCGAGGAGTTCGGGGAAGCTCTGTTCGAGGCTTTTGAGGCTCTGCCATCGCTCACGGATGCGCCCGATCTCGCCGTGACCGCGATCGAGGGCGTGCCCGTCTCGGTCGGCGATGTGATCCCGCTCGTGGACGGCGGCGTGCTGGAGGTCGGCACGGACGGCGTGGTGTTCGACCCGGGCGATGCCTATGACGACCTTGTCACCGGGGATGTCATCGGTTTCGGGCTCGACTTCTCGGTCCGCGACGAGTCGGGCGATATCGACGTGCTCGGGCTCGGGGTCGAGGTGGTCGGCGATGATGTCCTGCCGACGGATTTCAACCTCACCGGCGATGCGCTGATCAACACGCCCGAAGATCTGGTGGTCAATGTCCGCGGCTCGGACGGCGATGTCACGACGGGCGGGCAGGCGGGCGACAGCCTGATCATCGATTTCCTGACCTTCGACGTGGTCTCGGTCGAGCCCATCGTTGCCGAGGGCAGCACGGACACCTTCCGCGTGGTCGAGGTGGCACCGCCCCCGCCACCGCCGCAGCCGGAGAAGTTTGCCGTCCTCGCCTATGGCGGCGGCGGACGCGATGCGACCGAGGATCAGCTTGGGTATGTCACTGCTGGGCGCGATCTGGAGGAGGGGTTCTCCCGCCGGCCGACCGAAGGGCCCGATAAACTGAAGGGCACCGGGGGTGCGGACGAGATCGACCTGCTCGCGGGTGATGACACGGTGTTTGGCGAGGGGGGCAACGATCTCCTGCTGGGCCGGGCGGGGGCCGACGAGATTGACGGCGGCGCCGGCAATGACCGCATCGATGGCGGGGCCGATGATGATGTGCTTATCGGGGAGACCGGCGACGACATCTATACCTTCGTCGGCACGTTCGGCACCGACACCGTCCGCGATCAGGGGCGCAGCGAGCTGAATTTCGATGCCAATGCGGTGCGCTCCTTCTTCCGCGAGATCGACGATCTGCGCATCACGGCGGTGGGCGGCGCTGTGGTGGTCGAGGACTATTTCCGGACCGACAGCTCGGTGACCGTCTTCGAGGGTGGGGTGGCGCGCGCGGTGAACCTCTCGCCCAGCAGCGTTTCGGTGTCCGACGCCTCGGTCGCCGAGGACGCGGCGGTCGGAGCCTTCGTCGCCCGGGTCCTGGTGATCGATGATGACGACAGCCAGCACACCATCACGCTCGGCGGCAATGGGGCGGCGGATTTCGCGGTTGACGGCAATGACATCGTCACGGCCCGGGCGCTCGATTTCGAGACGGTTGCGGAGTATTCGCTGACGGTGACGGCGACGGACCCGGCGGGCAACAGCCTGTCCGAAGCGCTGACCGTGACGGTTGAGGATGTCGACGAAGGCGGCAACGGGAACGGAAATGGGAACGGTAACGGGACCGGGCAGGGCCTGACGGTTGAGGAGGCGCGCGACGTCGCGCTCCTTTATGAGGCCGGGCTCGACCGCGACGGCAACATCGACCTGCCTGGGCTCAATTTCTGGATCGACGCGCGTGAAGGTGGCTTCACCCAACGCCAGGTGGCCGACGCCTTCCTGCTGAGCAACGAGTTCAACGAAAGCTTCGGGGAGCCCTTCGACACCACCGACCCGCGCTATCTCGAGGACAAGCCCTTCGTCCAGGCGCTCTATGAGAACGTGCTGGACCGGGATGCCGATCAGCCGGGGCTCGATTTCTGGTGCTCAGTGCTCGCGCAGCCGGCATTCGACCGCACGGACCTGCTTTTGGCCTTCTCCGACAGCGCCGAGAACATCGCGGGCTCTCCCCAGATCCAGACGCTCGAAGAAGTGTCGGCCGGCGAATGGGCCTTTGTGGGCTGACGCGAAAGGAGAATCGCGGCCAAATACCGCGCCCCGGACCCGTCCAGATACAACTTGACAGCACTGTGAAATACCCCAACGCTCGGGGTACTTCACGCCTGTGCCACAATGGCTGAGCGAGCGTGTGCCGCCCTGAGGACCCCCGCAAGAGGGGCCCGCGGAACCGAAATTGACGGTCTGGGAGGACCCTTATGAACTTGCGCCCCGATCCGACCTTCTATCCATCGGCCAAACTTGCCATGGAGGCCCCGGTCGAGACACTTGCTTTCACGCTGATGCTGAGCCCCGACGGCTCGCAGCCGGACGGTCTGGCGGTGGTCAATGTCGACCCGACCTCGGCCGAGTACGGCAAGATCGTCCACCAGGTCATCATGCCGAACAAGGGCGATGAGTTTCACCATTTCGGCTGGAACGCTTGCTCCTCGGCCCTGTCGCCGCTGACCGGGCACGCCTTCCTCGAGCGGCGCTACCTGATCATCCCGGGCATCCGCTCCTCCCGGATCTATGTGATCGATGTGAAGGAGCCGCTCAAGGCCAAGATCCACAAGATCATCGAGCCCGAGGAGGTCTTCTCCAAGACCGGCTACTCCCGCCCCCACACCATCCACTGCGGGCCCGAGGGGATCTATGTCTCGACCCTTGGCGGCGGCGGCCCGGATGGCACCGACGGCCCTCCCGGCATCTTCATCATGGACTGCCAGACGTTCGACATCATCGGGCGCTACGAGATCGAGCGCGGGCCGCAGGACAAGCAGTACGACTTCTGGTGGAACCTGCCGCGCGACTATATGGTGAGCTCGGAATGGGGCCTGCCGCCGCAGTTCGAGAACGGCATCGTGCCGGAGGACCTGCTGTCCAACAAATATGGCCACCGGCTGCATTTCTGGAACCTGCGTGAGCGGCGCAACGTGCAGACCATCGATCTCGGCGAGAACCATCAGATGGCGCTGGAGATCCGCCCGGCGCACGATCCGGTCAAGGAATACGGCTTCTGTGGCGTGGTGGTCGACACGACGAACCTCGAGGGCTCGATCTGGACTTGGTGGCGCGAGGACGGCAAGTTCCACGCCAAGAAGACCGTGACGATCCCACCTGTGGCTGCCTCGGCCGACGATCTGCCCCCGCTTCTCAAAGGTTTCGAGGCGGTGCCGCCGCTCGTCACCGATATCGACCTCAGCCTCGACGACCGCTTCCTCTATGTCGCCTGCTGGGGCACCGGGGAGATGCACCAATACGACGTCTCCGACCCCATGGCGCCCAAGCTCGCGGGCAAGGTTGAGCTCGGCGGCATCGTCGCCAAGCACAAGCACCCCAACGGGAAGGACTTCGGCTACGGCCCGCAGATGGTGGAAATCAGCCGCGACGGCAAGCGGGTCTACTGGACCAACTCGCTCTATTCGACCTGGGACGATCAGTTCTATCCGGGCGAGCGCGGGGCGGCGATGGTCAAGGCCGATGTCGGCGAGAACGGCGGCCTGACCCTCGACGAGAAGTTCTGGGTTGATTTCCCGGAAGGCTACCGCTCGCACCAGATCCGGCTCGAAGGCGGGGACTGTTCGACCGACAGCTTCTGCTACCCCTCCGCCTAGTCGGTGCTGGAGTTTCCCGGTGCCACGGTTGGCCTTTGGCTGGCCGTGGCGGCAAGCGGCCTCTACCACGGGCTGAACCCGGGCATGGGGTGGCCGCTTGCGGTGTCTGCGGCACTGATGGAGCAACGTCCCAGGGCGCTCTGGGGGGCGCTCGGGGCGCTTGCGGCCGGGCATGGGCTCGCCATGCTGGCGGTGCTCCTGCCGTTCGCGGCGATGACGCTGCTGGTGACCTGGGAGACGGAGATCCGGCTCGGCGCTGGGGTGCTGGTGATCCTGCTCGGGCTCTGGATCCTCGTGACCCGCCGGCATCCCCGCTTCCTTGCGCGCGTGCCGCCACATCGGCTGGCGCTTTGGTCCTTCTTGATCGCCGTCGCCCACGGCGCAGCGCTGATGCTGGTGCCGATCTATCTGGGTCTCTGCGAGCTGGCGGAGCTCGATGCCGGGCACGAGGCGGCCTACACGCTCATGCGCGACGGGGCGGGTCTGGCGATCATGGTGGCCGCTGCCCACACCTTGGCGATGGTCGCGGCGGGTGGGGCCGTTGCCTTCGGCGTCTACCGCTGGCTGGGGCTGCGCTTTCTCCGCCAGGGCTGGTTCGACCTCGAGGCGGTCTGGGCCGTGAGCCTCATCGCCGTTGGCGTCGTTGCCATCGTCACCGCCCACTGATCGGGTCCGAACTCGCCAAGAACAGTGCGTAGCTTACGTGCGGGTCAGCGGCGCACAGCCTTTGGTCGCAGGAAGGACACTGTGGCCTCATGCACTCCAACCGCTGAGGCCGGGCGGCTTGCATGCGCTCGACAGGGCGACGCTGCCAAGAACCGGGCGGATCGCTCGTGACAGGGGCGCGGCCTTCGGGGTAGAGGGAGGCGAACCCGTCGCTTGTTCGAAAGATCGCCCACCCATGACATCTCCCGCCGCGCATGAGCTTTGCCTGATCCTCGATTTCGGCAGCCAGGTGACTCAGTTGATCGCCCGGCGCCTGCGAGAGATTGGGGTCTATTGCGAGATCCACCCCTTCGACCGGATCGACGCTGACTGGCTGGCGGAGCGGCGCCCGCGGGCGATCATCCTCTCGGGCGGGCCCTGCTCGGTGGAGGACGCAGGCTCCCCGCGCGCCGATATGGCGGTGTTCGAGCAAGGCGTTCCGGTGCTCGGCATCTGCTATGGCCAGATGGTGATGGTGCATCAGCTTGGCGGCCGGGCCGAAGGCGGGCACCACCGGGAGTTCGGCCGCGCTCAGGTGACCCTGGACACCCCCTCGGCGCTGTTCGAGGGTGTCGCCGCACCGGGCGAGCCGGTCGAGGTCTGGATGTCCCATGGCGACCGGGTGACCGCCCTGCCGCCCGGCTTCTCAGTCGAGGGGGCCTCACCGAACGCGCCCTATGCCGTTCTCGCCGACCCGGCGCGGCGCTACTATGGCGTGATGTTCCACCCGGAGGTCGTGCACACCCCCCAGGGCGCCGAGTTGCTGCGGAACTTCGTGCTGCGCATCGCCGGCATGTCGGGCGACTGGTCCATGGCCGCCTATCGCGAGGAGGCGGTTGCGCGCATCCGGGCGCAGGTCGGGGAGGGGCGCGTGATCTGCGGCCTCTCGGGCGGGGTCGACAGCTCCGTCACCGCGGTGCTGCTGCACGAGGCGATCGGCGACCGGCTCACCTGCGTCTTCGTCGACCACGGCCTGCTGCGTGCGCGGGAGGCGGACGAGGTGGTGGCGCTCTTCCGCGACCACTACAACATTCCGCTGGTGCATGCGGACGAAGGCGCGCGGTTCCTTGGCGCGCTCGCAGGCGTCACCGATCCGGAGCAGAAGCGCAAGACCATCGGCAAGCTCTTCATCGACGTCTTCGAGGAGCACGCCAAAGGGATCGATGCGCAGTTTCTCGCCCAGGGCACGCTCTACCCGGATGTGATCGAGAGCGTCTCGGTCTCCGGCGGGCCGTCGGTCACCATCAAATCCCACCACAATGTGGGCGGGCTGCCGGAGCGCATGAACCTCGCGCTGGTCGAGCCGCTGCGCGAGCTTTTCAAGGACGAGGTGCGCGCGCTAGGCCGTGAGCTTGGCCTCGCCGACAGCTTTGTCGGGCGCCACCCGTTCCCAGGGCCGGGCCTGGCCATCCGCATCCCTGGCGAGATCACGGCGGAGAAGATCGCCATCCTGCAGCAGGCCGATGCGATCTATCTCGATGAGATCCGCAAGGCAGGGCTCTATGACGAGATCTGGCAAGCCTTCGCCGTGCTGCTTCCCGTGCGCACCGTGGGCGTGATGGGCGACGGACGCACCTATGACCATGTCTGCGCGCTCCGGGCCGTGACCTCGGTCGATGGGATGACGGCGGACTACTATCCCTTCGGCCACGACTTCCTCGGCCGCACCGCCAACCGCATCATCAACGAGGTGCGCGGGATCAACCGGGTGACCTACGACATCACCTCGAAGCCGCCGGGCACCATCGAATGGGAGTGATCTGGCGGCTGCTGCGGCTGGGCTTTCGCGTCGGGCTGGCGGTGTTCCTGCTGACCCTGGGCGCGGTGTTCTATGCCGAGGGACGGATGGCGCGCGAGGCGACGCCCGAGGCGCTGGAGGTCGCGGATCTCGGCATCGTCCTCGGCGCGAGCGTCGATGGCGACGGGCGGCTTGCCTACAACTCGCGCCGGCGGGTGGCGGCGGGGGTTGCGCTGCTCGAGGCCGGCAAGATCGAGCGTCTGATCTTCTCCGGCGGACTGGGCGGCAACCATCCAGAGACGCCGGCGGCCATGCTGATGCGTGACCATGCGCTGGCGCTCGGGGCGCCGGCGGAGGCGCTGTCGGTCGAGCCCCATGCGGTCAGCACCTTCGAGAACCTGCGCTTTGCCTTCCCGATGGCGGCGGCCATGGGGGGCGATCGGCTCGTGCTGGTGAGCGATCCGTCCCATCTCGCCCGGTCCTGGGCGCTGGCGCGGTTCCTCGGCCGCCCTGACGTGGCGCTGGTATCGGCCCGTGGGGTCGAGACCGTCTGGTGGCCGCACCGTGCGGTGGGGCTTGGCCGTGAGGCGCTCGCCTGGTGGCTCAATATCGGCAAGGCGGCGGCGTGGACGGGCCTCGGTGCGCTGGGTCTCGATCCTGATCAGCGGGCCGAGTGGGTCCGGTGACGGCCGCAACCCTGTCTCCAGCGCTGCGGGCGAGCCTCTGGATGACCGGGGCGATCGTCTCGTTTTCGCTCATGGCGGTGGCGGGGCGGGAGCTCTCCTCCGAGCTCGACACCTTCGAGATCATGACCTACCGCTCGCTGATCGGGCTGGCCGCGGTGCTGGCCTTCGGCGTGGTGCAGGGGCGCCTCTCCCAGATCCCGACGGCGCGGCCAGGGCTGCACGTCACGCGGAACATCTTCCACTTCGCAGGCCAAAACCTTTGGTTCTTTGCGGTGGCGACGATCCCGCTGGCACAGGTCTTCGCGCTCGAGTTCACAACGCCCATCTGGGTGGCGCTGCTCGCCCCGCTGATCCTTGCCGAACGGATGACCGCGACCCGCCTCCTTGCCGCCGCCCTCGGCTTTGCGGGCATCCTGCTGGTCGCGCGCCCAGGGGTTACGCCGGTCGAGATCGGTCACCTCGCCGCGGCCCTCTCAGCGGTCTGCTTCGCGGGCAATGTTCTGGCGACCAAGGCGCTCTCGCGGACCGAACCGGTCTGGCGCATCCTTTTCTGGATGACCGTGATGCAGGCGGTGATGGGTGTCCTTTGCGCCGGATGGGACGGGGACATGGCGCTGCCCTCGCTTGGCGCCACGCCTTGGATGATCGCGGTGGGCCTGTGCGGCCTCACGGCGCATCTCTGCATGGCGACGGCGCTGTCGGTCGCTCCGGCCACCATCGTGGCCCCGATGGACTTTCTGCGCCTCCCGCTGATCGCTGTCGTCGGCATGGTCCTCTATGGCGAGGCGCTGGAGGTCGCCGTCTTCGCCGGGGCCGCGCTGATCCTGGCCGCCAACCTCACCAACATCCGTGCGGAGAGCCGCCCATGAGCAACCGTCCCACAAGCCCTCCCATGGCCCGTCCCATCGACCGCCCCGCCTCGGATGGGCTGGTCTTCGACCGCGAGGCGGGGCTCGAGCGACTGCTCGAGATCATGGCCCGCCTGCGTGCGCCCGACGGCTGTCCCTGGGATCGCGAGCAGACCTTCCGCAGCATCGCGCCTTACACCATCGAGGAGGCCTGCGAGGTGGCCGACGCCATCGAGCGCGGCGACACGCCCGGTCTTTGTGATGAGCTCGGAGACCTGCTCCTCCAGGTGGCCTATCACGCGCGCATCGCCGAGGAAGGGGGCGATTTCGCCTTCCAGGACGTTATCCGCGCGATCTCCGACAAAATGCTTCGCCGCCACCCCCATGTGTTCGGCCGCGAACCGGGCGGCGACCGCGCCGACCTCGCCACCGTCGATTGGGAGGCCATCAAGGCCGAGGAGCGCGCCGCCCGTGGCGAGACCCGCGAGAGCGTGCTCGACGGTGTCCCCGCGACGCTCTCGGGGTTGACCCGCGCAACCGCACTGACCAAGCGCGCGGCCAAGGTGGGCTTCGACTGGACCGACCCCCGCGACGTGCTGGCAAAGATCACCGAGGAGGCGGGGGAACTCGCCGCAGAACTGGGCGGCGACCCGGACCGGATCGAGGACGAGTACGGCGACCTGCTTTTCGTGCTCGTCAATCTCGGACGGCATCTGAAGGTCGATCCGGAGGCCGCCCTCCGCCGCACCAACGCCAAGTTCGAGCGCCGCTTCCGCGCCATCGAGGCCGCCCTCGCCGCCGAGGGCCGCACGCCCGAGAACGCCACCCTAGAAGAGATGGACGCCCTCTGGACCGCCATCAAAACCGCCGAGAAACGGTCGCGATAGACCTCAGGCGCGGCTCGAGGCCGTAGGGGGAACAGACCGGGTGCCGGGACCGCGACGGTGCCTGGGTGGGCGGGGCCTCGGGCCGCGCCGTGCCTCAATCAGACGCAGCGCCCGCCATCCACCTCCATACAAACGCCGGTCAGGAACTCCGCCTCGTCCGAGGCGAGGAACAGCGCCGCGTTCGCCACATCCCGCGGCTGGCTGAACCGCCCGAGCGGGATCGTGGAGACAAACTTCTCCCGCAGCTCCGGCGTGTCGTCCCCCATGAAGGTCGGCAGCAACGGCGTCTCCCCGGCCACGGGGTTGAGCGCGCAGACCCGGATCCGATCGGGCGCCAGCTCCACCGCCATCGAGCGCGTCATCGTGATCGCTGCCCCCTTCGAGCCGTTGTACCAGGTCAGCCCCGGACGCGGCCGGACCCCCGCCGTGGAGGCGATCGTCAGCATCACGCCGCCGCCGCCGCGCGCCCGCATCCCGGGCACCGCCGCCTTTGCAGCCAAAAACAGCGCCTTGACGTTCACCGCAAAGACCCGGTCGAACTCTTCCTCCGAGACGTCGAGCATCGGCTGGTTGCGGTGGCTCACACCGGCATTGTTGACGAGGATATCGAGCCCGCCGCAGCGCTCCTCAGCGGCCGCGACCATCGCCTCGGCGTCCTTCGCCACCGCCACATCCGCCTGGAACGCCGCCGCCGCACCCTGGTGCGCGCGGTCGATCTCCGAGGCGACCCGCTCTGCCGCCGTGCCGACAATGTCCACGACCAGGACCTTGGCCCCTTCCTCGGCGAAGCGATGCGCGATCGCCTCACCGAATCCCGAGCCTGCCCCCGTTATCAGTGCCGTCTTGCCGGCCAGCCGCATGGCGTCCTCCCATCGTCAGTTCTTCGGCACGCTCTTGAAGCGACCACCACTCTGCGTGCTGCGCTTGAAGCCCGAGCTGCCATCGCCGACCCGGCGCGTGATCGCGGTGGCCGGGCGCACCTGGGTGCGCTCGAACCAGTCGAGCACCGCGGGCATCCACGTCCGCGGCCAGCCGTGTCCTCCGCTATGGGTGAGGAAGTCTAGCGCTGCCCCGGGCGCGCAGTCCTCCCATCCCTGACGCTTGAAGCCAAAATAGCGGCCCTTGTCCAACGGCCCTTTCCCGCAGCGGTTGGTGCGGGCCAGCATCTCGAGCGCCCCCGGCACGTCCGAGCGCAGGGCGTGGCGGCCCAGGCGTTTGCGCCCCTTGATCGGCACGACCTCATCGCGCAGGCCATGGCTTTGCAGGAACTTCACCGGCCGGCGGCAGCTCTTTGGCAGTTGCTGGCCATAGGCCCCGGCATGCACGGCGAAGGCCGCGCCCATGTCCGGCCGGTGGCAGGCGATCTCCCAGATGAAGAAACCGCCATCCGACTGCCCCGCAAAGATCACCTTCTTGGGATCGATGTTGTGGCGCCGCCGCGCATCCTGGATCACCCGCCGCACGAAAGCGAAATCGTCGCGGTCGTGGAAGGGCGCGCGCCCGCTCCAGCCCCAGCCGGTATCGCGCGAGCCGTCGGGATAGGTCGTGAACCGCGCCGCCGGGACCAGCAGCGCGTAACCGCGGTTCACCACCTCGCGGCGGAAATAGGCTGCATCCGTCACCGTGCGGCTCCGCCCGGTCGAGCCGTAGAGATAGAGCACCGCCGGGTGGGGGCCGATGCCCTCCGGGATCAGCGCCCGGTAGACCCCGCCTTCGATCTCGCAGGGGCTGTCGGATTGGCTGAAATCGCAGGGGTTGATCTGGCGTTGGGCGTTCGCGCTCGTGGGGATGAGAGCCAGCGCGGTGAGGAGCAGGGCAATCCGCATCATCGGTCGTCGAACCTCATTTTCACATAGCGCCCGGGGGCGGGCTCGATCACGCCGAGGGTGGCGCCGGGGGTGCGGGCGGGCACGGTGCCGCCCGAGCGTTTGGCGAGCCAGGCATCCCAATGGGGCCACCAGGAGCCAGGCGTCTCCTTGGTGCCTTCGCGCCAGTCATCGAGACTGTCGCCCTTCAGCCCGGTTTTCGTCCAATACTGATACTTGCCGGCCGCTGGCGGGTTCACGACGCCGGCAATATGGCCCGAGCCCGACAGGATGTAGGTCTGCGCCCGGCTGCCAAGCGCCTTTGCCGCCCGGAAGGCAGAGTGGGCCGGGGCGATGTGATCCTCGACAGTGCCGACATGGTAGCAGGGCACCTTGACCTTTTTGAGATCGAGCTGCACGCCACCGAGTTCCATCTCGCCCTTTGCCAGCGCGTTGTGGTTGTAGAAGGTGTCGAGATAGGACATGTGCACGCGGCCAGGCATCGAGGTGCTGTCGGAGTTCCAATAGAGCAGGTCGAACGGGAAATTCTCCTTGCCCAACAGGTAGTTGTTGATCACAAAGCCCCAGATCAGGTCGGTCGAGCGCAAGCTGTTGAACGCCGCGAACATGTTCTCGGCCGCGAGATAGCCCTTTTCCTCGACCGCCTCTTCGATGGTCTCCAAAACCTCGTCGTCGACGAAGGCCTGGAGCTCACCCGCATCAGAGAAGTCGAGCTGCGCGGTGAAGAAGGTCGCCGACGCCACCCGGTCATCGCCCTTTGCCGCCAGATAGGCCAGCGTGGTGCCGAGCATCGTGCCGCCGATGCAATAGCCGACCAGGTGGGTCTGGGGCTGGCCGGTCTCCTCGAGCACTTTCTCGATCGCCGTCAGCACGCCCTTTTTCATATAGGTCTCCCAGGTCTCGTCCTTCTGGGCGGGGCCGGGGTTGATCCAGGAGATGATGAACACGGTGTGGCCCTGGGCCACCAGCCAGCGGATCATCGACTTCTTCTCGTTCAGATCGAGAATGTAGAACTTGTTGATCCAAGGCGGGCAAATGAGCAGCGGGGTCTTGTGGGCCTCCTCGGTGGTGGGCGCGTATTGGATGACCTGCATCACCTCGTTCTCGAAGACCACCGAGCCGGGGGTGGTCGCCATGTTGCGCCCGACCTCGAAGGCCTCGATGTCGGTTTGCTGGATCAGCAGCTGGCCCTGCCCGCGCTCGAGATCGCGGATCATGTGCTCGAGCCCGCGGAGCAGGTTCTCACCCTTCTCGTCGATGGTGGTCCGCAGCACCTCGGGGTTGAGGAAGGGCGCGTTGTTGGGCGCCATGGCCTCGAGGAAGTTGCGTGTGATCAGGTCGAGTTTCTTGCGGTCCTGGGCCGAGAGCCCCTCCGCCTCGCCGAGGCGCGAGCGCAGCCAGTCGGCGGTGAGCAGGTAGGATTGCTTGAGGTAGTCATAGAACGGGCTCTCGTCCCACAGCTTGTCTTTGAAGCGCTTGTCGCCGCGGGCGGGCTGGATCAGCGGCGAGGCGTCCTCGCCCAACCAGGCGCGCTGCATGGTCCGGGTCCAAAGATCTGCCTGTGCCGCCCAGAGCTGACCCATGGACGTCATCATCCGATCCGGGTGGTCCCAAAAGTCATAGGCCCAGCGCGCCATGGAGGGGGCGGTGTTCAGCGGGTCGGGCTTGAGCACATGGACGTCTTCGAGCTGACGTTCGAGCGCGGCCGCCCAGACCTTTGAGCTCTTCTCCACCAGACGCCCGATCCGGTCGGACAGCTCCGGCAGTGCCTCCTCGGGCTTGGTGATCTCTCCGGTCATGCGTCGTCTCCCTCACCGTCCTTATCGCAGATATCGCACCGATATCGCATTGGGATATCGCACCGGATATCGCATTTGTGTATCGCCCGGTATCGCAGCCGATATCGTAGCGGAACGGCGCGCCGCGCAGGCCCTTGCACCCGCTGGCCTTGTCGGGCAGGGGGCGCTAGGGTGCCTCACGGGGCGCGCACGCCCCAGTCTTAGCAGAACGGGGGGTGCCCCTTGAAGCGGTTTGCGGGCCTGATCTCTGCGGCGCTGGTGCTTGGCCTCGGCGGGTGCGAGAGCTTCCGGTTGTTCAACGATTACCAAGCGGTCGAGTCGCCCGAGGTCGAGACGGCGGAGTGGCCGCGGCTGGTCGATGTGCCCGAAGCCCCCCCGCCCGGCACGTACTCCGCAGAGGTCCCCGATCCCGTGGTGGGCGTGGCGGTTGACTCCGAGCTCTCGGCGGCTGCGGCGGAGGCCGATGCACAGCGCGCCCGGGCGAGCCAACCGGTGTTGTCGGAGACCGAGCGCGATGACCTCGCCGAGCGCGCCAAGCAGAGCACCGAGCGCGCCAAGGCCCGACGCAACTGACGCGGTCCCGCGGTTGAGCAGGCGGCCCGGCTCCTGTAAGCGCTGGGATCCAGCTTGCGCCCACCGACGACGGAGACCCCGATGCGCCACTGTTCCACCAAGCCTGCCCGCCCCCGAAAATTCTGTTGCGGAGCAGGCACATGAGCGCTCAGCCTTTCCGTCTCGGCATTGCCGGGCTCGGCACTGTCGGCGCCGGTGTCGTCGAGGTGCTGGCCGCCAACCGCGAGGCGATCGCCGCCAAGGCCGGGCGCCCGGTGCAGATCACCGCCGTCTCCGCCCGTTCGCGCAGCCGGGATCGGGGCGTCGATATCTCGGGCTTTGCTTGGGAGGACGACCCCGTCCAGCTCGCCGAACGTGAGGACGTCGACTGTGTGATCGAGGTGATCGGCGGCTCCGACGGGCCGGCTAAGGCCTTGGTGGAGCGGGCCCTTTCGCGCGGCTGCCATGTGGTGACGGCGAACAAGGCTCTGATCGCCCACCACGGTCAGGCGCTTGCGCAGGCAGCCGAAGCGGCGGGCGTGGGGCTGACCTGCGAGGCCGGCGTGGCCGGTGGTATCCCGGTGCTGAAATCCTTGGCCGAAGGGCTCGGCGCGAACCGCATGAGCCGGATGCTGGGCGTGCTGAACGGCACCTGCAACTACATCCTGACCGAGATGGCGGCCACCGGGCGCGGCTATGCCGAGGTGTTGGAGGAGGCGCAGCGCAAGGGCTATGCCGAGGCGGATCCGACCTTCGATGTCGAGGGGATTGACGCGGCCCACAAGCTCGCGATCCTGGCCTCGGTCGCCTTTGGCACGCAGGTGGATTTCGAAGGCGTTGTGACCGAAGGGATCGCCCGGATCACCGCGGCGGACATCGAAACGGCGGCCGATTTAGGGTTTTCCATCAAGCTCTTAGGCTTGGCGCAGCTGCATGACCAAGGCCTTGAGCAATGGGTGCGCCCCTGCATGGTCCCACGGGAGACGCTGATCGGCAGCCTGCCCGGTGTCACCAATGCGGTGGTGGCCGAGGGCGATTTCATTGGCGCCTGCTCCTTCACGGGGCCGGGCGCGGGGGCAGGCCCGACCGCGTCTGCGATTCTCGCCGATGTCCTGGATCTTGCCCGTGGCGCACTGCGCCCGCTCTTCGGCCGCCCAGCCTCTGGTTTGTCCGCTGCGCCCCGGCTCGCGCAAAGCGAGGAGCATTCGCCCTATTATCTCCGGGCCATGCTGCACGACCGTCCGGGAGCGCTGGCGGCCCTGGCCACATCGCTCGGCGAATCGGGGATCTCGATCCACCGCATGCGCCAATACGGGCGCGGGGAGGCCTCGGTTCCGGTGGTGATTGTCACCCATGAGACGGAGCGGAAGGCCGTGGATCTCGCCCTCTCGCGGATCGCGGCGCTCGAGGTCAGTGCTGCGGCTCCGGTGGCGCTCGGCATCGAGGAGGTCTGAGCCGGTTCGCTTGCCACGCCCCGGACCCGGGCGTAGAACGCGGCCAAGCGCCGGGCAAGGCGCGCTCCAGGAGGACACGCGATGACGGGCGAGGCAGAGAGCGAATTCCAGGACCGGTTGCTGAGCCTTGGGCTCGCACGGGTGTCAGAGGCGGCGGCGATCGCCTCTTATCGTCTGATCGGTCGGGGAGATCAGAAGGCGGCCGACCAGGTGGCGGTTGATGCCATGCGCACCCAGCTCAACATGCTCGACATCCAGGGCACCGTGGTGATCGGCGAAGGCGAGCGCGACGAGGCGCCGATGCTCTATATCGGTGAGGAGGTCGGCACCGGACGCGGGGCGGCGGTGGACATTGCACTCGACCCGCTGGAGGGCACGACGCTCACGGCCAAGGACATGCCGAATGCCATCACGGTGATTGCGATGGGGCCGCGCCACTCCATGCTGCATGCGCCGGATGTCTACATGGACAAGCTCGCCATCGGGCCGGGCTATCCCGAAGGGCTCGTCGATCTCGACATGGAGCCGGGTGAGCGCGTGCGCGTGTTTGCCGAGGCCAAGGGGTGCGGCCCGGAGGACGTCACCGTCTGCATTCTCGAGCGGCCCCGCCATAAGGACCTGATCGACGGGGTCAGGGCCACCGGCGCAGCGATCCGGTTGATCACCGATGGTGACGTCGCTGGTGTGATGCACTGCGCTGAGGCGGAAGAAACCGGCATCGACATGTATATGGGCCAGGGCGGCGCGCCGGAGGGGGTGCTGGCTGCGGCGGCTCTGAAATGCATGGGCGGGCAGATCCAAGGCCGGCTTATGTTCCGCAACGAGGACGAAGTGGCGCGCGGGCGCCGGGCGGGCATCGAAGATCTCAACCGGAAATACAGCCTCGGCGATATGATCCGCAGCCATGTCATCTTTGCGGCGACTGGCGTGACGGATGGCTCCATCCTGCGTGGTGCTCGCCGCCGGGGACCGATGCTGGAGACCGAGACACTGCTGATGCGCTCACGCACCGGGTCTGTGCGGCGGCTGACCTATCGCACCAACCATTTCTGAGTTCTCTATAGGGGCGAGCGCAATACCTTGCGTGCCAGCCTCCCGCCTGCCATAGATATGGGATGTTGGATCGCACAGCATTCCTGGGGGTCGCGCATTCAGTGACCGGCCGTCGCTGGGTCGGCGCCTCTGTGGAGACCGAGCGGCTCGGCCTTGCCATCGCCCAGACGGCCGACCTGCCTGAGATCGTCGGGCGGGTGTTGGCAACCCGCGGTGTGCTGCCCGAGGAGGCGGACGCCTATCTCGCCCCGACGCTGCGGGACCTGATGCCGGACCCAAGCACGCTGCCCGATATGGACGCGGCGGCCGAGCGTCTGGCGAAGGCCGTGATGCGGCGCGAGCGCGTGGCGCTTTTTGGCGATTATGACGTGGATGGTGCGGCCTCTGTTGCGCTGCTGTGTGATTGGCTCGCGGCCTTCGGGATCACGGCAACAGTTCACATCCCCGACCGGATCGAGGAGGGCTACGGTCCCAACCGGCCGGCGATGGCGCGGCTCGGAGCCGCACATGACCTCGTGATCTGTCTGGACTGCGGCAGCACCAGCGCTGACCCTGTCGCCGCAGCGGTCGAGGGTGGGGCAGAGGTTCTCATTGTCGACCATCACCTCGCCGAGGGTCCCGTGCCGTCGGCAATGGCGACGGTGAACCCCAACCGCTCCGATTGTGTCTCGGATCAAGGCGCGCTCTGCGCCGCCGGCGTTGCGTTTCTTCTTCTTGTTGCCACGAACCGGCACCTGAGGCTTCAGGGGGCCTTCACCGCCCGGCCCGAGCCAAAGCTCCTGGATGTCCTCGACCTTGTTGCGCTGGCGACGATTGCAGACGTGGCGCCGCTGACCGGGCTCAACCGGGCTTTCGTGCGCCAGGGGCTCACTGTGCTTGCCCGCCGGGGACGACCGGGGCTGGCGGCCCTTTCCGACGTGGCAGGGCTCTCGGCGCCCCCGACCGCCCGAGATCTCGGGTTTGCACTCGGCCCACGGATCAATGCCGGCGGCCGCATCGGGGAGGCTGGGCTCGGGCTGCGGCTGCTCTGCGCACCGGATGCGGCGACTGCTGAGGCTTTGGCCGGACGTCTCGATGCCCTCAACCGAGAGCGGCGCGAGATCGAAGCGGCGGTGCTCGCCGCGGCGGAGGCACAGATCGAAGGCCGCGATAAGCCTGGCGCGCTCGTCTGGGCGGCAGGTGCAGGGTGGCATCCGGGTGTTGTCGGCATCGTGGCAAGCCGCTTGAAAGAACGCCACAACCGCCCCGCCATCGTGATCGGGCTAGACGGTGAGGAAGGCAAGGGATCCGGGCGTTCGGTTCCTGGCGTCGATCTCGGCACATCTGTGGCTGCGTTGGCGGCTGAGGGGCTCCTGCTGCGCGGTGGTGGTCATGCCATGGCCGCGGGCCTGAGTGTGGCATCTGAGAACGTGGAGCCCGCGATGGCGGCACTCGAACGTCTCCTCGCGCGGCAAGGCGCAGGCGCTGCCGGACCGAGAGATCTTGCCATCGACGGTCTGCTCACGCCTGAGGCCGCGAGCCGGTCTTTGATCGAAACCCTCGAGCAGGCTGGACCCTTTGGGCAAGCAAGCCCAGCCCCGCGGTTCGCTTTTGCCTCCGTTCGCGTCAAGGGGATGCGCCGGGTCGGGCAGGGCCATCTCGCCTTTCGTGTGGGAACGCTCGAGGCCATCGCCTTTCGTGCCGAGGAAACCGGTCTTGCCTCTGTGCTCTCGGCTGCGGGGGAGACCGGTTCTGCGCTCCACCTCGCCGGGCGGCTCGAGATCGACGATTGGGGTGGCCGGCGCCGGGTGAAACTGCGCCTCGAGGATGCCGCACAACCGTAACATTGGCTCTTGCACCCGGGAGGCGCATTCGATATCACCCGGCGGGTCGAGGCTCTGCACCCTTCGTCTAGCGGTCTAGGACGCCGCCCTTTCACGGCGGAAACACGGGTTCGAGTCCCGTAGGGTGTACCACCACAGACGCCATCGACACTGCGCATCCTGTGCGCCCTTCGTCTAGTGGTCTAGGACGCCGCCCTCTCACGGCGGAAACAGGGGTTCGAGTCCCCTAGGGCGTACCACCTAAAATTCAAAGCATTGAAATTCAACCGATTTTCGCGGTCTTTCCCCCACGTCGGGAGCTGCGTAAGCGAGTTGTACCAGGTAAATGTCCCCGTTTTGTTCATGGCGCGCTCTGCTAGAAGCCGTCGGCTCGACGACTTTGTGTAGATGCGCGCAGTGCTGGGATCCGAGTGGCCGAACACGCTCGTCATCTCATGCTCGCTGCATCCGAACTCAGCGAGAAGAGCCCCTGCAGCCTTGCGCAGTCCAAGCGGACCTCGACAGCGAGCGCCCTTGAGGCGCGCTGAATGTTCAAGTGACGCCAAGGCTGCCCGCTTAGGATTGGCGTGCCTCATGTGGACCGATGATAGGGTTCGCTCGTCTCGATGATCATGTTTTGTTAACTCTACGGCCCCATTCTGTTCCAAGCTGGAACGGGGAGCGGACAGAACGGTGCGCGACAAGGGGCGAGACAGTTATGCGGGCCCAAGGGATCACCTTGCTCCGGTGAGACCGCATCCATGATCGGACTGGAGAATGTCTCGAAATCCTACCGCACTGATGGGCGCGCAAACATCATCTTGGATGACGTGTCGGTCGACTTTGAACCAGGCCATTCCTACGCGCTTCTCGGGGTCAATGGCGCCGGCAAGTCCACTACCCTGCGACTGATCTCCGGCGTGGAATTGCCCAACTCGGGGCGCGTCCGTCGCAGTCGGCGCATCTCTTGGCCGCTCGGTTTCGCAACGGGGTTCCATCCGCACATGACCGGCGGCGAGAACGTACACTTCGTCGCTCGCGTTTATGGCGAGGATCCGAGCCGCATCGCTCGCTTCGTTCAGGAATTCGCCGAGATCGGGGACTATATGCGCCGCCCCGTGCGCACCTATTCTTCTGGAATGATGGCGCGGTTGGCCTTTGGGCTCTCCATGGCGATCGAATTCGACTGCTACCTGATCGACGAAATCACCGCCGTCGGAGATGCTCGGTTCCAGGCACGCTGCAAACAAGCATTTGATGCCCGCAGGGCGCACTCGGATCTCATCGTCGTCAGCCACTCGATGGAGACAGTCTCAACACTGTGCACCCGCGGGGCTGTCCTGGTCGAGGGCAAGCTTCTTCTCTATGGCGAGGTGGATCAGGCCATCCGCGCTTACCTGAGGCTCAACCGATGACCGGAGATGCGGTTACCCAAGCCACGGGCGCGGATGCGCTGCGGGCGCGCATCGCCGAGGGGTTGAGCGCGCAGGCAGGCCGCCATGCCTTCTCGAACCGCCGCCGGCGTTACGATATCGGTTTCACCGAGCGGCGACGAATGGCGGCTATGCGCAAAGTCGTGGTCCTCGGTTTCCTGATCCTTGTGGCATTGCCGGGGATCGGGGCGACCGGGTATTTCGGTGGGCTCGCCGATGACCGCTTTGTCTCTGAGACGCGCCTGTTGCTTCGGGTCAACCGCGTGACGCAAACCGACCGGGTGGGGGACCTGACCGGTCTCCCGTCGATCGAGATGGCCCGGGACACGCAGGTGATCGCAACCTTTCTCGAGAGCGCGGCGCTGGTTGATGCGCTGACCGCGCGGGCCGGGTTTCGTGACGTCTACGAGGGACCGCAGCCGGCTCCGCTAAAGCCTGAGACCTGGCTTGCGAATGACTGGCTGGCGCGTCTGGCCCCCGATGCTTCGGCCGAAGATGCTCTCGATTACTGGCACGACCGCACGGATGTCGAGATCGAGCTGCCAGCGGGGATCATCGCCTTCGAGGTCGCTGCGTTCTCGCCGGACGAGGCGCAGCGACTTACGGCCGCCTCTCTTGCAGAGGCCGAGGCACTTGTGAACGATCTGAATGCGCGGGTCTGGAGCGAGGCGGTCGATAAGGCCGAGGCACTGTTCCACGATGCGGCGGAGCGGTTGGCCGGAGTGCAAGGACGGCTTGCGGTCGCGCGCAACGAGGCTGGCGTCTTCAGCGCGGAGAGCGAGGCGGGGATGCTGTCGCAGCTCTCCGGTGAGACCCGTTCCCAGCTCATCCGGTTGGAGCAGGACAGGGCTGCGAAGGCACGTCACCTTAGCCCCAGTTCCGCGCAGATGCAGGCGATAGATCGGCGGATCGCTGCACTCCGCGACCAGTTGGCCGCCCTCGGAACCGAGCAGGTGGCGGCGGAACCGGGCGGCGAGGCCCTCGCGGATGTCATGGCACGCTTCTCCGAGATTGAAGTGGAGCAGGAGATTGCGGAACGGCAGTTCCTTTCCGCCGCGCGCAAGCTTGAACAGGTGCGCCAGGTCAGCGAGGCCCGAATGCTCTATCTTGACGTCTTTGTGGAGCCGACCCTGCCGGAGGAGGCGACTGAACCACGCCGGGCCTTTTGGATCGCGGCTTGGACGGTCCTTGGGCTTGCGGTTTGGGGCGCGCTCACCGGCCTTTTTGCGCTGATGCGCAACCATATGGCGTGATTGGATGACCGGGGCTCTTACTGCTAGCGCCCGCGTGATCGCGGCTGTGATGTTGCGAGACATCCGCACGCGGTTCTTCAACCATGGCCTTGGATATCTCGTGGCGATCCTCTGGCCGATCGCTCACATCCTGATTTTGCTCGCGTTCTACACTTTGCTCGGTCGGCACGCGCCTTACGGGGAGAGCATTGCTCTCTTCTTTGCGACCGCCTTGACGCCGTTCATGGCCTGGAACTACATGTCGCGCTTCATTATGCTCTCTCTGGTTATGAACCGCCCGTTGTTGGCGTTTCCAGCGGTGAAGATCCTCGACATCTTGTACGGACGCGCCCTTCTCGAACTGCTTGCCAGCGCCGCGATGGTGGCGCTTTTGTTACTCCTCGCCTTCGCTGCAGGGATCGATCCGCGACCCGCGGATCTGGTGGATGCGTCCTTGGCCATGGGCGCCGCGCTCGTGCTCGGTCTTGGTTGTGGTATGCTGTCTGCCGTCATTGCGATGGTGATGCCCGGCTGGGTCACGATCTATACGCTGATTATCATCTGCAGCTATATCCTGTCGGGCATCCTCTTCGTGCCCGCTGCCATGCCTGCCTACATCGGCGATTGGCTGTCCTGGGTTCCAACCCTGCATTTGGTGGAGTGGATGCGGGTCGCGTTCTACGAAGGCTATCCGGACCGGTTGCTGAGCCGGGAGTACGTGCTCGGCTGGGCGGTGGCGACGCTGCTGGCCGGGCTGCTTGTTGAGCGGGCGATCCGCGGTCGCTTGCTTGGCGGCTAACAGGAGAGTGCTATGCTGGCCGGAGCAGGTCCCACCCATCAGATGCGCCGGCTCGGCCCCGACACGTGGGAAGCGACGGGCGGCGATCCACACCTCCATCTCGGCCGTGGGCGGTTTGGTCCGCGCTATGCCGTCGTGGAACTCGAAGCCTTGCGGGAGCCGATGCATTCCGCTGTCTATCTCCAGACGGGTGGGGCCTTCTCCGAGGACAGACGGATCGATTTCCCCGAGACCCGGAGACTGCTCATCGCCGTCGATCTTTCCCAAGGACCGGCGGCGGAGGGCGTGCGCATTGATCCGTCAGAGCATACCGACTGCCGGTTTCGCCTGAGAGTAACGCGCCGGAGAACTGCACGCGGCCTCGCGCGATTTCTGCGCAACCGAATGACTGAGGATCGACGGTTTGTCGTCAACCTGATCGGAGTTGAACCCGCGCTTCTGCGTTCGGTCGGCCGGTACCGTCTCCCGGCGGTCGGCGGTGGAGGGCTGAGCGACACGCTCGACCGCATATGGGAGCTTGCTGCTTACGAGGCCGGGCACGATCCTCTGCCGCAGCCGGAGGGGGTCGAGATCTCGTTTCTTGTACCGGTCTATAATGCGGACCCTGCCTGGCTCGACCGACTGCTCCAGAGTGTTGCCGACCAAGCGCCCGGGGCGGAACTGATCCTGGCCGACGACGGTTCGACCCGGCCCGAGACGGCTGCGTGGCTCGCACGCCATGATGGGGTGCGTTGGCTCCGGGTTCTGCGCAGTAAGGAAAACCGCGGGATCGCGGATGCCACCAACCGGGCGCTGAATGCGGCGCAGGGTGACTGGGTGGGTCTGATCGATCATGACGATGCGCTCGAACCCTTTGCCGTCGATCGCCTGCGCCGGGCGGTGAGAGTTCATCCAGAGGCAGAGTTCTTCTACACCGATGAAGTGATCGCGGATGCAGAGATGCGCCCGATCTCAGCGTTTCTAAAGCCAGCGTTCGATCCGGTGCTCCTGTCGGGTGTCAATTACGTCAATCATTTATCGCTTTATCGGCGGAACCGGCTCGCGGCACTTGGTGGGCTGCGAGATGGTTTCCATGGCAGCCAGGACTATGAACTGGTGCTGCGCTACACCCGTGGCCTCGCACCGGAGCAGATCCGACATGTACCTTATCCGGCCTATCGCTGGCGCCAGCGCGAGGAGAGTGTTTCCCATGCCGGCAGGGTTGAGGCGACCGAGCGGGCACGGAAGGCGCTGGCGGGACACTTCTCCGGCTTTGCCGGGGAGGCGGTGCCGGCGCCGGCCTTGCTCCCCGACTTGCACCGGGTTCGGTTCCCAGATGCACCTCGACCCAGGGTCTCCATCGTCATCCCGAACCGCAATTGCCATGACCTGATCTCACGCGTGCTCGACGATCTTGCCGAGCGAACGGCCTACCCAGACTTTGAGGTGGTTATCGTAGACAACGGATCGACTGATATGCGGGTGCCCTCGCTCTACGAGCGGATGGCGCATCGGCTTCCGCTCAGGTTCGATATCCGATCGGAGCAGTTCAACTTCGCAGCGATGGTGAACCGAGGGGCGGCGATGGCTCGCGGTGAGGTCCTGCTGCTGCTCAACAACGACATCAGCGTGATCGATCCGAACTGGCTCTCGGAGATGGTGGAGTGCCTGGCCTATCCGAGAACCGGGATTGTCGGTGCGCGCCTCCTTTATCCCAACGGTACGATCCAACATGCCGGAGTGGTCCTCGGCCTTGGGGGCCTGGCGGGGCATTGGCACTACAAGGCAGCGCCGGATGATTATGGCGAGATGGGCCGGCTCGCCGTGCGCAACTCCATGACCGTCGTGACAGGTGCCTGCATGCTGGTCACACGCGATTGTTGGCAAAGCCTTGGGGGTATGGATGCAGAGCGCTTTGCGGTTGCCTACAACGATGTGGACTTCTGTGCCCGAGCAAGGGACCAAGGATTTGGCGTTGTGTGGACGCCATTTGCGACGCTTTACCACCACGAGAGCGCATCGCGGGGATCCGACTTGATCGGGGAAAAGGCGCGCCGGTTTCAGCGGGAAAAGATGGCTCTTGCCGCGCGCCATGGAACGGCTGGCTTCGTCGATCCCGCTCTCAGTCCTTGGTACTCGCGCTTTCAGTCACGACCGCGTCTCGTGGTCGGCGAGCGCCTGCATGAGGCGCGGATCTTCGGTGGGCTATCGAGCTCGCCGCACGTGATCAGAGACGTGCATCCATCCGATGATCAGCAACTGATGCCCAGATCAGCGCGAGGATAGCCCAAGCCGCCGCCAGAGCCACGAAGGCCAGCAAAGTGAACGGCACGCGACGCGGATACCGCGACTCGTCCGGTAACAAGGGCGGATCGAACACGTTCAGAAACACCGATTGCCGCGCGAGATCAATTTCGGCCTCAATCAGCCTGGTCTGAGCCTGGCCGTAGAGCGTGGCCGCAAAGCGCCGGCGGATCTCGAGTTCTTCAAACCGGCCAAGGGCACTCGCAATCGTACGGTCTGCGCCGGCATCGGCAGCCAAGCGATCGCGCAATTGCGCGATGTCTGCGGTAAGTTTTTCCAATCGAGTCCGCAGGCTTTGACCACGAACCGGGTCACCCTCGACCATCGTGGAGAGGACCCGTAGCTGGCTTTCAAGGCGGATGCGCTCGGTTGTGAGCTCTGCCATCAACCTCACGGTTTCGTCTGCCTCTTGGAGAGGGTTCAGCAGACGCTCTCGATCTCGAAAGGCGGAGAGGGCGTCAATGCTCGCCTGGAGCCGTCGTTCACTCTCGGCCGCCTCTGCAATCGCGCGGGCTTTCGCGTCTGCCTTCTGTCGGCCAGAGAGCGCGTTCACCAAAGCCTCTGCGCGCGCAAGCATTCCCATTGAGAGCACGAGCGTATCTTCTGGGGCGAAGGCCCGTACCCGCAGGGTCACGATGCCGGACGGACCATCGATCGCAACGCGGATCTGGTCTCGCCAATAGTCGTAAATGTCCTCGGCCGAAGCCTCTTCCGGCAAGCGCGCCCAGAAATCAGCTTCGCCACGCCGGAACATCGCTTCGAGCCCCATATCCCGCCGGAGTTCTTCCATGAGCGCACGGCTACCGAGGTAGTTTGCAACAACGTATGTCATGCCAGAGATCGCCTCGGTCGCGAGGGGGCTGCCGATCCGGTCCGGCGCTCCATCGGCGTCCTCCAGGGCCAGGGGCCGTGTCTTAATTTCCCTAACAGTAAAGCGCGATGAGGCGGTGTACTGATCGCTCGCGTGATTGGCGTAGTAGGTGCCGATCACCGTGATCGGCAGTGCGACAATCAAAAAGAACGAGAGCAGGGCAAGCCAGTTGACCCGGCTCGCTCGGCGGTTGGGTGGGGCGGGGAACGGGGTCGCTCCAGCCCGATCAAGAGGAGTGGCCAGGGCGGGCGTTTCGCCATCTTTGGGCGGAAGGATGACAATCTGATCTGCGTTCATCACGAGCGCTCGGCAAGGATCGAGAGCGCCGGCCCGCCCGGCGCGCCAGGATCGTCATGCGCGATCCGTATCCGGTCGAAGCCAAGGCGGCGCAGCAACTCCAGAAGATCGGCGCGCTCCATCCAGACATGAGCATCACGCGGGCCACCGCAAAACCGTGGATCTTGCTCCGAACCATGGTATCGCCGCACATGCAGGCGCATGCGCAGGCCTTGGTGTTCCACCTCGGTCCCGGCGCCGGTGAACGCACTATGGCGGGGGTCGTGTTTTGGCATCGCCGCTGTGTCGTAGACATGGGTCCATATGAACAGCCGGTTCGTGCGTGCGGCCAGCGCGGTGAGCAAAGCGCCGGGATCGGAGAGGTGGTAAAGGATCCCAGAAGCGACAATCAGGTCGAACTGCTTGTCAGCACTACCGAGCCCTTGCGTGACATCACCGAGATGAAAGGTCGCGCGGTCGAGGCCGAGGAGGTTCTTGCTCACCAAACAGCGCAGAAAGGCAAGCTTGTTGGCTTCGACTGCATCGATCCGACCCGCGCCTGCGCCATGGAGCATCGCTGTGTGTCCGCCATCGAGTGGGCCGAGCTCCAATATGTGCCACCCATCAATGCTGCCGAGGGCTTCGAGCATCCAGATGATCCGGTGGTCCTGTGTCAGCGTGAGCGCGCCGGCAACCGCTCCTGTCTCCTTTGGCAGGGCGGTGCACCATCCTGGCAGTGCGTCGACAGCGTTCTGCGAGGACGGAGGACCTTCGACATAGCGGTCAAACAAGTCTTCGGTTGCCGGTGGCATATGCAATCCTCGGAGACGGGCCAAAACCATGGAATCAGACTTTTGGGTGCGAGGGACAGTGACGAGGGTGATGCAGGCGATCGAGCGTATGGCGACCCCTTGGATGGTGCGGCCGGCCTCTCCGACGGCCGATCTCTACCTGCTCAATGCCTGTGGTGACTGGGTGGGTGAGGGGCGGCCAATCACGCAACTCGCCCCCGGAGTCTTCGTCTCCGAGACGACGCTCTTGGTAATGCGCCATGCGGGTGGAGCTGCGACGCTGCCGGAACGGGCACGTCAATTCTATCTGATCGACGACGACGTGAACGCTTTGGTGGCCGATGTCCGAACGCCAATGGGTCAGCGACTGAAACTCGCCCTCTTTGAGCGCCGGTACGCGGCTGCGCTGAGGCATGCTGGTGCTCAGATGGTCGTGAGTTCGGATGCGCTCTTGCGGCTCCATCCATCCGCCACTCTGTTGCGACCGGTCTGGTCTGCAGCCCTCGCCGATCTCGATCACCACGGTAAAGCAGGGCCATGCCGAATCGCCTATCTCGGATCGGCAGTGCATCGAGGGGATCTGGCGCTCATCGGAAAGGTCTTGTGGAGCATCCTCGAGACCAGTGACGTCGAACTCTACATCGCTGCCAACCATAGACTTAGCAAGCTTTCCGGGCATCCGAAGGTGAAGCTGATCGCTGCGACTTCCTGGCCGGCCTGGCGCGCGTGGATTGAACAGCAGCGCTTCCATATCGCCCTCTATCCGTTGGCGGATTCCGCGGCGAACCGTGCCCGCTCTTGCAACAAGATCATCGAACATGCGGTGGTTGGGGCCGCAGGTATCTATTCGGACACCTGGCCAGAGGCCGCGCGCGTGTCGCGACGCTCTGCTGGGCTTGTCCTGCCTGCGGATCCTCGGCAATGGGAACTGGCAATCCGGTCTCTGATTGACGACCGGCAGGCCTGTCTGCGGCTTGCAAAAGCGGGCCGCGCCCTTGCACAGGATCTCAACGGTCCGGGGGTGCAACGCGCTTTCTGGTCTCATGCGTTCTCGCTTTTCCCCTTTAGGACAACTTGAACGTTATTTCCTCCAGCTTTCGTCAATACTCGGTTAACGATAGGCGCCTAAGCCAGTGCTCGAACAGATCGAGCACGAAGGCTGCCCCATGGCTCAGAAGAGCGTCGTCGGATTTGCCCTGATGCCTGCGTGGCATCTGATCCCTGCAAGGTGGGGGCAGTCGGCAGATGCAGATCATGGAGCTGCTCCGTTTCTTCCACCATCTCAGCGAAGAGGAGAGCGTCCATGAAGGTGCTCACGGTCTGCGGCACTCGGCCGGAGGCGATCAAACTCGCGCCTGTGATCAAAGCTTTGGAGGCGTGTCCCGAGATCACATCACGCCTGTGTCTGACGGGTCAGCATCGCGAGATGCTCGATCAGGTGCTGACTGCTTTCGATCTGACGGCCGATCATGATCTTTCCTTGATGCGTCCCGGGCAAAGCCTGAACGCGCTCGCAGCCCGTGCGATCGCGGCGCTCGATCCGGTGATCGAGGCCGAAGCGCCCGACCGTGTCCTGGTGCATGGTGACACAACAACGGCCATGGCTGCAGGAATTGCGGCCTTTCACAGAGGAATTCCCGTCGGTCATGTAGAGGCAGGCCTGCGCACCGGAGATCTCAGTCGCCCCTGGCCAGAGGAGATGAACCGACGCTGTATCGATGCCTTTGCCGATCAGCTCTATGCACCCACCCCCGCTGCGCGCGACAAACTTATCGCGGAGACCTTGGGGCCGAGGGACATCCAAGTGACCGGCAACACCGTGATCGATGCTTTGGCCCTTGCCCGAAAGCGCATTGAGAGCATGCCGCCGCCCGCCGCATTTGAGGCTGTGGCTGCGACCCTTCGGCCTGGCCGCCACCTTATCCTGGTGACGGGGCATCGTCGTGAGAGCTTTGGCTCGGGTTTTGAGCAGATCTGCACCGCGCTCAAGCGACTGAGTGCGCGCGGGGATGTAGAGATCGTTTACCCGGTTCATCTCAACCCAAAGGTCCAGGGACCTGTGCGAGAGCGGCTGGGGGCGTTGCCTGGTGTGCATCTCATTGCGCCGCTCGATTATCTGCCATTTGTCTGGCTGATGAACCGTGCCCATGTCGTGCTCACCGATTCCGGAGGCGTTCAAGAAGAAGCGCCATCGCTTGGCAAGCCGGTCTTTGTCATGCGCGACGTGACAGAGCGTCCGGAGGCCGTTGAGGCGGGCACGGCGCAGCTCGTAGGAACGGATCCCGATCGCATCGTACCGGCTGTGACACGGGTGCTCGATAACCCTGCGGAGCATGCTCGGATCGCCCGGATTGCGAACCCCTACGGAGACGGATGCGCGTCGGATCGGATTGTCGCGGCGATACTAGGCCGACCCATCGCCCCTTTTCAGCCGGACAGTGTGCCCGCGCCAGCGTGCGACCATCGCGAGCCCGAAGCCTTGCGCGCCTGATCAAAACGCCCGCTCCCGACGCATCGGAGACCGTCATGTTTCGAAGACACCGTGCTGCTGCCACGCCGTCCATTCAATCTGATGCCCTTGGGTCGGAGCAGGGGGCGCTCGGGGCGAGTCCTTTCGATCCGATCTGGTATGCCTCCCGAGCCTTAGACTCGGAGGCAGACCCACTCACGGACTACGAGACCCGGGGTTGGCGGGCAGCGCGGTCGCCCTGTCCGTTGTTCTCGCCTGCATGGTACCTGGCCGCAAATCCGGATGTCGCTGTTGCGGGGGCCGAACCGCTTGCTCACTATGTCAACTATGGGTGGCGCGAGGGGAGAGACCCTTCGCCGTTGTTCTCGACAGAGCACGCTCTGCTGCAGCATCCGGAATTGAGGGACGGCCTGCAGAACCCGCTCTCGGGGTACTTGAGGAGCGGGTACACAAGCGGCGAAAGCCCGCACCCGCGGATCCGACCTTTTGATTTCAGCAAACCCGATCTGGCCATGGTGATGGTCTACGCAGGCGACTTCGGCGCCCTCGAACTGGCGCTCTGGGCGCTGCGTGACGGTCGCGGCAGCCTTCCACTTACCGTCTATCTTGTCGATGGCGGCGTCACTGAGACGCGTGATGCGCTCGACCGGCTGGCTCGTGATCGCACGGAAGCCGGGCTCACAATCCGCAGACAGCACGAGCCCGGCACAAAGCATTTCGGGCAACTTGCAAACGCCGGGATCTGGCAGGCAATTCACGCAGACAAGCACAGTCATGTCGGGCTGATGGAACAGACTGTGCTCACTCCGCCGCGTTTGCTGGAAGATCTTGTGGAGCTCTGGGCTCCGTTGGCGGTTCCGGTGCTCAATCTTGCGGCGACCGAGCAGTCGGTTCCAGTCAGCTTTGACATTTATGGAACCGAGACGCCGCTCGATCTCCTTGCAACCTATGCGGGGCGCCGACGCGCGATGATCCCTGGCGCTGTTGGCCTCACTGGCAAGGTAGACACCGCGCTCGCTGTTCTTCAGACCAGCGCCCTGCAAACAGTCGGGTTGTTCGAGGAAGACGCCAAACCTGGCAATGGGCCTCTGACGACCGGCGTGGTGGCGCTCGAGAGCGCCGGCTTGGGCCAAGCGCTGGTGGCCCGCCATCTATACGCGCACAGGCTTGAGCGTTCGGTGGCCGTTCCAGAGGGGATGCGCCATGGGGGGCGCGATGGCGACTTGCCGAAGGACATCCCAGGCGGCCCAGCGGGTGTTCTGGCGGTTACCCGCTCGGAAGCGGCCGACCGCGCTGGTCTCATCGGATGGTCCGATGACGCGGCCAAGCTTCTGGAAGCACACCGCATGCGAATAGATGCGCTTTCAAATGCAAGCATTCGGCACGCCTCAGGGTTGGAAGAGCGGCTGGCCCGACTTGAGGACTTGGGCAATGGCGTGCGCCGGTCATCGGACGGCCATCTTGCCTGGGACGAGGTGGTCTATGGCGATACCCCCATGCCGCCCAGTCTCTCCGACAGTGTGCATTGGCGCCGCCAGTACCGGGAGATCCAGCACCACGTTCTTAGGGGACTGGTCGCCCGGGAGCGGGCCGGCTTCGCAGCGGCTCTGGGTCTTCAGCCTTTGACCGGCGTCCTTGCCGGATTGTTTGAGCACGATCTTCCGGTTCTCGTTCTCACAATGGATACGGATCCGATCACGGGGGACGAGAAAGACGGCTACGTTCAGCGCGTTATCGCAATCGATCGAGCGCTCTCGGACCGCAATCGCATCTACCTCAAGATGGTGGCGGCGCGGTCTGCCAAGCCTGCATTGGTTTGCTTGGCGGAGGGTCTCTGGCGACTTGAGATTGCCCATGGCTGTTTGCTCGGTGAGGTGTTGCTTGAGGCGCTCTTGGCGCTTGGCGCTCCGGTCTACAGCCAAAGCCTCGTTGGCATTGATCCGCCGGTGCTGCGCCGTTTGCTACCCGCGCGCACGGGGCCGCTCATCATGGACATGCATGGCGCTGTGCCCGAGGAGTTTGTGCTCTATGGCGACCACTATATGGCGCAGAAATACCTCCGGTATGAGAGTTGGGCGGCTGAGCACTCCGACATCGTTGTCTGCGTAACCGACGCGATGGCTGAGCACTTCGCGGACAAACTGGCCGTTTCACGGGAACGGATGATCACTTGTCCGATCTTTACCCGCACGCAGGAGGAGAGGCTTTCGCCGAGATCTTACTCCGACCGCCCACGCGTCGTTTATGCCGGGGGGACGCAGCGCTGGCAGATGATCCCTCAAATGGCCGAGCTCGTTGCTGACACGGCCGAGGACCTCGACTGGGTGCTGCTGACGCCGGATACCGAGGGCATGCACCGCGCGCTCGCCCGAGCGGGGCTCTCTAACCGATCCGGCATTTCGCTCCGCTCGGCCAGCCAAATGGAAGTGTTTGCAACCTATCCACGGTGCGATTTCGGCGTGTTGTTGCGGGAAGAGGACGTGGTCAACCGCGTTGCATGTCCAACGAAGCTCATTGAGTATCTCCGATTTGGCGTAATACCTGTGCTGCGCACGCCAGATGTGGGGGATTTTGCACGTTTTGGCATGCAATGGGTCAGTGATGAGCAGGTCCGCACCGGAGAGCTTCCAGGCCCTGACGAGCGCGCGGTTATGGCGGAGAACAACTTTGAGGTCTTCAAGCGTTTGACCACTGCGTCCCGCGCAGGACTGTCCCGTATTGCGGGAGCGGTGGGCGGCGGACAGCCCTCCGCCACGGTTTCGCCCAAACTCAGGAGTTCTGCATGACGCCCTCGCAAAAACCCTCCGTTGCCATTGTCGTTCCATCGTTTGACCGTGGCGGGCTCGAACAGGTCGCACTCAACCTCTACAGGGGGTACCGGGCAAGAGGATGCGAATGCATTGTCCTTGTCGAGCGCAATGTTGCTGGCTACATGCTGGGTCGGTTGGACGCGCCAGAGCATGGGATCGTCCTAAACGGTGAGGAGGGTCTCTTCCTGGAAGTCCTTGCCCAGCACAAAGTTGACGTTTTGCACTATCATTACTCGACCTTCGGGCTCAGTGAGGCCAAGAAGCTCGGGATCTACACGCTGTATACACTGCACAATGTCTATACTTGGCTGGATGATGCAGGGTTTTCTCACCATGCCGGTCAGTTGTCCGAGGCAGACCGTATTGTTGCAGTCTCCGGGTTTGTTCGCGACTACTTTTGCGAGCGCTCCAAGACGCCCCTGGACCGAGTGGACGTAATCCCCAACGGGATCGACCTGGCATGGGCATCGTCGCAGCAGGATCTCCCCGCGCTTGATTGCCCGGATGGGCGTTTCGTGTTTGCGCTGCCAGCCAGCTATTTCCCAGTGAAGCATCATCCACTCGCGATCCGGGCGGCCGAGATTTTGCTGAACAAGCGCAAGGACTTCCAATTGGTTTTCCTCGGCAACATCGGTGACGAGGACTATTCATCCCATGTGGACGCTCTTGTTGCTGCGTCATCTGCGAGATCACACATCACGCAGATCGACTGCCTCGCGCACGATCAGATGTCTGCCTTCTATCGCGAGCTGGTAGACTGCGTTCTGCTGCCGACGATTCAGGAAGGGTGCTCGAACGTCGTCCTCGAGGCGTTGTCGTTCGATAAGCAGATGATCCTTACGGATGTCGGGAACGCGAGGGAAGCGCGTCGCATGTCGGCGCGTGTTCAGGTGATCGACCGGGCAGAAGATCTCGACGCGTTGACGCCTGAGCGTATCGAGGAGTTGAGCCGCAACGGTGACTGCCGCAATCTCCGCGCGCTTGTTGATGCGATGATCGCTGCCCAGAGCATGCGCGGCGGAACAGCGGATGCGGCAACCCTTGCCGCTAGACGAGACGACATCGGGTTGGATCGCATGGCCGACGGTTACTTCCGGCTGTTCGAGGCATCAGCTCCATTGGCTGCTGCCGACGCAGGTCATGCCTGGGCCATTCCTGCCGCCAAGCCTTCGAAAACGCTGGAGACGCTTGCATAGACCGTAAGATCACACTCGAGGATGGCATCGACGGTGTCGATGTCCGCCAGCGTATCAGCGATCCACATGACGTCGTCAGACGGTTTGGAAAGACCGGGCACCGGGGTGTTCAGCAGTGTCCCCACTGCTGTCTCAAAGTAGGCGGGAATGCGCGCGGGCGCCACGACTTCGAAGCCTGCCAGGGCTTTCAGTGCCGAAGAGATCGCGTTGGGGGCACACAGTTCGCTCGGGCGCGCGCTGGTCAGTTGACGTGTTAGCGGGTTTGAAAGTGTGGCCGCGGCGTCGGGGTCTAGGCCGCGGATTGCCCGGCGTAGAGCCCGCATGTTTGTCACGTTGACGCCATCAAGGGATGCGATCACGGAACGCCACGCCATCTGCTCTCGCGCGCCGATGAAACGATCGACGGGTCCGAAAGTACCGCTCAGCACAGCAATCCGTTCCGCGAGCTCTTCATGCGGGTCCCGCAGTTCCATCACCACGGTTGTGCTGCCGTCTTGCAACCCGGGATGTGCAGGCAAATGCACGCGTCCGCTTGCGTACACCGAAGATGTGCCATTCAGCACCAAAACTTGGTCCACGGTTTCCGCACCGTATCGTTCGACACGCGGATACCAAGCTTGGAACAGCCGCTCCATCGCATGATCGAATGTCCGACTGGGGCGCAAACGCGTTTCGATCCGGAACAATTTGTGCGCAAGGCAAGCCGAGCGACGACGGTAGATCGTCAACCCGGAGCCAATGTCTCTCACCTCCAGGTCCGAGAGCGCCGAAAGGCATTCGACCTCATTGGTCCCGATGCGAAATCCACACTGTCCTGTTCGGTGGCGCCCTGCCTGAACCAGCGCATCGCGCGTTTCGTTTGCTTCCCCGCTCCAGAGAAGCGCGCCGCCGCCGAATAGGCAGAGCCTCGGTGTCTCCTCGACGCTGTCGGGAACCAGGTATCCGATGAGCTCGTTGCCCGTGTCCGCCTCAATATTGAAGAGCATTATAAGCACCCATTAACCATACTCCGGTTAGGACTTGTTCATCACCTGTTGCGGTTTGGTACAGAATTCGTTCCAGGCCCATGCTGACTCTAAACGGTTAATGAATGGGGAACCTATGCCGACAAGAATTGCGATACTGGCAGCGGCAGCGCTGCTTTCGGCCTGTTCCAGTGTGCCTAGATCGGGTCCTCTGACTGCAGATGTGCTTGATGAGGCGGCGGAGGTCCAAGGAGGGGCACTCGGCTTCGCGTTGGTCCCCGCGAATGCGGCCGTCGTTGCCCGGCTTCGGGCTGCCGAGGGGGGCGAGGGCCTTGCGGCTCTGGCAGAGGGTCCGGCTGTCTACGGCCGGCGATTGCGCACCGGAGATCAGGTTCGAGTGATGCTGTTCGAGGCCACAGGCGGTGGTCTGTTCGGTGGAGGGCCAGACACGGGCGCCGGGTCGCGGGAACTGCCGCTTCAGATGGTGTCTTCCGCTGGTACCGTTCGCATCCCCTATGGCGGCGATGTGCGTGTGCGAGGGTTGTCGCCCGAGGCCGCGGCGCGCCGGATTGAGACATCTCTGAGGGGGCAGGCGATCGAACCGCAGGCCGTCCTGAGCTTGGTCGACCAACCCTCCTTGTCGGTAACAGTGCTGGGCGATGCGGTTGCTTCGGGCGGGCGTATACCGCTCGCTGGTACAGGCGAGCGTGTCCTGGACATGGTCGCTGCTGCTGGTGGTCTGACGAAGCCAATCCATGAGAGCGCGCTGCGCCTCACCCGCAAAGAGCAGAGCTCGGTGGTCAGGGTCGGTCATATCCTTCAGAACCCGACCCAGAATGTGCCGGTCCATCCACGCGATGTAATCTCTGTTGAGCACAAGCCACGTCATTTCTCTGTGCTCGGTGCGGTGACAAACAACGCGAAGATCACGTTTGACCAGACCGCACTCA
Organism: Pseudomonadota bacterium; assembly: GCA_039816045.1. Lineage (GTDB taxonomy): Bacteria > Pseudomonadota > Alphaproteobacteria > Rhodobacterales > Rhodobacteraceae > Thermohalobaculum. The sequence goes on from JBCBYB010000019.1 coordinate 61,983, forward strand.
CGCTCGACGAAGCGCTTGGTTCCGCGCGTGGCATAATCGACTCTCGGGCCGATCCGACCGGGGTCTTCGTCGTGCGTTATGAGGCTGCTGGCCTCGCATCGGAGATGCCCAACGTCTCGCGAGACTTGATCGCGGCGTCGGCAGGCCAACCGATCCCGGTCGTCTATCAGGTGGATTTCTCACGGCCATCGGGGTTGTTGTTGGCCAAACGTTTCCCCATCCGTCATCGTGATACGATCTTTGTGGCAAATGCCGAGTACAACTCGTTGGAGAAGGTCCTGCGCCTGATTGCTGTTGCGCTGCAACCGGTTGCGACCGGTGCGGTTGTCGGAAATCTCGCCGTAAACTGACCACAAACATCGAGGCGCCTTGCACAAAACGCAGGCGCCTCTATCACTCCGCTGCGACGGCGGGCAGCTGATACGGCGTGCAGCCAACCTCCTCAGGACCGCGATACAATCGCCAATACCGCTCCGCGACTGTCAAGCGCTGTGCGATCTCTTTGATCGCCGTTGCCCGTCCCGCCGGATCGTAGAAGGAACCGCGTACCTGGATCTCCGATGCGAGTGCGCCGGCATAGCAGGCAAACAGCTCGGGATTGGGTTTTGTCGGAGACCGCCAGAACGTCATCAAACCCGATCGGTGCGTGAGACCCTCGACGTCATAGATCGCGTCACCGAGGACGATGACTGGACATCCAAGGCGCAAAGCGTGCAGCCCCACGGTGGAATTGACCGTGACGACCCCCTTTGCGCAGAGCAGCAGATCTTTGAGCTCACCGCCGTCGATTGCGACGACGCGTTCGGCAACGCCATATCGCTCTGCGAGATCGGTGGTAAATTCCGGCCAGTTCTCCCAACCGTTGTCCATGGGATGGAGCTTCACCACCAAACGTGTGTCTTGGGGTGCCTCGGTTGCGAAGGATGCGATGACCTCCTCAAGCATTTCCGAAAGGCAGGAGTACGGCGACGAGGCGCGGATCTGGTAATCACTCTGCAACTGGAGAGCCAGAAGGAAGGTTGCTGGACCGCCTTTACCGATCTGCTTGGCCGTAGTTTTCGCTCGCCGGCGCGCTGCTCCGCCGCAACTCCAACGTTTTAGCCAACATAAGTAATCGAGGAGGGGTGGATAGTACTTGTCATTATTGTATTTAGAGAATATCGGCGTGCCTAGCGCCATTGCCAGATGATAGGTGACTTCGGAGAAGGCCTCGCGCGTGAAACTGTGATGATACAGCGGAGCCAAGTCCGGCACATCAGCGTTGGCGCTCAGTTCTTCGATCTGCTGAGGTGATCGCGTGAACCGCGAGTGCGCGCCCATTCCTTCCGGTTCCATCGTGATCCAGTCCGGCCGCAAGTAGCCGTTCTCGATTGCCCAACATCTGACTGCCATACCGCGCGCTACGGTCAGGGCCTCCACGTGATAGGGCAGGCGATCCGCATAATAGAGGATGTCGCTCACATCCTCGCTGTCCAGGACGAACCGCAACCAGTCTGGCCAGTCCTCAAGTGTTCCGCGGTAGAGACGCTGACCCGGGCCCCGCCAGAACAGGGCGTCTCCCATATGAAAGCCGATGTGGATCACACGAAAGCCTTGCGCCCGGAGCCCAGCACCTAACTCCCTCCAGAACTTGCAGGGCGGTCCTTGGAGCAAGAGAATGGTCCTTTGCGAGGCTTGGGCCAATTCAGAGCTCCTTACTTGGTCGCACATCCAGGCGCGTTACCCCCGCTTAACCATTATTCGTTAACAGTCTGGTTATGGCGGACGGTTCGAACGATTTCTGTGGTCGCGCGCCGACGGTTCTTCTCCTGCAGGGGCCGGCGTCCTGGTTCTTCCTTCATCTGGCCAGGGCGCTTCGGCGCCGAGGGGCCAACGTGTTGCGCGTCCTCTTCTGCCCCGGGGACCATCTGTTCTGGCGCGGGGCAGGGGGTATCCCCTTCCGCGGACGCGATACAGAGTGGCCAGGTACGGTCCGAGATCTTCTCTCCCACCGGGGCGTGACGGATCTTGTCTGTCTTGGCGATGGTCGGCCTATCCACGCAGAGGCGATCACCGTCGCAGAAGAACTCGGGATTCGTGTTCATGTCATCGAACAAGGATATCTCCGTCCGGGATGGCTGACCGTTGAGCCAGGCGGAACCGGCGGTTACTCGCAGTTTCCGCGGACAAGTGAGGCAATTCGGGCGCTCGCGACAGGAGAGGTGGGGTGCGCGCCAAGGTACCACGCAGGTTTCACCAATTACGCCGCAATGGATGTCGCGTGGAATCTTGCCAATTTGTTCGCAGGCGTCGTGGGTTATCGCCACTATCGGCGCCATGCGCTCAAGCACGTTCTGTGGGAGTGGATTGGTTGGCTGGGAAAGGCATTCAAATGGCCGGTTCGAAGTCATCGGGATGCGTCTGCAATGGAGCGAGCCTTACACCACCGGGGTCCGCTCTTTCTGTTGGCACTGCAACTCGAGACAGATTTTCAGATCCGCTTGCATGGACCAAGCGGGGGCCAACGCCCTCAGTTGCTAAAGGTTCTTGAGAGCTTTGCGACGAGCGCGCCGGCCGATGCTCTTCTCGTGGTGAAGCGTCACCCTCTCGATGATGGGATCACTCCCTGGGGCCGGCTGATCCGCAAGACTGCATCGGCACTAGGCATCGCAGACCGCTGCCCTTTCCTGACCGGAGGGGATCTGGGCCAGCTCTTGGAAAGCTGTAACGGAGTGGTCACCGTCAACTCGACGGTCGGACTAACCGCCTTGCGCTCCGGCGTCCCAGTCCATGCGCTCGGAAGGGCGATCTATCGCGTCGCAGGTCTGACCGATAGCGGCCCGCTCTCAGATTTCTGGGTAGACCCGCGACCCCCGGATGCAGAACTCTGCGACGCGCTGGTTGATGCGCTCGCGGCAACCATCCAGGTGCCCGGTGGCTTCGATGGAGAGGGCGCACGGCCCGGAGCGGACGCGATGGCCGAACGCATCTTGTGTCCGGTCTTCAACCCGTGACTCGCTTTGTCTTGACAGGTGCCTCCAGCGGGATCGGTGCCGCCCTCGCAGCGGAACTCTTGGAGCCAGGCGGATCGGCGCTGCTGATCGCGCGCTCTGAAACGAAACTGGAGGGCATCGCTGATCGTCTTACAGTGTCGGGGGCCTCGGTAGAGACGCGCGCATTGGATGTGACCGACGCCCACGAAATGGATCGCGCGCTGACGGCCTTTGATGCACACGCTCCTGTGGATCTTGTCATCGCGAATGCCGGTGTGAGTTGCGGGGCTGGGGAGGACGGGCGTCCGGAGAGCGTGGATGACGCTCGGCGGGTGATCGCTGTCAACGTCCTCGGCGCACTCAATACGATCTCTCCGATACTGCCGGCGATGCGAGCGCGGCGTGCTGGTCATCTCGTGCTGGTAAGTTCTCTGGCGGCCTTGCGGCCTTTGCCGTCCATGCCAGCCTACGGTGCGAGCAAAGCAGCGCTTCGAGCCTATGGCACAGCTCTTCGGGGGGCGGAGCGCCGTCACGGGATCACTGTGACCCTGGTGTGCCCCGGGTTTGTGACAACGCCGATGTCCCAACGCCATTTGGGGGTGCGTCCCTTCGAGGTTCCAGTCGACGTTGCAGCCCGTCGGATTGCCCGGGGAGTGCGACGTCGTCAGGCGCTGGTGACGTTTCCCTGGCCGCTTGCGCTCCTTACCTGGTTGGGCGCTCGGTTGCCGCCGCACCTTTCGGACCGGATGATCGCGCCGTTCGCCGCTGAGATCTTGCCTGAGGACCGGTGAGTTTCAAAGGTCCGCCAGGACCTCTGCGGTTGCTTGAACGGCGGCGTTGATCATCTCTGGGGTATGGTCTGCTGTCAGGAAAAAGCGCAGGCGGGCCGATCTTTCGGGCACACCGGGGTGGATGATCGGCAGCGCGTTGATGCCCTTCGCAAACAGCGCCTCCGAGGCTCGGACGGCCCGCAAGCTGTCCCCGATCATGACGGGCGTGATGGCGTGTCCCTCCGAGAGGCCGGTATCCAAACCGGCGGCACGGGCGCGATCGAGAAACAGTCGTCCATTGGCGGCCAAACGAGCCACGGGTTCGGGGTCACGCTGCATGATCCTGAGGGCGGTTTCGGCGGTCGCGGCGAGAGGTGCCGCGAGCCCTACGGAATAGACAAAGCCCGGTGCCCGTGCTCGCAGATAGTCGATAAGCGCCGCTGACCCGCAGATGTATCCCCCACACGATGCCAGTGTTTTCGAGAGGGTTCCCATCCAGATCTCGACGACTGTCGGGTCGATCCCAGCGGCCTCGGCAAGCCCACGTCCGGTGGCACCAAGACATCCGAGCGCGTGTGCCTCATCGACCATTAGCCATGCGCGATGCCGGGTCTTCAACGCCACCAGTTCGGCGAGATCCGGGGTGTCACCGTCCATCGAATAGAGCCCTTCGACTGCGATAAGCACGTGCCGGTGCTGCTCCCTGACCTGTCTGAGGGTGTCGTCTATCCAGCCGTAATCGTTATGTGGTGCGATCAACCGCGTGGCGCCGGATATCCGCGCCCCCTCTACGACTGAGTTGTGCGAGAACTGATCGAGAATGATCAGATCTTTGGGCCCTAGAAGCGCACCGATGGTTGCGAGGTTCGTCGCATGGCCGGAGACCATCGCAAGCGCTGCCTCGGTCCCCTGCATGTCTGCAAGGGCGCGCTCCAGACTGCGGTGATAGGGACGCTCTCCGCCAACCAGACGGCTGGCAGAGGTCGACACGCCCCAGTGGTCGACGGCTGCCTTTGCGGCAGAGCGAACCTCAGGGTGGCGGTTCAGACCAAGGTAGTCATAGCTTGCAAAGCTGATCTGAGGTTCACCCTCAATCTGAGTCGCGGCAGCAGAGTCACCCTCCCCAAGACGAAAAAACGGATGGTCGAGGTCGAGGCTCGCGAGGGCTGCGCGTTGCAATTTGATCGGGCGGTAGTCTGGCAACTCTCCAAAGTCATAAGCTTTTTTACTGAGGGGGGCAGAGTTCCCAACGGGTGCGCCACTTGCCTCGGCTAAAGTGGACGCCGGTGCTTGATCGCGGACCGTTGCTTGGCTCCGAAGTTGCTGCAACAGGGCAGCGTGGGGACTTGCAGAGGTCATGACCGGCCACCCCCTTCGGTTCTCGCGAGTATCTGCTCAACAAGCTCTGGCGAAACGCCATCCTGGTTTCGGTCGACATGGGACTGGATCAGGGTTTCAAGCTCCCGATCTTGCATGTGTTCCTCGTCGTCGCGCCCGGTGCGCAGCATTCTGAGTACTTGTCTCGACAGTTCAGAAAGCGTGACTTCTCCGTCAAGCGCAATTGCTGGCAGCGTCCGGCCGAGACGATCCTCGAGCGCGAGCTTTAGGTCCACCGACATCAAACTATCTAACCCCAATTCGAGCAGAGGCTTGTGCGGATCGATCGCTTGATCTGACTGACGGAGCACATCTGCGACAGTTTGGGTCAGAACATGCAGCAGTTTAGGGACTGCCTCCGCATCGTCCAATCGCTCGAAGTCGAGGCCCGCTACGTCATCGTTCATGTTCCGACGAGTTTTTTTATCGTCCGCAAGCGCTCTATAGAATGGCGCTCGAAGGCTTGGTAACCGCTCGGCCAGACGCCCCCACGGGATCGACGCATAGTAGAGTACCGGGGGCGGATTGTCCTCGGCGAGGACACGGCCGAGGACTTCGAGCGCGTCGCGGGCTCGGGTAAGGCCACCCAATGTTCCAGACAGACGTGTTCTGAGCCCCCGATCCCGCGCCAGGTAGCCTGCATCTTTTATAGGCCCCCACCCCAACACGACCGCTGGCAAGCCTTCTCTCCGACGCTTGCGTGCAAGCCCTCCCAGCGCCGCGTTTGCCGCGGAATAGGCAGCTTGACCGGGGTTGCCAATCGCCGCGGCGACCGATCCATAAAGCACAAAATACCGCGGGTTGAGTGGCTTTGTCAGACGATCAAGGTGGGTGGCGGCGAGAACCTTCGCCCGGACAATGCGGTCGATCGCTGCATCGTCTTGCGTCGAAAGTTGCGTGTCCTCCAAAACCATTGCCGCATGAACCACGCCTTCCAGCGGTCCATGCGCTGCGATCTGTTCGAACAGCGTTGACATGGCCGCCGCATCCGTGGCGTCCGTTCTCACCACTCGGACATCAGTTCCATCGGCGCGTAGGGCGGTCAGGATGCTTTCACTGCCCTGTTTTGGAGTGCCACTGCGGCTGGTCAGCCAGATCTGCCGCACGCCTTGGTTGGCCAGCCATCGGGCCGTTTCAACACCGAACCCGCCGAGACCGCCAACAACAAGCCAACTCCCTTGCCCAAGCTGCAACGTTTCGGATGCGGGTCCGAGGGGTGGAGGACGAACCACCACTTTCCCGATATGTGCCGCTTCGCGCATCGCCCGCATGGCTTCCGTCACTTCGGAATGTTCGAAGATCTGGACCGGGAGTGTGGAGAGGCGGCCGTTGGCAAGGTCCTGTTCCATCTTGTCCAACAAGGCGCGCGCCGTCTTCGGACGACCGGAGAGCAACTGATCTACATCCACGGCGTGGTAAGAGATGTTCGACCGGAGGGCGCGCAACCCCACCAAATTGTCTTCCAGGAGGTCGCGCTTACCAAGTTCGATGAAGCGTCCGAACGGTGCGAGACAGTCCAAAGACCGTAGCATTGCCTCGCCGGCCAATGAGTTTAGAACGACGTCCACGCCGCGGCCCTCGGTGTGTGCCCTCGCTGCATCTGCGAAGGCGAGGCTGCGGCTGTCGAAGACCGCCTCCGCACCGAGTTCGCGCACGAGCGCGCGCTTGTCGTCGGACCCGGCGGTGGCAAGGATGCGTGCACCTGCGGCCCGTGCGACCGCCATTGCCGCGAGGCCCACTCCGCCCGCCGCACCATGGATCAGCACGGTCTCGCCTGGAGCGATCTGGGCAAGGTGATTGAGTGCGTAGCGGGCGGTAAGGTGGGCCACCGGTAGCCCTGCGGCGCACTCAATCGCCATCTGCTCCGGCACGCGCAGAGTTGTTGCGTCGTCGAGTATCGCGTGGCTCGCGAACCCACCTTTCGTGATACCGACAACTCGGTCGCCCGGGGCAAAGCGGCTGTCAGAACCTGTGCGCAGGACGGTACCAGCGATCTCCATCCCAAGGGCGCGACCGACAAATCCACCCTCGACCGCGTCTTCAGGCAACGAACCATTGACCCACATCACGTCGCGAAAGTTCAGGCCGGTTGCTGACACCGACACTTCGATCTCTCCGGCTACCGGAGTACGTCGGGTGTCGGGTCGCCATGTGAGAGACGATGGATCGCCGCGCCGACCAAGATGAAGGCGAACAGATGGTTCCGGACTTCCTGTCGATTGGGCCTGTTGGTCCTGAGCCCGGACTAGCAGGCGCGACGCGGTAACATCAGCGTTTCCGAGGCGGAGTTCGCGGTCGGCCGGTGGATCCGACAACGTCATGAGCAAGCGGCTCTCGACATCGGCGCACCATGGCAGAACTGGCAGGCTAAGTACCCTTGGCTCCACGTTGGGGTGCTCGTTCGCTACCGAACGCAAAAGTCCGGAGACACCGCTGAAGATCGGGCCCGTCTGGTCTCCGAGAACAAGGACCCACAACCGGTCGGGGCGGCTTGTGAGAGCATCGCGAACCGACGCGATCGCTGCTGTTAGCGTCTCACTGATCTCTTGGCAGCCATCGACCAGGACCAAGCAGTTGCCGGATGCGAGCTCAGGCAGCAGTTCCGTTGGAATGACCGCGGCTCGATGTCCTTGCAATGCCGCTGCGAGCTTCGGCCATAACGTATCAGCTTCCTCACCTCCCTCAGCCAAATGCGGGAGGTCGCTGGACGTGGGCGCGGAGAGTGCGCTCTGGATCTTCTGCGCGAACCGAACGGTTGCGGCCTTCCCATGCCCTGGCGCCTTCGTGTTAAGGCGAAAACCCGCCTTCGAAAGGCGGAGCTCGAGGGGTTGCTGGAGGCCGCCACTCGGATGCTCTAGGGCAGCCGAGAGCTGTTCCATGGTGCTTGGAGGTCGCGCTGACGCCAAAACGTACCCTGTTGGCGAGAGCCACTGTTTCAGATCGAGAAAGTCCACCCGCTCTGTCTCCGAGACGAGAGCAAGGTCTATCGCTGCGTCCTCCGGAGGCTCGCTGCCCAGATCTCCAGTGTAGACGGCCGCCAGAGGCACCCTCTCCCGCAGGTACTGGACCGCGTCTTGTGCAACGCGGCCGGACGCAAGGACCGATAGCCGCGACGACCTTGGCCAAGACTTGCAGAGCAAGAGTGCGGCGTGCCGAAGCTCTGCCGCGTCGCGTCGCATTTGCGGCGAGGTTTGTACGCAGCCCGGCAGCGTCTTTGCCGCTCCAGACTCAAGACAGTGACGCAATCCGCCCTCCAGAGCCAACACTTGGCGCAAACGTGCGCCCTCCTCTGGTGCGACGGCCATGGCTGCATCAATCAATGCCGCCCGTTCCGGGATTTGGGCCGTGTCTTCGGGACCTGCGAGAGCCAACATAACCCGCGCTAGACCATGACAGGGTGCATCGGTGTTGAGAGACGCCGCGCCGATGGCAGCTGCATAGTCTTTCGAGACACGGCGGACGGCGTCCAGCGCGAGCGCATCGATCAGCAGATCGGCGTCGCTCGGCTCAGTTGGCTCCTGCGCGGAACCGGTAGCGGGAGGGCAATTGACCTCGAGGACACTCGAAGGTTCGAGCCCAAGTTCTTCCTCGATCAAGATCTGCGCTCGAGCTTTGACCGAGCGGGCAATGCGCGCGAGCCTGACACCGCAGAGCTGCATTGTCGGCTCGCCATACCGGTCGAGAAGAGTGACGTTGGCGAGTACGCTGCCTTCACTTGCGCTCGTAAGCGTCAGATCAGCCCGGGCAGAGGGTCGCGTTCTGCCGATACGGCGGATCCGTTCAAACCGCGTAGGGAGGAGAAGGTCGCCGTCCAACTCAACGGTCGGCAAGGCGGCGCGGATCAATGGATGAAGTGCTTGAAGCGCGGCGTCGAGCGCCGTGATTTCCTCAACCTCTCGTTCAGGGCCATCCAGTGGCCGTAGGTTCGCTCTGCCCTTGTTCGCTGCGTGGGCCACATTGTCCACCCGGCGGAAGAAAGGGCCATAGTCCAGTCCGTCTGCTTCGAGGGCGTCATAGAGCGCTGAGCTTTGAACCGTTTGCGCATCGTCGAGGTCGCTCGACAGCGGAGCGGTCAAGGAGCCCGTGGACGGCCGCACGCGGGCTCGGGCATGCAGGAGCCAAGGACCTTCGCCCTGATCGGTTCGGCTCTCCGTTAGGATGTGCCCACTGTTGCTTTCAAACCGCGTGCGAAGCGTTCTTCCTTCGGTCGCGCTGAGTGGAAGCGGTGCTATGACATCGAGCCCCGCAAGCTCGTGGCTTGCAGTTGGTTGGAGGGTCTGCGCTGCGTCAAGCATCAGGCTGGCGAAACCAGCCGCAGGCATGACGACGTCGCGTTCGACGCGGTGATCGGCCAACCAGGGGAGGAGGGTGGTGTCGACGATCGCCTCCCAGCCGTTCGAGTCGGCGAAAGCCCTGCCGAGCAGTCGGTGCGCGCCGGCAGACGTCTCACTCTCCGCTGTCTGGGTTTCGGACCGGGTCAAATCCCAAGGGTACCGCGGCAGAGGCATCCGTGCGGTGCAGCGTGGTCCGACAAAGCGCTCCATATCAACCGTCGCACCCAAGGCGACGGCCTGGGCGACCATCTCACGAGGGCGCATATCCGGCCGGCGCTGGTCTAGACTTGAGATCGTCGCGACGGGTCGACCCTGTGCCGAGAGGGTGTCTTGGATGTAGTTCTTGAGCACCGGCTTTGGCCCGATCTCGAGAAACAGGCTGAACTGCGCCTGACCAAGCTCTTCCAGAGCGCTCCGGAACCGCACCGGATCGCGCAGATTGCGCCACCAGAACGCGATGTCCAATGGAGCTTTGCCCACAAAACTTCCAAGCGTTGAGGATGCCATAGGTATCCGCGGCCTCTGGGCGTCTATATGTCCTAGAGCGTCCATAAAGGGGTGCTCCAGCGGAGCGAGCTTTGGGCTGTGGAAGGGATAGTCCACGGGAAGCCGCCGGCTCGCCAGGCGCGCACTCTTGGCGATACGCTGGAGTTCGGTCAGCGCGTCATCGGAACCCGAGATGGTCACGCTCCGCGGACTGTTGTCTCCCGAGACGACGAGATCGCCCAACCCGGACGACCCAATCAGTTCCTCTGCAATATCTGCCTCAGCGAGGAGGGCAAGCATTCCGCCAGCGCCGGAGAGGCGTCCAACCAGTGGTGCACGGGTCGCAATAAGGCGGACCGCATCCTCCAAAGCCAACGCGCCAGCCGCCCAAGCCGCGGCGACCTCCCCAATGGAGTGCCCGATCACGGCTCCAGGAACCAGCCCTCTTGCCGACAGCGTCTCGACCAGTGCCACCTGCAATGCGAAGAGCGTGGGCTGGGCACGCGTGGCGCTTGCATGGCCGGTTTCGTGGGGCGTGGACGGGAGGCGCGGGTCGAGCGCCGGGTCGGCTGCGGCAAAGAGCTGTCCGACACGGTCATGCGCCGTGGCATACGCCTCGTCCTCGGCGAGGAGCACTTGGCCCATCTCCGCATAGGTTGCGCCGTTGCCGCAGAAGGCAAAGACAACTTCGGTCCGCCCCCCTGGATGTTTTCCGGTGATCGCTGGCGCCGAAACGTCCGAACAAACCTCATCCGAAAGCAAGACTGCGGTATGGGCCAAACGAGAGCGCTTGTGGGCCGCTGCGCTCATGATCGCATGGGCGCTCTGAGGGGCCTCGGTGATTGACCGGCGCCAGTCCTGAAGATGACGTTCCAGCGCTGAACGAGAGGCCGCAGAAACCACGAGAGCTTCCGCCTTTGGCGTCGCGTTCAGGTCAGCGCGCGGGCTGCACTGCAGAACCGCACAAGCGTTGGCGCCGCCGAAGCCAAAGGAATTGACGACCGCGCAGCGGTCCGGTCCCGCTGGTAGAACCGTGGGCTCGGTTGCGACCTTCAAGTGCAGTCCCAGCCAGTCAATGCTCGACGATGGCGTGTCACAGCCAAGCGATGGGGGCAGGCAGCCATTGGTTAAGGCGAGGGTGGCCTTCAAGACCCCCGCCAAACCCGATGCAGGTTCCAGATGGCCGATGTTCGGTTTGACGGAACCGATCGGCAGCGGATCGTCTCGGTCTTGCGCCAGGGCGCGGCCAATGGCTTCGGCCTCCTGCGGATCTCCGACCGGCGTGCCCGTCCCATGCGCCTCGACGAAGGCAACGGATGAGGGAGAGGTCCCCGCCTGGTCAAGGGTCTCTCGCATCAAAACCTCTTGGCGGTGCGATGCCGGCTTTGTGAGCCCGCCCGTGCGTCCCGTGGAGTTGACCCCTGTCGCTCGGATCAGCGCGTGGGCGTGATCGCCGGCAGCTGCTGCGAGATCAGCCCGGCCGAGGACCATCGCTATTGCCCCTTCGCCGCGCACATAGCCATCGGCATCCGCATCGAAGGCCCTCAGCCGCCCCGATGGGGACAACATACCGGCGCGGCTGAAGCCGATGAAGGGCAGCGGTGACAGGAGCGCATGCACGCCGCCCACCACAGCCCAGTCGATCTCACCTGCGCTGAGGGCCTTAACCGCATGATCGAGGGCAACCAGCGAAGACGAGCACGCCGTATCAACCGTGAAGCTGGGCCCGTTCAGATCAAAGGCATGGGAGAGGCGGTTGGCCACGATGCTGAGCGTGTTGCCTGTCATGAAACTCGCGTCTATCCGCGATGGATCCGCAAGGAACCGGTGCCCGTGATCCGAAGCGGAGCAGCCGACATAGGTGCCAATCCGGTATCCCGCGCGGCGTTCGATCGTGAGACCGGCGTCCTCCATGGCCTCCCATACCGCCATGAGCAGAAGGCGCTGCTGAGGATCCATCTGCTCTGCCTCGCGTGCGGAGAGGCCAAAGAAGCCGGCGTCGAAGTCGTAGATCCCATCGACGAGCGCCGCCACGTCGGTATAGCTGCGACCAGCTTTGCGACGATCCGGGTGACAGTAGAGGGCAGGGTCCCATCTGGCTCCCCCCATCGAGCGGATCGCCGAGCGCCCCTCGATCAGCATCCTCCAGAAGTCATCAGGCGATCCGCAATCGGGCAGGCGACACGCCATTCCGAGGATCGCGATCGGATCATGTGCAGGACAGCCCTCGGCCAGGGCTCGTTGGGAGGGCGTTTGCGCGGATTCTGCCTGGACCATTCACCGAACCTTGGCAGCGCGTCTCCTGCCGGGCAGTCGCGCATGTTTCTCACACTGCTCCCGCGATGCGGGCCACGTTCAACCGGCCTTCTGGCAGGCGGTACTGCAAACGGTCTCTCCACCGTTTGCCCTGGCCGCTTTGACCAGGCACGTTAACCATCCGGCGGGATCGTTAAGATCGCCTGAACATCTCGCGCAGGACGACCTGTCTCCGCGCGTTCTTGCCCAAGATCAGAAAAACTTTATTCTTATCGGTCCGCAGCATTGGAGAGGGATCATGCATGAAGCCCCCAGTTCTAGTGCGTCTTCGAGCTTAAGTCGTCGTCTGCTTCGCCTTGCAATATGTGCAGTGTGCATCCTGGCAGTCACACTCGTGGTGATAGAGTGGTTCGACCAGCGTCCTGGCAGTGGCCATGGGTGGCCTCTGACCGTTGCTTTGATCCTTGCGGTCCTAGCCAATCTCTTGAGTATCCTCCTTCGGCGCCATCGAAGAGCGTCGAACGAGCCGTAATTGCGCCGCCGGGTTGCCGAAATGTCGCCACGATTTCGGAGCTGACTCTCCCAGGGGTTGAGGAGAGTCGCATGGCGCTTGGGGATCGGGATACGCAGTCGCAAACGGTGTTGCGGCCTGTGCGCTTGGTCGGCGTCGGTTGCATCATTGGTGCGGTTCTTTGCCTTCTGTCCGGCTGGTTTGTGGGCGCAGAAGACAGCGCCTTGACATCGGCCGGTCTCATGCTCGCTGTCTGGGCGTGTTTGCTCAGCGGTGTGTTGCATATTCTCCGAGCCCGTTCCTGACAGAGTTTTCTGCAGCGTCGCTCCTGGCCAATGAGGCGACGGCTCTGATCATGTGACGGCATCCTTTGCATGCGAGATCCCCGGTTTGAGACAACCAAACGGGGTACGCTATGCTGATGCTGCACTGTCCCTACTGCGGAGCAGACTGTGCCGAGACGGAACTCGCGCCAGGTGGCGAGGCCCATCTAACCCGCCGTGGTCCAGGCTCGGCAGATGATGATTTTGCGGCCTACCTCTTCCAGCGACAGAACCCAAGGGGCGTGCATTTTGAGCGTTGGCGGCACGTTTACGGCTGTGGCAAGTGGTTCCACGTGGCGCGCTGTACCACAACGCTGGAGGTCTTTGGGACCTATTCGGCGCAGACGGTCGAGCCGCCGGCCGAGATCCTCGCCCGGATCCGTGAGCGGCGACCGGATTGGGAGGGCTGAGCGATGGGTTACCGGTTGGAGACTGGCGGGCGGTTGATCGATCGCGCAACGGAAATCTCGTTCCGCTTCAATGGCCAGACGCTCACGGGACATGCGGGGGACACGCTTGCCTCGGCACTGTTGGCCAATGGCCGGACGCTTGTCGGTCGGTCGTTCAAGTACCACCGTCCGCGCGGGATCCTGGCGAGCGGAGCAGAAGAGCCGAATGCCTTGATGGGTGTCGGCACGGGCAACCGGTTTGAGCCGAACCAGCGCGCGACCACGACCGAGCTCTTCCCCGGCCTCGAATCGCAGAGCCAGAACCATTGGCCCTCGCTCGAGACGGATATCGGGTCGCTCAACGCGGCCTTAGCCGGGGTGGCGCCGGTTTTTTCGGCCGGGTTTTACTACAAGACCTTCCTCGCGCCGAGGGTCGCTTGGAAGCATGTCTTCGAGCCGGTCATTCGCCAGGCCGCCGGTCTTGGCAAGGCGCCGAGCGAGCCGGATCCGGATACCTATGAGCACTTTCATGCCCACACCGATGTGCTGATCATAGGCGGTGGGGTCGCAGGGATTACCGCGACGCGTCAGGCCGCTGAGGCCGGGGCAGACGTCCTTCTGATCGAGCAAACTGCGCATTTCGGCGGGCGCGCTTTGGTGGAAGAGGAGACCCTTATCGACGGGCTCCCTGCACCCGAGTGGACAGCGCGCGAGATCGCGGCGCTTGAGGCGATGCCGAATGTGACGCTCCGCAGCCGCGTGATGGGGGCCGGGCTCTACGACCATGGCTACGCATTGCTCTATGAACGGGTGTCGGATCACATGCCGGGTCAGCCGGGGGTCCCGCGCCATAGGCTTTGGCGCGTGCGGACAAAACAGATCGTGGTTGCGACGGGGGCGATCGAGCGGCCGCTCACGGTGGCCAACAACGATCTGCCCGGGGTCATGCTCGCCTCAGCGGTCCGAGACTATGTGCGCCTTTGGGGCGTCTGTCCTGGCAACAAGGTCGTGATCTCGGCAAACAACGACGATGCCTACAGGACAGCGCTTGCGTTGCATGGAGCGGGGGCCGAGGTCCGGGCCGTTGTCGATGTGCGCCGAGCCGTGACCGGGCCGTTAGCGGACCAGGTGCGCGCCTTGCAGATCCCCGTTCTCGAAGGCCATGGCATCGCCAAGATCAAAGGCGGCAAGCAGGTCGAGGCGGTGGAGGTTGCGCGTCTGACTGAGGCGGGCGGCATTGGCGGGGCAGGGAACAAACTCTCTTGCGACTGTGTGGCGCTGTCGGGTGGATGGTCTCCGGTGGTCCATCTCTACAGCCATTGCGGCGGTAAGCTGCGGTGGGACGACAAGGCTCTGATGTTCCGGCCGGCGCCGGAGCGGGGCGCCCCGATCGGAGCCGATGGCGCCGTGAACACCCGCTGTGGTGGCGCGTCGAACGGGCATCTCGGGACGGCTGCCTGCTTGGCGGACGCGGCGCGGGCAGGTGGAGAAGCGGCTGCGGCTGCCGGTTTTGTGGCTCCGGCACTGGATCTGCCTTCAGTCGATGAGGCGGAGGAAGCTCCGATCGAAGCTCATTGGTTTACCCCATCTCGCGATGCGCTCGCCCACGGCACAAAGCATTTCGTCGACTTTCAGAACGATGTGACTGCCGCGGACGTCCGTCTGGCCGCGCGCGAGGGGTACGAGAGTGTCGAGCATACCAAGCGTTACACGACGCTCGGCATGGCGACGGATCAGGGCAAGACCTCGAACATCGCCGGGCTCGCGCTTCTGGCTGAGGCGCTCGGCAAACAGATCCCGGAGGTCGGCACCACCACGTTCAGACCGCCCTACACGCCGATCTCCATGGGCGCGATTGCGGGGTCGGCCAAAGGACCGCTCTTCAAGGCGATCCGACAGACCCCGATGCATGGCTGGCATGCGGAGAACGGCGCGGACTTCGAGCCGGTCGGCGATTGGTTCCGCCCGTTCTGCTACCTACGTCAGGGCGAGGACCGGCACGCTGCTGTTACCCGAGAGGTGCTGAACACCCGCAATCGGGTTGGGATCCTGGATGCCTCGACGCTTGGCAAAATCGCTGTCATCGGACCGGATGCGCCGAAATTCCTCGACCGCATCTACACCAACATGATGTCCACGCTAAAGGTCGGTCGCTGCCGCTATGGCCTGATGTGCACGGAGAACGGTTTCCTCTTCGATGACGGCGTGGTCGTGCGTACGGGACCCGAAAGCTATCTCTGCCACACGACCTCTGGCGGCGCCGACCGGGTTGCCGCGCATCTCGAAGAGTGGCTGCAGACCGAGTGGTGGGACTTGAACGTCTACACCGCCAACGTGACCGACCAATGGGCGCAGATCGCGGTCGCCGGCCCCGAAGCGCGGGCGATCCTCACCGCCGCGGGCACGGATATCGACCTCTCGGCTGAGGCGCTGCCTTTCATGTCCTATCTGGAGGGTAAGATCGCCGGAGTGCCGGTGCGTCTCTTCCGGATTTCATTCTCGGGCGAGATGGCCTTCGAGATCGCGACGCCTGCCGGGCACGGCATGGCATTGTGGCAGGCGTTGCTGGATGCCGGGGAACCGCTCGGCGTGATGCCGTACGGGACCGAAGCGCTGCACATCATGCGGGCCGAGAAAGGCTTTATCATGATTGGCGACGAGACCGACGGGACCGTAACCCCGCAGGATCTCGGCCTTCACTGGGCGGTGTCGAAGAAGAAAGACGACTTTCTGGGTAAGCGCGCGCAGGAGCGGATCGATCTGACCCGGCCCGACCGCAAGCAACTGGTCGGGCTCCTGACCGACAACCCGCAGGTCGTGCTGCCGGACGGTGCCCATGCGGTGGCAGAGACGCGCGAGGCTGGCAAGCCGATGGTCACCATCGGCCATGTCACCTCGACCTACATGTCCCCGACATTAGGGCACTCGATCGCCATGGCGCTGATCGAAGGCGGGTCGCAACGCATGGGCGAGAGCCTCAAGTTCCCCATGGAGGACGGCACGATCCTCCGTGCGACGGTCGTCGACCCGGTGTTCTATGACAAGGAGGGCGCTCGCAATGTCTGATCCGGTGTCCGCCCTCATGGGCGAGCGCGTCGAGCCGCGGTCCGGCCTGGTCTGCAGTGACGTCAGCGAGCGCGGGCAGATCACGCTGAAGGCGGACCTCGAGATCGAAGCAGTTCGGGCCGCGATCAACGAGGTGGTCGGGGTCGTTTGTCCCGATCCGCGCGGCGCGGTCTTCTCCGAAGACAACCGTGGCGCCGTATGGATGGCGGGGGACGAACTGCTGCTGTTCGTGCCGCGGGCCGAGGTGGCCAGCGTGACCGCCGATCTGACTGAGCGCCTTGCCGATCTGCACGCCATGGTGCTCGATGTGTCTGACGCGAGAGCTATCCTGCGGCTAACAGGACCGGATGCCGCTGAGACCTTGGCCAAGGGAACGCCGGTTGACTTGAGAGATGCGGCTTTTCCGATCGGCCTTGCGCGGCGCACGCATTTGGCCGGGCTCGCAGTCGGGATCTGGCGCCGAGACGCGGATGTTTGGGAGGTGGTCTGCTTTCGCTCCTATGCTCATCATCTCTTTGCCTGGCTGGCACAGGTCGGCCAGTCGGGGGCCGAGGTTCAGCATGCCCCGCTTTCTGCGAAGGCCTGACAGCAGATCTTCACAAAGTCTTAGCGCGCGGACGAAAACCCGGTTTGCAGTTTTGAATGGTTACGAACCGCCGTTCGTAACCCATATTGCGGTGCAGCAAAGAAGGAAACGCACCGGCCTGGGCCCGGATCACTCATTCAGGAGCAGGACCAATGCAAAACAATAGCGATACCAAAGCTGGCAAAACCAATACCGACGCAGGCAGTGCAATCGAGACATATGCCATCAGCCCCGAGCTGATCGACGCCAAGATCGAAGAGGCGCGGCAGTTGCGGGCCGAAGAACTGGCGCGGACCTATACGGCGCTCGTCGCATGGCTGTTTGGCCCGCGTGAAGAGGGCCGGGCAGAGGGTCAAGCCACCGACGCAAACCGCGCCTGATCCGTCACGCCTTCAGAACGACGATCGATTTTGCATCCCAGGAGAGCCGCACACGGCTCTCCCATTCGATTGCTTCGTCCAAAGACCGGATCCGGTTGGTGCGCGCAACGCGGACCAACCCACCACCGTCCAGGCGGACATGATAGATGGATTTGTCCCCGAGATAGCCGATCTCATCAACCGTGCCGAGCAGCGTGTTGGGGGCGCTGGTCTCGGCCTGTCCCGCCTGCTCGATCGCGATTTTCTCCGGACGGAGTGCAAGGCAGGTGGATCGCCCCACCGCTGGCAAGCGCTCTTCGGCGAGCTCGGCAGCACCGCCGCCTGAAAGCGAAACCCGTCCCGCTTGCTCAACCTGGCCCTCAAAGATGTTCACGTCACCAATGAACTCTGCCACGTAGCGGGTTTCCGGCGCCTCATAGACCACATGCGGCTCGCCAATCTGCGCTATCCGCCCCTCGTCCATCACCGCAAGGCGCGTCGAGACGGTCATTGCTTCCTCTTGATCGTGGGTGACGATCACAAAGGTCAGGCCAAGGCTCTCCTGAATGTTTACAAGTTCGAACTGGGTTGCCTCGCGCAGCTTGCGGTCCAGTGCGCCAAGCGGTTCGTCCAGGAGAATCAGTTTCGGCTTTTTCGCCAGCGCACGGGCCAGCGCAACACGCTGCCGCTGACCCCCCGAGAGCTGATCGGGCTTGCGCCGCGCGAGCTTCTCCAGTCGCACGAGTGCAAGCATCTCCTCCACTCGCGAACGGATCTGCGGCCGGGCCATCCCCTCCATCTCCAGACCGAACGCAATGTTCTTTTCCACCGACATGTGGGGAAACAAGGCATAAGACTGGAACATCATGTTGACGGGCCGCTCATGGGGTGGAATGGCCGTGAGATCCTCCCCATCGAGGAGGATCTGCCCCTCATCCGGGGTCTCGAACCCGGCCAGCATGCGAAGGAGTGTGGTCTTCCCGCATCCGGACGGTCCGAGGAGAGCGAAGAACTCGCCTCCGTGGATGTCGAGCGAGACGCCGTCGACCGCGGCAACGCCGGCGAACCGCTTTACGATCCCTGAGACCGACAGATACGGTTTAGCCCCGGGATCCTCCCAGGGCTTCAGCTTGCAGATGCTGGCCGATGCCGTCACGTCCGGTCTCAGGAGCCCGTCTTGATCCGGGTCCAAAGCCGGGTCACCGTCCGTTGCACACGCGGCGGATAAGGTGTGGTGACATAGAGGTTCTCGACAGCCTCTGCCGGTGGGTAAATCGCAGGATCCCCGATCACATCCTCATTCAACAACGGCTGCGAGGCCTTGTTGCCATTGGCGTAGTAGACGTAGTTGGAGGCCTTCGCGATCACTTCGGGCCGCATGATGTAGTCGAGGAATACATGTGCGTTTTCCTTGTTCGGCGCATCCGACGGGATCGCCATCTGGTCGAACCACATCAGCGCGCCTTCTTTCGGGATCGCATACTCGACCGAGACCCCGTTATCCGCCTCGGCAGCACGGTCGCGGGCTTGGAGCACATCGCCCGACCAGCCGACCGCCAGGCAGATATCGCCGTTCGCAAGAGCATCGATATAGGCCGAGGAGTGGAACTGCTTCACGCTCGACCGGATGGTCTCGAGGAGCGCTCCGGCCTTCTCGATCTCGTCCGGGTCATGGCTGTCACCACTAAAGCCCAGGTAATTGAGCGCTGCCGGAATCAATTCGGCCGGCGCATCGAGGATGTGAATGCCGCAATCCTCGAACTTGGCCAGCATCTCTGGTTTGAAGATGACATCCCAGGTTTCGACCGTATCGGTGCCAAGCCGCTCTTGCACCGCTGCCACGTTGTAGCCGATGCCGGTCGTGCCCCACATGTAGTTGATGGAGTACTCGTTGCCCGGATCGTATTTGGCCGTGACCGATGCGATGTCCGCCCACATGTTCTGGAGGTTGGGGAGCTTAGACTTGTCGAGCTTCTCGAAGACACCGGCCTGGATCTGGCGCTGCATAAAGGTTCCGGTGGGCACCACCACATCATAGCCCGATCCGCCGGCGAGCATCTTCGTCTCTAGCAGTTCGTTGCTGTCGAAGACGTCATAAACAACCTTGATACCGGTTTCCGCCTCGAACTCAGCGAGGATCTCCTCGTCGATGTAGTCAGACCAGTTGTAGACATTGACCACTTTGTCCTGAGCCGTGGCGGCGCCGGTTAGCAAGGCGGCCGCTGCGGCTCCGATCAGAAACGCGCGCATAGTGTCACTCCCTGTTAGCTCCTCGCGGCACCCCGGCCCACGAGTCGCCGCCAGCCTAGCGTTGCCCAACAGACGCGAAAAGCCAAAATACGAGCGTTCAAGTAAGCTTGCTCATTCAGAGGGCAGATTCTAGGCTCGCTGCACAAACGGCGGAGGGTGCATGGCGCAGTCGGGACGCGGAATGGGGTGGGGACGGCGGCTCACGATCCTCGTGCCCTATGCATGGCTGGCCGTCTTCTTCCTGTTGCCATTCTTCATTGTGCTCAAGATATCGGTGTCAGAGCCGGTGATTGCGATGCCGCCCTTCGCGCCGCAGTGGGACAGTTTCTCGGCTGCATGGCAGCATCTGACCAACCCCATCGTCGAGAACTACACCTTCCTGTTCTCCGATCCGCTCTACGTGAACAGTTATCTCAACAGCCTTCGGATCGCGGGGATATCCACCCTTCTGACGCTCCTTGTTGGCTATCCGATGGCTTATGGCATGGCGCGCTGCGGCCCGACCTGGCGAGCGATTCTGCTGACGCTGGTGATCTTGCCCTTTTGGACGTCGTTCCTAATCCGCGTTTATGCCTGGATCGGCATCCTCAAAACCGAGGGGCTGTTGAACTTGGTTCTGCTGTCCATCGGAGTCATCACAGAGCCGCTGGAAGTGCACCTGACGCCGGTCGCCGTTTATATCGGCATCGTCTACAGCTACCTGCCCTTTATGGTGCTGCCTCTCTATGCGTCGCTTGAGAAGCTGGACACATCGCTCCTGGAGGCAGCTGCGGATCTCGGTGCTCGCGCGCGGACGGTGTTCTGGCGGGTGGTGTTCCCGCTCAGCCTGCCGGGTGTCGCCGCCGGCTGCTTTCTCGTCTTCATCCCAGCGGTTGGCGAGTTTGTGATCCCGGAACTGCTGGGCGGAGCGTCAACGCAGATGATCGGACGAACGCTTTGGTCCGAGTTCTTCCAAAACCGCGACTGGCCAGTCGCGTCGGCCGTTGCGGTGCTGCTGGTTCTGGTGCTGGTGGTCCCCATCGTGATCTTCCAAAAGATAGCGCGTAAGGGAGGAACCGGCTGATGCGTCGTGGGCCGAGTCTATCGCTCACGGTGATGATGGCCGTTGGGTTCGCGTTCCTCTACCTACCGATCGTCATCCTGGTAATCTACAGCTTCAACGAGTCAAAGCTCGTCACCGTCTGGGGCGGTTGGTCGCTCAAATGGTATGGCGAGCTTTTTAGGAATGAGGGGCTGCTCGACGCGGCACAAATCTCTGTTTTGGTCGCGATCACCTCCTCGACGCTCGCGGCGTGTCTTGGTGTGATGGCAGGGATCACGCTGGCCCGTGTGCCGCGGTTCTTCGGCCGCACGCTGTTCTCCGGCATGGTCCTGGCGCCGCTTGTGATGCCGGATGTGATCATAGGGCTCTCTCTGCTGCTGACCTTTATCTCGTTGTCGCTGGACCGAGGCTTTCTCACGATCGTCATCGCGCATGCGACGTTCTCGATGTGCTATGTCGCGGTGGTGGTGCAGGCACGCCTCGCCGGTTTCGATCGATCGGTTGAGGAGGCGGCACAAGATCTCGGGGCGCGCCCGGCGACGGTGTTTTGGCGGGTTACGCTGCCAATGATCGCACCCGGGGTGATCTCTGGCTGGTTGCTCGCCTTCACACTTTCGCTGGACGACCTGGTGATCGCGAGTTTTGCGTCGGGTCCGGGCTCGACCACGCTTCCGATCAAAATCTTCTCCTCGGTGCGGCTCGGAGTGACGCCTGAGATCAACGCCATTGCCACAATTCTCATCGGATTGGTCGCGGTCGCGACCTTGGCCTGGTCGATCAGTTTGAAGCGTGCACTCGCCGACCGAGAGGACTAGGGCGCCTAGGCCCCGGCAACCCGGGCCGCTTCCTCGAAAAGGATGGCGTGGTGGTTCGCCAATCGCTCCGGATCATCATCGTACCCGCCGCCGATCGCGCCTATCAAGGGCACCGAGGCGCCCCGTACGGTCTCGATCACCAGCCTGTCCCGCGCGCGGACACCCTCGGACGTAAGCGCGAGGCGGCCAAGCCGATCCCCTTCCCAAACATCGACCCCGGCGTTGTAGAACACCAGAGCAGGTTGGCTCTCATCCATTGCCCGCTTGAGACCCGCGCTGAGTGCAGCGAGGTAGTCGGCGTCCCCGGTGCCGTCGGGTAGACCGATATCGAGGTCCGAAGAGGGCTTCTCGGCCGGGTAGTTCTTCTCCGCGTGGATCGAGAAGCAGAACACCCGTGGTTCGTTTGCAAAAATCCGCGCCGTCCCGTCACCTTGGTGCACATCAGCGTCGATGATCAGGATGGGTGAAGGCCCCTCTCGATCGAGCACTGCCATAGCGGCCACTGCGACGTCGTTGAACACGCAGAACCCGGCGCCGCCCTCTGGGCCTGCGTGGTGGGAACCACCGGCTGTGTTTGCGGCGATCCCATGCTCTAACGCCATCCATGTGGCGAGCATTGTCCCCGCAGTTGCCAGGCGGGCGCGGCGGGTGACCTTTGCATTCCCGGGCAAACCGATCCGGCGAACCTCTAGATCGGTGAGCGCGCCGTCGAAGACCCGGTTCACATAGTCAGGATCATGCGCAAGGGAGATCTGCGCAGAGGTTGCCGGCGAGGGGGCGAGCATTGCCCCTTCCGGCATCAACCCTCTCCGCTCAAGGGCTTCCCGGAGATAGCCATACTTCGACATCGGGAAGCGATGGCCGGGCCGCAGCGGGATGCGGTAGTCCGGGTGGTGGATGATTGGCAGCATGCCCGCTGGGGGCTGTTCCGGCTCCCGGCTTAGCGGCGAGCCGGGGCGACCATCCGCCAAAGTACAGGGAACAACAGTGCAGCAAGCGCGAGCTTCAGCGCCTCGGCCGGCATGAAGACCAGCCAACCCCACTCGAGCACCCAGGCCCAGCCCTTATCTGCCGCCAGCAAGTGGCCAAGCCACAAAACACCCGGGACGTAGACCAGGACGAGCCCAATCACCATCGCGCCGACCATCCATAGCGGAGAGCGGTCCCAGCCGCGCCGGGCAAGGGCGCCAAGCGCCAGGGTCGCCAGCAGAAAGCCCAGAAGATACCCGCCGGTTGTCCCCATCATGTACTCGATGCCATAAGTCTCGGCGGAGGATCCGGTAAAAACATTCAAGCCGATGGCGCCGAGCGCCAAATAGGCCAACAGCGTGACGGCACCGAGTTGCGCTCCAAACGCTGCACCAATCGAAAGCACGGCAAAGGTCTGCATGGTGATCGGTACAGGCCAGAACGGGACCTTGATCTTCGCCGCGATCACAAGTGCCAAGACACCAGCAGCCACGAGAAGCGCACGACGGACCAACATCGATGATCCGGTAGCTGGCCAGAGAGCCTCACTCAGGACCGAATTCGTATGCGCGCGTTCCATTGTGTGGTCTCCCGTGTGTCGTGCAACCCGCTGAATGCCACCTCTGTCTGACATGGCTGCCGGTTAGGGTGCAAGGGGGCGGACTCGCCAAGTGCGCCATCATTCGGCAAACTCTTGACGGTAGGAGAGACGGCAGATCGGCGGGGCAAATGGTGAGCAAAGGAAGCGATCTACACGCGTCTTGTAGCCCGCCATCGTCCGCCACTCTCTGGCAAGGCAGCGCAGAGCGCATGGCCCTCTCGTTCGATGACAACGCCGTCGGGCTCTGGGTGCGGTCGCATGATGGGAGTTGGTGGAGCCCGCTGAGTGCAGATCCAACGGCCGATGACTTCTCCACGCAGATCGGTCTCCTCAGAGACGAAGCGGCCCGCCTTGGGCTGATCGATCTGCCGGTTTTGCTGTTGCTCCCTCCGCAACAGGTCCTCTCCATCACCTTGCCTTCTGGAGGGGACGCGGCGGAGGCAGCCAAGTTTAGCGCGTGTTTGCCTGATTTGGCCGGCTTTCCATCGGATGAGATGGTCGTTGCTTTTCTGCGGCATGCTCTCGGGGGAGAACGGTCGTGCCTGGTTGGCCATCGCCAAACCTACGATGAGGCCCGGGCGTATGCCGCGGACTGGGGGTTTGTTCCAGGGCGTGTGTCCAGTTTGGGCCATCTCGCGGCCTTTGGGGACGCCCTCCCAGAGTTCCGGCTGCCCGAACAGATCGACTTCTGTGAATCTTTTGATGATCCTGTCGTCACGACCGCACCCGCCGAAGCCTCGGGCACCTCCACAGCCGAGGGGCGCGGAGGAGCGAACACCGCAGGTGCGTTGGTTTTCGCGGGACTGGTGCTTTCGGTGGTGCTGGCCACGCTGCTCCCAGAACGTGTCGGCATCCCCACCAGCGGCAAGGAACCGCTATGGCAGGCCCTTGAGCCAAGTGGACGCCATGTAGTCGCTCTGAACCCATTTCCCGTGGAACCGGGGAGCATCTCCCCCGAACCGTTGACCTCCACAACCGATGTCTTGCGAACACCCGGCTCACAATTGCACGCCGACTTTGACTCCCCGTCACCGGTAACCCCGCCGACAATCGAGACGGTACGGGGCGGCTTCGAAGCGCCGGGACCGCTCCAGGGGCGGGGGGTTTTCGACACTCGGTTAACAGCGCCTTTGATCCCGGCCGATGAGGCGCACGGGGCAGCCCCGCTTCGCGCGCCCTTGATCGTTTTGTCTCCTGATGTCCCCAAGCCGGCCAGGCATCCGCGCATTCCAGATCTGGAAAAAGAAGCGATTGCAGGCGAGGATCTCGCGGTCCCGGATGCGAGCGCAGCCACAGACGCCGGGGATGCAGCCCCCCCGAGACCCGAAGGCCTCAGTGTCACGGCGCCTGATACCGCCGCGATAGCCGTAGTCCGGGCGCAGCCCCCACAGACACCCTCGATCGCAGACCAAGCCGAAGCGCAGGGGGCGTCTCGCCCGGTTGATGACGTGGCGGCGCGGCGCGTTCCAGTGCCGCGGCCGGACCCCTATGTCGCAGGGTACGTGCGCCTAAGCGATCCTGTGAGCACGTCACCACTGCCCGCCACAAGGCCCAAGGCCGTTCCCGCCCCGGTCCGGACGGCTGCCACCCGGACACCCAGCGCGAGCGCATCGGCTTCCGGTTTCGGAGAAGGTGACCTCGTGCTGCTTGGGGTGTTCGGTCTCGATGGTTCAAAGCAGTCTCTCTTGCGTCTGCCGGATGGCCGCGTCCTCACCGCAAGGACCGGAGACAAGGTCACGGGATGGCGGATCGGTCGTGTAGATCGCAGCAGCGTGCGCATCATCAAGAGCGGTGTCTCGCGAACGCTCCGTTTGGCCGGCGGGCTTTGAACTGCTCCGCGTAAGATCTCTTTTCTGGATCGCTGGTATATGGCCCGCGGAATCGTAGCCGCCGTAACCCCAGGATGCGCTCGAGGTGGGCGAAGAGCATCTCGACCGTCCTTCGGAGTTTGGCGGAGATCTCGCGCCTCGGTCTTGGCGATCTCGCAGGCCATCGTGCGAGCGCTCCGTGCTTGGCGAAGCGCGTGACCTTGGGCTCATATCGGATCGTCTGGAACCCCCGCCAGCTTTGGCGCAGTTCCTTGCCCGCGATCCACTGGCTGCCTGGGTTCGAGTGCGAGATGAACTTCGGCGTGACCTCGGTGGCCGCGCCGAACGCCTCGTC